>NZ_JBWKCJ010000031.1:0-107455 GCF_056436545.1 Streptomyces sp. NPDC043738 | reverse complement strand
AGCGCAGCAGTCCGGACACCCAGCCCCGCAGGCCCGTCACCGCCACCCGAAAGCCCCGCGCAGCGGCACCGCCCGCCGCAGGCGCAACGGCGCGACGCCCCCACGGCGGGAAAGCCGACAACGTGGGAAGCCAGCCAAGCGCAGCGGACGGGCGCAGCAGTCCGGACACCCAGCCCCTCCGGCCCGTCACCGCCACCCGAAAGCCCCGCGCAGCGGCACCGCCCGCCGCAGGCGCCACGGCGCGAAAGCCAAAAAGTCGACCACAGCAAAGCGCAGCGGAGAGGCCCGCCGCAGGCGAACCCACAACAACCCCCACGGCGGGCCAGCCGACAACGTGGGAAGCCAGCCAAGCGCAGCGCTACCGTCTCAGACGGGGGGAGACCACCGCCCCCGTCGTCGCGACCACGGCCATCGCCGTGAACACCGCCGCGAAGGCCGCCGGATGGCCGGCCGAGCCGGCGGCGGCAGTTGTCGCGGAGGCATGCGCAGCAACCGCGCCGCCGCCGAAGGCGACGAAGAGGACGCCGCTGATGCCGACGAAGGTGACGTTGCCCAGCGCGTCCGACATCTGCAGGGACGCGGAGTTGCTGCCGGCCTCCTCCGGGCGGGACAGCTTGAGCAGGAGCACGCCGCCGCTGGAGATGTTCAGGCCCATGCCGAAGCCGCCGACCGTCCAGGCCGCCGCGACGATCCAGGCCGGGACCCCGTCGAGCAGGACCAGCGGCACCATGGCGATCGCCGCCGCCAGCAGCAGCATCCCCAGGCCCATCAGGCGCTCCCGGTGCGGTTCGAGGCGCCGTCGGCTCTGGACGTACGAGCCGAGCGCCCAGGTCAGTCCGCCGCCGGTGAGGGAGAGTCCGGCGAGCGTCGCGGACAGGCCGCGCTGGGTGACCAGCAGCAGCGGGATGAAGCTCTCGGCGGCGACCAGCGCACCGGCCGCCAGGCCGCGCATCAGCACGACGGTCGGCAGGCCGCGCGCCGCCCGGAACGTGCCGCGGGGCAGCAGCCGCACGATGGCCGGCACCAGCAGGGCCAGCCCGGCGGCCGCGAGCGGCAGCGCGGACCAGGCCGGATGCTGGCCCGCGTACTGCAGCAGGCTCGCGCCGACCGCGACGGCCAGCGCGAGCCGGCAGCGCCGGTCGGTCAGGATGTGCCGCACACCGCCGTGCGGGCCCGGCTCCGTACGCGGCAGGGTGCGCAGCGCCGGCAGCATCACCGCGAGCGGCAGCAGTATCAGCGCGGGGATGGCGAGGAAGACCCAGCGCCAGCCGAGCTGTTCGGTGACGGTCCCGGCGAGGAGCGGGCCGACGATCACCGGCACCACCCAGGCCGCCGAGAACGCCGCCATGATCGACGGCCGCAGCCGCTCGGGGTAGGCGCGCCCGACGACGACGTACAGCGAGACCACCACCAGCCCGCCGCCGATGCCCTGCACCCCGCGGCCCGCGATGAACATCCCCATGCTCTGCGCGCCGCCGGCGATCAGCAGCCCCGCCCCGAAGGCGGCGATCCCGGTGAACAGCGGCGCGAGCGGCCCGCGCCGGTCGCTCCACTCGCCCGAGAGCGCCATCGCGAACAGGCTCGCGGTGAAGAAGGCCGAGAAGGCGAAGGCGTACAGGGCGATGCCGTCCAGGGCGCGGGCGGCGACGGGCATCGCGGTGTTCACGGCGCTGGCCTCGAAGGCGACGAGGGAGACGACGGAGATGATGCCCAGGGTCAGGGCCCGGTGGGCGCGGCCGAGGACGCCGTCGGCGGTGCCGTCGGCGACTCCCTCGCCGGGTGGCGCGGTCAGTGCGGGGCGGTCAGCGGTCATCCGGCCAGCGTAAGGGCCGTAGGGCGGTTGCGCCCCTGTCGGGAGACGGGTATCGGGTCGGTCGTCGGTCCTAGGCCGCACGGTTCGGGCGCCGGCCGTCGGGCGGTGTGAACGCTGCGTGGCGGCGCGCCGGAAGGCATGGACTCCTGCGCCCCGCCGCCTTAGCCTCGGCCGCCGTTGCCGACGGACGGATGAGGAACTCCCATGCGACACAGGCTCTTTGGGCCCGGCCGGAGCGGACTTCGGGCCCGTACGGCCACGGCTCTGGCGGCTCTGGCACTCACGCTGCCGGCTCCGGTGGCGCTCGCCCCGGCCGCGCGGGCGGCACCGATACCGCCCGCCCCGGGGCACCGGCTGGTCCCGCGGTACGAGGGCGCCCCGGCCACCGCCGCCCCGCTGCCCGCGGACCAGGCACCGCCGCAGCACCCGTACCTGGCGCCCAACGGGCGGGCCGGTATGCACGGGGACGGCGCCGGCAGCGACACCCACCCCTTCCCCGGGCCGCTCGGCGCCGACCCGGCCGTCAGCAGCGAGCGGATGGCGGCGCTCGGCGGCGAGTGCGCGACCGTCACCTTCGACTCCGGGGGCCGGATACTGACCGTCTGCGGCACCTTCCAGGGCTTCCGGCTCAAGCTCCTGGACCCGGCGAGCCTGGACACGCTCGCCGAGTACCGGCTGCCGCAGCGCCCCTCCACCGTCGAGGCCCTCACCCGCCTGGACTTCTCCAAGATCTTCAAGGACACCTCGGGCGGCGCCTACTTCTACCTCGACGACAAGGACCGCGTCGTCCTGGCCGACTCCCGCCAGCACGTCCTGCGGCTCTCGCACGGCCGGTCCGCCGACGGCCGCTGGCACTTCGCCGTCGACCGCGACTGGGACCTGACCCCGTACGTCCCGCACGACTGCGTCGGCTGGAGCAACCTCCACCCGCGCGGGCAGTGCGATCCGGTGACCTCGGTCCAGCCCGACTGGGACGGCCGGATCTGGTGGGTGACGCGCAAGGGGCGGATCGGCACCATCGCCCCGGACAGCGGCGCGATACGCACCCTCCGGCTGCCCGGCGAGGAGATCCAGAACAGCTTCTCGGCGGCCGAGGACGGCATCTCCCTCGTCTCCGACCACGCCCTGTACAGCCTGCGCGCGGACGCCTGGGGCACTCCGCGGATCCAGTGGCGGCGGACCTACGACCGCGGTACGGGCGGCAAACCGGGCTCCGTCAACCAGGGGTCCGGCACCACGCCCACGCTGCTCGGCGACGCCTCGCACCCCTACGTGGCCATCACCGACAACGCCGACGACCGGATGAACGTGCTGGTCCACCGCCGCACCGGACCGGACGCCGGCCGCCTGGTCTGCAAGGTCCCGGTCTTCACCGCCGGCGCCTCCACCACCGACAACTCCCTGATCGGCTACGGCCGCAGCCTCGTCGTCGAGAACAACTACGGCTACGAGAACGTCACCTCGCTGCTCCTGGGGAAGTCGGTCGTCGGAGGCATCACCAGGATCGACATCCGGCCGGACGGCAGCGGCTGCGACACCGTCTGGGAGAGCAAGGAGCACTCCCCCTCCACCGTCGCCAAGCTCTCCACCGTCAACGGCCTGCTCTACTGCTACACAAAGGACCCCCACCGCCTGGGCATCGACGCCTGGTACCTGACCGCCGTCGACTTCCGCACCGGCCGGACCCGCTTCAAGCGTCTGACCGGCACCGGCCCGCTCTACGACAACAACTGGGCCCCGATCACCCTCGGCCCGGACGGCACGGCGTACATCGGCGTCTTCAACGGCCTGGTCGCCGTACGCGACACCCGGCCGCACCCCTGAGCCGTCGGCCGCCCCACGGGGCTTGATGAACCTCGTGTTGCCCCGTATTGCGGCTCCATGGCGGCCCGCCCCGCACCCTTGCCCCCTCCCCCACCCCGCGGCCTACAGTCGGAAGCACACCGCAACCCGGCCGTGTGCCCGAGTGGTTCAGGGGCTCGCCTGCAAAGCGAGTTACGCGGGTTCGAATCCCGCCACGGCCTCCAGTGCCTTGAGCAGGCAGGGGGAGAGGGCGGCATCCCAGCAGGGGTGCCGCCCTTGCGATGCGAGCCACTTCAAGCGGTGGCAGCGCCGGCACAGCGTGCCGCGCGGCTCACCGGCCGGTGCGGAGCGCGGTCACAAAACGGTAGATGTCCCTGGCCTCGCCGGTGGCCGTCGGGGGGCGGAGTTCCACCAGGGCCAGCGGGCGGTCCACGGGCTCGCCCGTGTCCGGGTCGAAGGCTATGTAGCCGCTGATGCCGCGGACCCGGGACCTGCCGTTGGTCTGCTCCAGCATGGCCAGGACCATCCGGTCGGTGACCCGCCGGGTGCCGTAGACCGCGACGGCCTTCTGGGCGGCTCTGCCGACGGTGTACGTCGCGTCATGGCCGAGCATCGCCTGGCCGCTGGCGAGGCCGGTGGCCGGGCCGCCGACCTCCTTGCTGAAGGTCCGCTCGAATTCGGCGAACGCCCCGTTCCGAGCGCCGCCGTAGACCTCCTTGGATATCTCGGGGTGGGTGAACGCCGTGTAGTGGACGGTCAGCCCGCTGTACTTCCAGCGTCTGGCGAGCAACGCGAGCTCGTCGCGGTGCCCCTCTCCTCCGGTGCCGAAGTAGACGCCCAGCGCGCTGGAGCCGGAGAGCACCGTCGTGGGGCAGCGCCTGCCGCCCTCACCGGCCGCCTCGATGAATCGGCGCAGCTCCCGGCCGCGGCCGGCGAAGTACACCACGTCCGGCGGCTCGGGGTCGTCGCAGACCTTGTCGGCGACCAGGGACAGCGCATTGCCCGCCGTCGCCTCCTCGCCCTCCCCCGAGCGGAACGGGATCACCCCGTCGTCCACGTCCAGCTCCGCGCGCCGTGCCGCCGCCCGGAAGTCCTCGTAGAGCGAGGTGTTGTAGGCGTCCTCCTCATTGCCGTCCCTGATCACCTGGACGCGGTAGCCGGGGTGCCTGCGCTGCTGCTCCTTGAGGTAGCCGGCGGCGGCCGCGGTCTGGTCGCGGTTGGGGAAGGAGACCCGGTAGAACCCGGCGGCGGGGGAGGCCAGTTCGTCCGCCGCCACCGTCGCACCGACCATCGGCAGTCCGGCGGCGCGCAGCCGCTTCACGGCGCCGGCCGTCCGGTCGTTGCTCTGTCCGAAGCCCACCACTGCCACGAGGTGTTCTGGGCCCTTCATCGCGATGAGCTGGTCGACCACCTGGCGCCAACTACGGTCGCCTTTACCGGTGTTGGCGAGCAGCAGTCGGATCTTGGGCAGTGTCGCGCGTTCGGTGTTGAGCGTCCGCTGGGCGAGGTAGGCGCCACTGACGGCCTGCCGGGTGGCCTCCGGTCCCCGGTCGGCGAATCCGCCCGCCATGGCCTCCAGATAGGCGACGGCGACCGACGGCTCACCGGACCGGGCGACCCTCTCGTTCTCGGCGCGGATCTTGTCGCTCAGACCGTGCATGTTCTCGAAGGTGTACGCACCGTCCGTCACCCCCACGCACTCGCCGCCGGCCGCCTGGTGCACGCCCTCGCCGCACCGTCCGGCCGTCTCCGCGATCCGTATCGCGGCACCCGCCAGGGCCGCGGCCGCCACCAGCACCGAGACGATCCACAGCCCCCAGCGCCGCGGCGGCCTGGGTGGTTCGAAGACACGTGTGCTCACAGCCACGGCTCCTTTCCGTACTGCTTGGCCTTCCGCAGCAGCGCGGAGGTCCACGGCACGCTGTCGGCGTGCACCGCGAGGGTGTGGAAGCGGGCCTGTATCTCGCCGTACAGCTCGGCGCCGGGATCGCCGAGGGGGTCGCGATACGGGTCGCCGACCCGATCCGTACGCGGGTCGTCGGGCGGCTCGGGGCCGATCCACACCGCGGCGAGCAGCCGGGTGATGGTCCGCAGCCGCTGCTCGACGGCGCCGTCGTTGAGGTGCTCCACCAGCCGCTCATAGTGCTCCCACAACGGCTGGTCGAGGGCTCCGCCCGCTTGGGCGAGCGGGGCGCGGCGCAGTCTGCACAGCTCGGCGCACCACTCCTCGGGAGTGACCCGGTCGAAGATCTCGTCAAGATGGGCGGCGGCCGCGGCCAGGTCTCCCCCGGCCAGGGCGTGGTACGCCGCGTTGCCCGGCTCGCCGGTGGTGGCCGCCCGCTCGCGCAGGGCGTCGTGCACGGGCCGCCACCCCCGGATGGTGCCGGGCGGCCCGTCCTCGGGGGTCGCCGCGAGCCTGCGCAGCAACAGGAAGCGCAGCAGCGGGTGGGGCGTCTCCGTGCGGCCGTCGGCCTCCTCGTCCGCGCTGTCGAGGTGCATGGTGCGCAGCACGTCCGCGCAGAAGTCGTTGAACTCCTCCTGGACGCGGGCGCTGGACTCGCCCCACAGCACCCGGCCGGCCTGCGTCTGGGCGAGGTCGACCGCGGCCGCGGCGTGGGCCAGCGCCTGTGTGAGCTCCCCGCTCGCGTCTATCGGCAACAGCCGCTCCAGCAGGGCGTCGACAACGGCGGACGAGGGCTGCAGGGCCTGCCGCAGCCGCTCCTCCCAGGCGGTCTGTGCCGGGTACTCCAGGAGGGCCGCCAGCAACTGTGCGGTGCCCGCCGGATGCCCGCGGGTGAGTTCGTGCACCACCCAGCCCAGCCACTGCACGCCGTTGTCGGCAGCGGGCGCCGGCGCCCGGCGGCCGACCGACCTCAGCACCTCCTCGGCCTGCTGTTCGACCTCATGGCGGACCAGGTCCCGCAGCCGGCCCACCACCAGCCCCTTGACGACCCGCTCCGGGACGAACCCCTCCTCCTCCGCGGGCCACCGGCCGGGCAGCGCACCGGGCCGCCGCGGCCCGCCGAACGCGAAGCTCTCCAGCGCCGCCGGATAGCTGCCCGCCGTGGCCAGGACCAGCAGCGGATCGGGCGTGCCGCCCTTTCTCCGCGCGTCCAGCAGCGCCCTGAGAAAGTCGTTGCCCAATGGACTGTCGACGTTGTCCAGCAGCACCAGACACTGCGTCGTACGCCGCTTGTCGCCGCCGCGCGAGCCGTAGGCCCGCCGCAGATCGTCCAGGAAGGCGTCGAACAGCACCGCCTCGGCACGCTGCCGCTCGGCCTCCTCGCGGTCGCCGTAGCGCTGGTTCAGGTCGATCAGGAAGCCGTCGACGGAGCCGCCGCCGCGGCTGCGCCGCTGGATGCGCGCCAGCCGCCAGCGGACCCGCAGCCGCGCCCAGTGGCGCCGCCACTCGGGCAGCAGGGGCAGCGCCGCGGTCACCGCCGTCGGGGCGCCCAGGACCGTGGCGGCATACGTGGCCAGCTGATTGATCACCTCCGTCCGGCTGCTGGGCGGCCCGACCAGCGCCTCCTCCATCTGCCGCACGGCGGCGTCGCGGTCGGCCGCCTCCATCCGGGCCGCGACGGCGATCGTCAGCAGCCCGAACGCCGGAAACCGCAGCCTCGCGAAGTCCTTCTTCTTCTCGTTCAGTTGAAAGACCAGCGCGGCCAGCACGTCGATCGGCTTACGCCCCTCCTGTCCCAGCGCCGCCAGATCGAGCCGGGCCACCGGCGCGCGCCGGCCCCAGTCCGCGAGATGCCGCAGCACCGTCGTCTTACCGCTGCCACGCGGCCCCAGCAGCAGCGTGGCCGGCAGCTCCGGCCGGCTGCCCGGCCTGCGCACCAACAGCTCCTGGACGTACCGCTCCACGGCCCGGTCCCGCCCCGACTCCCCCGCCCATTCCTGCGGCATCCCGCCCCCTCGGCCTCGCGCTCCCCGCCGCCCCCGCGGCCCCCATGCCCGGTCAGCTCACTCCGGCCGCCCCAGCATCCTCCAATTCCCCTCCACCGCAAGCACTTTGGCCCCTTCGGCCTTCTTCCTCCCACCCACCCGACTCCACTCCGCACATCGGAATTCACTGTAAGTGACGGCACTGACAATCGCCGTGACGGAGCGTGGACCGCCGGGCGGTGCGTGGGTCTCCGGAGATCCGGAGACCCTGAGCTCCGGGTGGGTCGTGAGGCCCTGGACGGTCGTGAGTCCCCGGTCAGTCGTAAGTCCCCGGTCAGTCGTGAAGCCCCAGGAGAAACCTCGGGCAGGCCCTAACGCCCCTTTGGACCCTGGTTGCGGAAGGTGATCATCCGGTCGGGTTCGATGCGGGCCCACGGCAGCGCGCTCATCCAGCCGTCCCACGCCTCGCGCCCGTACACCCCGGTCAGGAACGACGCCAGGTCCTGGTCGTCCGCCGGGGACACCTCCCGCGCTCTGCCGTGCACCGTGATCTGCAGCCGCTCGCCGTCGATGACCGAGGCGGAAACGGCGGGGCGGGCGCGCAGGTGCCGGAACCGCAGCGAATCGGCTCCCGACCCGAAGTGGAGGCGCCCCCGGTAGAACAGTCCGTCGACCGGACCGACCCGGGGCTCGCCCCCGGCCGTCGTGGTGGCCAGCGCCATCACGCGCATGGCGTCCATCTCGGCGACCACTCCAGCGGCGTCGAGGCGGCGCTCCTCGGTGACGATGGAGCGCAGGTGCGGGCCTGCCGCGGCGTACGAGTCGTCGAGCAGGCGCTGTAACCAGGCAAGATCTTCCGGGCTCTCGTGCATGGCACCAGGCTGTCAGAAGGCGGGTCCCTGGCCCCTACTGCCGCACCACCTGGGCCACCGCCGCCTGGGGGCGGATCGGGAGGCGGCCGATGGGGCGGCCGGTGGCGGCGCGGACCGCGGAGGCCACGGCGGCCGGAGAGGTGACCACCGGGACGGCGCTGGCGGGCTTGGCGCCGAAGGGGGCGACGACGTCGCGGTCCTCGACGAGCTTGACGATGCGGATGTCGGGGGCGTCCAGCGCGGTCGGCAGGGCGTAGCCGGTCAGGTCGGGGTGGCGGACCTGGCCGCGGGTGGTGCGCAGGTTCTCCATCAGGGCGGCGCCCAGGCCCTGGGTGACGCCGGCCTCGATACGGGCCCGCAGCTGCCGCGGGTTGAGCACCCGGCCGACGTCCTGGGCGACGGACATCTCCACGACCCGGATGGTGCCCAGTTCGATGTCGACGTCGGCGACGCAGCGGATGGCGCAGAAGGCGAGGCCGACGAAGGCGTCGCCCTGGCCTTCGTCGTCCAGTGGCTCGGTGGGGTGCGGGCGGCACTGGGCGGTGGCCCACAGTTCCTTGCCGTCCAGGGCCTCCGCGACGGTGGTGCTGAGCACGCCGTCGTACGAAGTGATCTTGCCGTCGTTGATCTGGAGGAGTTCGGTGGACATCCCGAACTTGTGGGCCAGCGGCTGGAGGAGCTGGGTGCGGACCATCTTCGCGGCGCGCTCGACGGCGCCGCCGGAGACCCAGGTGTGCCGGCCGTGGCAGGCCGGGCCGGCCGACGGCTGGTCGGTGTCGACGCCCGCGACGTGCACCTCCTCGACGCCGAGGGTCTCCTGGACGATCTGCCGCGCCAGGGTGGAGAAGCCCGAACCGGTCTCGACGGCGGCGCAGATGACGGTGGCGACCGAGCCGCTGACCTTGACGGTGGCGGTGGAGACCTCGTCGGTGCCCTCCGCGCCGAGCATGTGCACCATGCCCAGCGCGTAGCCGACGCCGCGGCGCACCGCGCCCGGCTCGCCGGCGCCCTCGGGGCCGCCCGGCAGCAGCCACTCGGCTTCGGGGGTGTCCTTGGGCAGTTCGGGAAGCGGTGCCTCCTTCACGGCGCGCAGGAGTTCGGCGACCGGGGCGGGGCAGGTGACCGTCTGCCCGGTGGGGAGCAGGTCGCCGGTGGCCATGACGTTGCGCAGCCGGATCTCGTCGGGCTCCAGGCCCAGGCGGGCGGCCAGCTTGTCCATCTGGCCCTCGTAGGCGGCGCAGACCTGCATCGCGCCCTCGCCGCGTACGTGGCCGGAGGGCGGGTTGTTGGTGCGCACCGCCCAGCCGTCGACGACGGCGTGCGGGACGACATAGGGGCCGCAGGAGAAGGACACCGCGGCGGCGAGCGCGTCGGCGGAGGTGTCGGCGTAGGCGCCGGCGTCCATCAGGATCTGCGCCTCCACCTTGACCAGCTTGCCGTCGCCGTCCGCGTGGTGGCGGTAGCGCAGCAGCGTGGGGTGGCGGTGGGCGTGCGCGAGGAAGGACTCCTCGCGGGTGGCGGCGAGCTTGACGGGGCAGCCCGTGCGCAGCGCCAGCAGGCCGAGCGAGAGCTGGATGCCGGGGTCCTCGCGGTCGGCGGTGGCCCCGGGCACGCCGGTCACCACGACCTTGACCTGCTCCGGTTCCAGGCCGAAGGAGGCGGCGGCCAGATCGCGGTCGGTGTGCGGGTCCGTGGAGGCGGTGTAGATCTCCACGCCGCCGTCGGGGCGCGGCACCGCGAGCCCGGCCTCGGCCCCGATGGGCGCCGGGTCCTGGCGGCCGATCCGGTAGAGCCCCTCGACCATCACCTCGCCCACGGCGTCGGCGTCGCCGAAGCGGAGCGGGATGTGCCGGATCAGGTTGCCGTCGGGGTGCAGCGGCTCGGCCTCGAAGGCGAGCTGGGGGTCGGTGACGGCTTCTTGGACCTCGTACTCGACGGCGATGGCGGCGGCGGCCAGCCGGGCCGTGTCGGGGTGGTCGGCGGCCACCGCGGCGATCGGCTCGCCGTGGTGGCGGACCTCGTCCTTGGCGAAGACCGGGCGGTCGGCGGTGCCCCGGCCGTGGCCCGCGTCCCCGGGGACGTCCTCGTGCGTGACGACGACGCGTACGCCCGGCATCTGTGCCGCGGGCGCGGTGTCGATGGACAGGATCCGGGCGCGCGGGTGCGGTGAGCGCAGCACCGCCGCCCACAGCAGCCCCTCGGCCCACAGGTCGGCGGCGTACGGGAAGGTGCCTTCGGTCTTCGCCGGGGCGTCGGCGGGCGGCAGGGAGACGCCCAGGCCGTGCGGCGGCGCCTCGACGGGGATCTGGTCGCCCGCCGCGAGGGTCGCGGTGACGGCACCTGCGCCATCGGACGTGCCGCTCATGCGGAGCCTCCCGTGTGCGGATCCTGGTGGTGCGGAGCGTGGCCCATGGGGTCGGCAGGGCCCGCCTGGTGGGGGATGCGGGCGGTGTCCGCCGGCGCCGCCCCGGCCGGTCCGTCCGCCTCGTCCGACGGGTCCTCCTCCTGGGCGTAGGCGGCCTCCGCGGCCTCCGCACGCTCCTTGACGACCTCCTCGACGGCGTCCAGCACGCCCCGGTAGCCGGAGCAGCGGCACAGGTTGCCGCACAGCGCCTTGCGGGTCTCCAGCTCGCTGGGGGCGTGGTTGCCCTCCAGCAGGTCGTGCACGGTCATCGCCATGCCCGGTACGCAGAAGCCGCACTGCACGGCACCGGAGGCGGCCAGCGCGCGCTGGACGTCGGAGGGCACGCCGTTTTGCGCGAGGCCCTCGACCGTGCGGACCTCGCTGCCCGCCGCGGTGGCCGCGGGCACCAGGCAGGACGCGACGAGCCGCCCGTCCACCTGGACCGAGCAGGCGCCGCACTCGCCCTGGGAGCAGCCGTCCTTGGCGCCGGCCAGGCCGAGGCGCTCGCGCAGCACGTACAGCAGCGACTCGCCGATCCAGGCGTCGGTGACCGGCCGGTCGATGCCGTTCACCCGCAGGACGTAGGAGGCGGCGGGGTGCTCGTCGTGGGCGTCGGCGGCCGCCGCGGGGTCGTGGTCCGCGGCCTCGGGCGTGGCCTCGGGCGCGCCGGCGGGGGCCTCGGTGTCCGTGGGGCCGGTGCCGTCGGCGGGGGCCGCGCCCTCGTCGGCGGCGGTGCCGGACGGCGCGGTGTCGACGGTGGCGTCGGCGGGGGCCAGCGCGGCGGCGAGGTCGGTGCGGTCGCCGGGCTCCGCGGGCCCGCCGTGGCCGGCGGAGTCGTCGGGCACGCCGGACCCCGCCGGGTCGGCGGCCGGCTCGGCGGACGCCGCGGACTCGGCCGCGCCGTCGCCCGGGGCGAACTCGCCGGGCCGCTCCGGGTGTTCGCCCTCGGCCGCCGGGGCGGCCCAGCCGTCGGCGCCGGCCGGGGCGGGCACCTCCGTCGTCCCGTCGTGCCGGTCCGCCGCCTCGGGCCGCGGCGCGGCGTCGGCGGCCGGCGGCCACTGGGCCAGCGCGTCGGCGGGCAGCGACCAGTGACCGGTGGCGGAGCCGCCCGCGCCGTAGGGGTCGCCGCCCGGCTCGGTGCCGTGGCCCGGGAGCGCCCCCGTGGCGTGGTCGTGGTCCGCGAGGCCGCCGCCGCGCGCGTACGGGTCGCCGGCGGGGCCGCCGAACTGATCCGGCACCCCCCCGCCCTGCGGGGCCTCCTGCGCCGGTGTGGCGTGCGTCTGGGCCCCGCTGGTGGCGCTCAGTCCGGTGGTGAAGTTCCAGTGCCCCGTCTGGGCGGTCTCGGCGGGGTCCACGGCGTCGTACGCGCCGGCGCCCGGGTATCCGCCGCCCTGGTGGCCGGCGGCACCACCGGGACCGGTAAGTCCCTGATGGCCCGGATGCTCCTGATAGCCCGGAAGGTCCGCCCGGCCGCCCGTGAGTCCCGTACGGCCCGTCAGGCCGCCGTCGCCGACCAGGTACTCGCCGGACTCCTCCAGGCCGTCGTCGGCCGCCGCCGGCACCGACCAGGTGCCGGTGCCGCCCGCCTCCGGGCTGCCCGCCACGGGCCAGTCCACCGGCTCGCCGCTCCACGACCTCGCCGCCTCGGGCGCGCCGCCCTGGTAGGCCCCGGACGGGCCCTGGTGGGCCGCGGCGTCCATCTGGGCGGCGTAACCGGCGGACGGGTCGGCGTATCCGGCCGAGGGGTCCGCGAACGGCATCGTCCACTGGCCGGTGGCCGCCGGGTCGGTGTCGGCCCCCGGCACCTGTGGCGCGGTGGTGTGCGAGGCGAAGGAGGAGGGTGGGGTGTAGCCGTGGCCGGGCGCGGCGAGCGGGTCGGCGCCCGGGGTGTAGCCGGGCGTGCGGCGGCCGTAGATCCCGGTGGTGAAGCCCTCCGGGAGCTGCACGAAGGCCGTCGCCTCCGACTCGTACTCGCCGCCCTGCGGCAGCGGCTGCCAGCCCTGATCGGGGTGCGGCTGCTGCGGGTTGCGGTGGTCTGCCTCGCTCATGCCGACACCTCACTTCGCTCGGCCTCGCACGCCCGCGGCGCGCACCTGCTGATGGTTCGCTCGGTGCACTCACTCACGACAGCGCCCTCCCCAGTGCGCGGCGGGCCAGGGCTGCCACCGTACGGCGCAGGTGCAGTGCGGCCGGCGGCAGGGCCGCCGGTTCCGAGCCGTCCTCCGGCGGTGCCGGGTCCGGGATGCAGGCGGCGGCGACGTAGTCGCCGAAGGCGGTCAGCGCCTCGGGGACCAGGCCGCGTTCGCCGTCCCAGTCGATGATCGAGGCCACCCACTGCTCGGCCTCCAGGGGCCGCAGCGGCATGGCGGCGACCGCGCCGACCGCGCAGCGCACACCGCGCCTGGCGGGGTCCAGGACCAGCGCGACGGAGGCCGTGGCGCGGCCGGGGCCGGTGCGCGCGGTGGCCTTGAGGAACGCCTGCGGGGCGTGCAGCAGCGGCACCCGTACGAAGCCGACGAGTTCACCGGGGTGCAGCATCTCCCGGCCGGCCAGGAGGTGGCTGACCGGGATCTCGCGGCGGGCGCCTCCGGGGCCGGCGATGACCAGCGTGGCTTCCAGGGCGGCGAGCACCGGAAGGGTGTCGCCGGTGGGGGCGGAGCTGACGATGTTGCCGCCGAGGGTGCCGGCGTTGCGGATCTGCGGCGGGCCGGCCGCGCGGGCGGCGGCGGCCAGGCCCGGGATCAGGGCGGCGAAGTCGGGGCGCCCCATGCGGGCGAGGGTCAGTCCGGCGCCGAGCAGCGCATGGCCGTCGAGGTACTGCCAGCCGCGGATCTCGCTGATCCGGCCGAGGCCCACCAGGCCCGCGGGTCTGAGGAGTCCGGCGTTGACCGCCGCCATGAGATCGGTGCCGCCCGCGACGGGCACGGCGGCGGGCATGGCGGTGAGCGCCGCCACCGCCTCGTCGAGCGAGGCCGGCAACGTCACCGTGTGCGACGCGTGCGGTGCGTGCGTGGTCAAGCCAGCTGCCCCTTCCCCGGTGTCCCGGCAGTTCCGCTCCGCCGTACGGTACGTGCTCACTGCCCGGACGTGGCAACTCTGGCACATCTTCCCGGACCCTCGGCGCGAGGGTCCGCCAAGCGACGTTCCGTCCCCGCACGGGGTGCTGGTCCGGTTTCGTCCGTCGCCGCGAGGACCGGGCGTGCCGCCGCGGCCCGCCGGCCCGGGCGCGGCGGCAGGCCGCGTCCGGCGGGGGCACGCCCCGTGCGGGGGTGCCCGTGACGGCGGGGGCGGCGGCGCGGGGTCCGTCGTGGCGTACCCACCGTCCCAGGGTCCGGCCGTATGAGCGCTCTGCTTGCACTGGGGCTCACACGTTTGGGGGCGCCCCGTCGATCGGGCGTCCGAGCACGCCGGGGCGTCTGTGCCAGGGGCGGGGGCCGCCGGGCGGGCGGTAGTCGACGCCGAGGGCGTCGAGGCGGGCGTAGTGGGCGGTCATCCGCCGGGTGAAGTCCTGGTAGTCGCGGTCGGCCGGGGCCGGCAGCCGCGACCAGGCGACCTCGGCGAAGGCGGCCAGCCGCGGGAAGACCTGGTAGTCCAGGCGCGCCTGGGTGTCCATGACCTCGGTCCAGGCGTTCGCCTGGGTGCCCAGGACGTGCGCGGCCTGGTCGTCCGTCAGCTCGGGCGGCACCGGCTCGAAGCGGTAGACGTCCTCCAGGGTGCGCACGAAGCCGATCGGCACCGGCTCGTCGGGACGGGAGTGCTGACGGTGGTCCAGGTACACCTGCTGTTCGGGGCACATGACGACGTCGTGGCCGGATTTGGCCGCGGCGATCCCGCCCGCGTAGCCGCGCCAGGAGGAGACGGCCGCGCCCTCGGCCAGGCCGCCTTCGAGGATCTCGTCCCAGCCGATCAGCCGCCGGCCGCGGTCGGCGAGCCAGCGGTCGAAGTGCCGCATGAACCAGCTCTGCAGCTCGTCCTCGCCGGCGAGGGAGAGTTCGGCGATCTTGGCCTGGGCGGTGGCGGAGGCCCGCCACTGGTCCTTGGGGCACTCGTCGCCGCCCAAGTGCACGAAGGTCGAGGGGAAGAGGCCGAGGACCTCGTCGAGGACGTGCTCGTAGAACCGCAGGACGTTGTCGGTGGGCGCCAGTACGTTGGGGTTGACGCCCCAGGTGTCCCAGACCTTCAGGGAGGTGGTGTCGACGACGTCGGTGTTGCCCAGTTCCGGGTACGCGGCGATGGCGGCCTGCGAGTGTCCGGGGATGTCGATCTCTGGGACGACGGTGATGTGCCGCTGGGCGGCGTAGGCGACGATCTCGCGGATGTCGTCGTGGGTGTAGTAGCCGCCGTGCGGGCGCTCGTCCCAGAGGGGGGAGGCACGGTGGCCGAGTTTGGTGCGCTCGCGCCAGGCGCCGGTCTCGGTCAGCTCGGGGTAGCGCTGGATCTCGATGCGCCAGCCCTGGTCGTCGGTCAGGTGCAGATGCAGGACGTTGAGCTTGTGGGCGGCGAGCAGGTCGAGGTAGCGCAGCACCCCGTCCTTGGGCAGGAAGTGCCGTGCGACGTCGAGCAGCATGCCGCGCCAGCCGAAGCGGGGGGCGTCCTCGATGGTCTGCGGCGGCAGGTCGGCGGCCGCCCGGGGGGTGAGCGGGGCCCGGCGGAAGGCCTGCGGGCCCAGGAGCTGACGCAGCGTCTGCGCTCCCCAGAAGACGCCGGCCGGGCCGCCGCCGGTGATCCGTACGCCCCAGCGGGCGTCGGCCTCCAGACGGTAGCCCTCGGCCGGCAGGGCGCCGTCGAGGGCGAGGGCGAGGGTGTCGGTGGCCTCGGCGGAGCCGGGCGGCAGCGGGAGGCCGTAGGCCGCGCCGAGGGTGGCGCGCAGCCAGCGCGCGGTGTCCTCGGTGCCGGGCGCGGCGGCCAGCGCGGTGCCCTCGGCGAGGCGGACGGCGCCGAGACCGGGGCCGTCGATGCTCAGCGGGGCCGGGATCAGGCCGCCGCCAGGTCCGTTGGGGGTGTCCGTGTCCGGCATGCCGTCAGTCCTCCACCGCGCCGCCCGGGCCCGGGACCATTCGGCGCTGTCACGAGTACGAAGAAGAAGACCAGCACGGGGATGGTCGTCACGGTCGATGCTGCCATGATCCCGCCCCTCGTCGCCGTCGGACCGTCAACTGCCCGTGGAGTACAAGCCCTGGGCCTGCCGTACGGCCGGCCCTGGGCGTGCCGTACGCCCAACAGGCCGCCCCCATAAGGCGGGCGTCACCGCACGGGCCGCCTCGCCACGCCGTCGCCGTCGTCCGCCCGCCCCGTCCGGGAGCGAGGACGGGCCCGGGTCCACGAGGGACCCGGGCCCTAGCCACTGCGGGGCGCCGCCACCGCCCGGCCGGGGGCCGGGTCGTGCGGCCACTGCCGTTCCGCGGGCGGGACGGTGCGCGGCTGTTACTTCTTGCCGCCGTCCTTGCCGCCCTTGTCCTTGTCGCCACCGGCGCCCATGGACTCGAAGATCTCCTTGCACATGGGGCAGACCGGGTACTTCTTCGGGTCGCGACCCGGGACCCAGACCTTGCCGCACAGCGCCACGACGGGGGTACCGTCGAGCGCGCTCGCCATGATCTTGTCCTTCTGGACGTAGTGGGCGAAGCGCTCGTGGTCGCCGTCGCCGTGCGACACCTGCGGTGTCGGCTCTACGAGGGTCCCCGTACCTGCCCCGCGCTCGGGCTCAAGAGTGCTCATAACTGCCAAGGGTACTCACGCCCGCCGCAACCCGGGAGCGTCGGCCCGCCGCCAGGTGGAGCACGAGACCCGCCGCCGCCACCCCGGCGGCCACCCATGGCAGCGCGTAGGGAGCCAGCCCCGCCCCGAGCGCCAGCCCGCCGAGCGCCGAGCCCACCGCGCTGCCCAGATAGAGCGCCGAGTTGTTCAACGCGAGGGCGACCGTGCCGCGCTCCCCGGCCACCTCCAGCAGCCGGTGCTGCTGGGGCACCTGCGCCGCCCAGCCCGCCGCGCCCCACGCCACCAGCGCCACCACCGCGCCGGGCAGCGCCGCGGCGGCCAGCGACGGCAGCAGCGCCTGCGCCACGGCGATGATCACCAGCACCCCGGCGACCACCGCCCGGGTCTGCCCTCCGCTCTCCCTCCCGCGTCCCGTCTTGTACGTCGTGGTTGCCGTGGTCGGGCGGACCAGCTTCCGGATCGGTCCCGTACGGTCCACCAGCGGCCCGGCCAGCACGCTGCCCAGCACCCCGCCGGCGCCCCAGGCCCACAGGTACGGGGCCACCTCGCCGACGCCGCCCGCCGCGGCCAGCACCGGCGCGAGGTAGGTGTACAGCCCGAGGCTGGCCACGGCGGCCAGGAAGGACACCCCGACGACCGGCGCCACCGCACGGTCCGCGATGGCCGCCAACCGGGCGCGCACCGGCACCGCGGGCTGCGCCGGGACCTGCGGCAGCAGCGCCGCCAGACCGGCGAGCGCGACCGCGCCGAGGCCGGTGAGCAGCCACATCGTGGCCCGCCAGCCGGTGTGCTCGGCCAGCAGCACCCCGATCGGCACGCCGAGTACCGTGCCCGCGCTCATCCCGCCCATCACCAGGGCCAGCGCCCGCCCGCGCCGCCCGTCCGGCGCCAGCGCGGCGGCCGCGGCGGTGGACAGCGCCGAGTAGACCCCGGCGCCGGCGCCCGCGATGGCCCGGGCCGCCAGCAGCGTGCCCAGCGAGGGGGCGAGGGCCGTGGCGCCGTTGCCGAGCGTGAAGACCGCCAGCGCGAGCAGGATCAGCAGCCGGGGCCGTACGCCAAAGAGCAGTCCGGCGACCAGCGGCGCGCAGATCGCGTACGCCAGCGTGAAGACCGTCACCAGCTGGCCCGCCAGCGACACCCGGGTACCGATGTCGTCCGCGAGGACCGGCAACAGTCCGGCCATCACATACGCGTCCAGGCCGAGGGTGAACGCCCCCAGCGTCAGCAGCCAGACCTTGCGCACCGTGCTCATCTCCCGTGATCGTCCGGAGCGCTGGGTCCTCGTGCGCCCCGGGGTGAATCGACGAGAAAAACGTAGGGAGTCTCCGGATGGCCGGGGAAATGCCCGGTGAGGGGTACTTATGCTGGGGCGGCATGAATGACGACAGCGCGCACCGCGACGCCGGAGGCGCTGCGGACCCGGCCCCCGGTCCCGCCCTCGACCCCTTCTGCGACCGTGCCCTCGACGGCATCGAGCTGCGGCATCTGCGGGGCTTTCTCGCCGTCGCGGAGGAGCGCAGCTTCACCCACGCCGCCGACCGGCTGCGGATCGGCCAGCCCGCGCTGACCCGGACCGTCCGGGCGCTGGAGACCATGCTCGGCGCCCGGCTGCTGGACCGTACGACCCGCCGGGTCGACCTCACCGACGCCGGCCGCCGGCTCTACACCGACCTCGCCCCGCTGCTCCCCCGGCTGGCCGTCGCGCTCCGCTCGCCCACCGGCCCGTCGATCCTGCGACTGGGCTTCACCTCGCTGCTGCCCGCCGCCTGCACCCCGCTGGCCGCGGCCTTCGAGGCGGCGACCGGGGCCGGGGTGCGGCTGGTGCGCCGCGATGCTCCGCTCGCCGGGCTGGAGAGCGGGGAGTCGGACATCGTGGTGCTGCGCGGTGAGGTGCCCCACGCCGCCGGGCTGCGCACCGCGGTCCTGCTCCACGAGCCGCGGGTCGCCGCCCTGCCCCGTACGCCGTTCCCCGCGGGAGACCGAAGCGGCACCCGTGCGCCGGGCCTTTCGCCGGGCCGCCCCGGGGGCAAGGGCTTCACCGGCGCGCAGCAGGACGCCATCCGGGCCGTGGCCCGCCGCCGGGTGCTGGACTGGAACGAGCTGGCCGGGCTGCCGCTGGTGGTCAACACCGTCACCGGCAGCACCCGGCCCGAGCTCTGGCCCGCGGACCGGCGCCCCCGACTCGCCTGTACCGCGGGGAACTTCGACGAGTGGCTGGAGGCGGTCGCCGCCGGGCACGGGGTCGGAGTGGCACCGGAGCCGGTGGCCGAGCGCCACACACACCCCGGCATCCGCTACGTACGTCTGAAGAACGCGCCCGCCGTGCCCGTCCATCTGGCGCTGCCCGCCCGCGACGCCCATCCGCTCGCCGAGCGGTTCCTCGCCCTGGCGACCCGGTGACCGGACCGGCCCAACAGGCCCGGCAGGCCCGGCAGGCCCGGCAGGCCCGGCAGGCCCGCTAGGACGCCACCGTGACCCCGCCCCGGTCGCCGGCCGTCAGGCCCAGCTCCGCGGCGAAGGCCAGCGCGGCCTCCGGCCGGACCTCGTACCAGGAATCCTTGTCGCAGACCGCGTCCAGCAGCGCCGCGACGTCCCCCGCGCCGACCGTGCGGGCCTCGGCCGCGGCGAGGAAGGCGTGCACCGCGGGTGCCGCGTCCCGCTCGGTCTCGGTGAGCGCCACGAGGTCCTCCACGATCTTCGCCACCGCGGCGTCGCCCGGCGCGACCCAGCTCATGGCCATCGCCAGACCGTCGTCCGGCAGCTGGGCGGGGTACGGCGCGCGGGCCCAGGCGCCGTCCTGCCACCAGTAGACGAACCCGAGGAGATTGCCCTCGGCGTCCTCGCGCAAGCACTCCCTGGGCAGCCAGGCGGGACCGCCGGCCAGGAAGTCGATCTGCCGGCCCCCGCTGTGCGTATGACTGCCGTCCGCGTCCTGGCCGCACAGCACCGCCCGGCCGCCGGGGCACGGCGTCAGCCGCCACCAGTAGCTGCCGCCGGCGTTCCAGCACTGCAGCCCCCTCTCGCCCCAGGAGAACTCGTCCCCGTCGTCCATGGCGGCCGCCACCACCGCCAGCGTCGCGGCGCGCGCCCAGAGCCGCTCCGGGCGGTCCAGGTCCTCGGGCACACTCGGCCTGTGCATGGCGCTCTCCCCCGTCGTCCAGCGCGGCCCCGCCGACGCGGCCGCGCACCGTCCCCTGCCGCCTCGAACCATAGCGACGAGGACTGACAATTCCCCATGACGAAGCCGTCACAATAATCCAGCGCTCAACAAAATTCCGGCCCCCGCCCGATCGTTCACCCGTCCGTGCGCCCGCCGCTCAGTTCAGGGACGGATCGTCCGGATACGTCGCGACCATCGCCAGCTCGTTGCGCTGGCGCCGCAGCACCGCGCGCCACAGCTGCTCCGGGTCGGGCGAGGAGACGTCGCCGGGCTCGGACTCGACCACGTACCAGGCGCCCTCCACCAGCTCGTCCTCCAGCTGGCCCGGCCCCCAGCCCGCGTAGCCGGCGAAGATCCGCAGGCTGCCGAGGACCGCCGCGAGGAGCTCGGGCGGCGCCTCCAGGTCGACCAGGCCGATCGCGCCGTGCACCCTGCGCCAGCCCAGCGGCTCCTCACCCGACTGCAGGCCGGTGCGGTCCGCGGCCTGCACACCGGCCGTCTCCTCACCGTCGCCGGCGGGTCGTGCGCCGCCGTCCGCGGGCGCGACGCCGCCCTCACCGGACAGGCCGCCGGGCACCACGGCCACGCCGAGCGCCGAGTCCAGCGACACCGGGCCGCCCTGGAAGACCACGCCCGGCTCACCGGCCAGCGCGGCCCAGGGCGCGAGGATGTCCGCGACGCCGACCGGCGTGGGGCGGTTGAGGACCACGCCGAGGGAGCCCTCCTCGTCGTGGTCGAGGAGCAGCACCACCGCGCGGTCGAAGTTCGGATCGGCGAGCGCGGGCGTCGCGACGAGCAGCCGGCCTGTGAGCGAGGACACCTCGGTCATGGGCACATGATCCCGCACTTCCGGCCGAAGCGGGGAGTCAAAGCCCAGGACCGCGCGAAAGCAGGGCAGGGCGTACGGCGGCAGCACCGGGCGCACGCCTTTTCCCGCCGGCGGCCGCCGCTCGCCATCCGGCCGGACATCAAGGGCATTTGCCAACGCTTCGCCCATAAGGCGATTACGAATCAAAGGCGGACCGTAGCGGAGTGTGTTGTGACAAAGCCATTACATGCTCAGAGCCTGCACGGGCCTACGGGCACACCCTCGGCCGCCCTTACCATTTCTGCTTGGCCCTGCCCGTCTCCAGGAACGCGAGATCCATGACCGTCTCTACTGACGACGTACTGCTTGTCCACGGCGGCACCCCGCTGGAGGGCGAGATCCGGGTTCGCGGTGCGAAGAACCTTGTACCCAAGGCCATGGTCGCCGCCCTGCTCGGCAGCGGCCCCAGCCGGCTGCGCAACGTCCCCGACATCCGGGACGTCCGCGTGGTGCGCGGGCTGCTGCAGCTGCACGGCGTCACGGTCCGCCCGGGTGACGAGCCCGGCGAGCTGGTCCTCGACCCCTCGCACGTGGAGAGCGCCAACGTCGCCGACATCGACGCGCACGCCGGCTCCTCGCGGATCCCGATCCTCTTCTGCGGCCCGCTGCTGCACCGCCTCGGTCACGCCTTCATCCCGGGCCTGGGCGGCTGCGACATCGGCGGCCGGCCGGTGGACTTCCACTTCGACGTGCTGCGCCAGTTCGGCGCGACGATCGAGAAGCGCGCCGACGGGCAGTACCTCGAGGCCCCGCACCGGCTGCGCGGCTGCAAGATCCGCCTGCCCTACCCCTCGGTCGGCTCGACCGAGCAGGTGCTGCTGACGGCCGTACTGGCCGAGGGCGTCACCGAGCTGTCGAACGCCGCCGTGGAGCCGGAGATCGAGGACCTCATCTGCGTGCTGCAGAAGATGGGCGCGATCATCTCCATGGACACCGACCGGACGATCCGGATCACCGGTGTCGACAAGCTCGACGGCTACACCCACCGCGCCCTCCCCGACCGCCTGGAGGCCGCCTCCTGGGCGTCCGCGGCGCTGGCCACCGAGGGCAACATCTACGTCCGCGGCGCACAGCAGCGGTCGATGATGACCTTCCTCAACACCTTCCGCAAGGTCGGCGGAGCCTTCGAGATCGACGACGAGGGCATCCGCTTCTGGCACCCGGGCGGCTCGCTCAACGCCATCGCCCTGGAGACCGACGTCCACCCCGGTTTCCAGACCGACTGGCAGCAGCCCCTGGTGGTCGCGCTGACCCAGGCGTCGGGGCTGTCGATCGTCCACGAGACGGTCTACGAGTCCCGGCTCGGCTTCACCTCCGCGCTCAACCAGATGGGCGCGCACATCCAGCTCTACCGCGAGTGCCTGGGCGGCTCCGCCTGCCGCTTCGGCCAGCGCAACTTCCTGCACTCCGCGGTGGTCAGCGGCCCGACCCGGCTCCAGGGCGCCGACCTGGTCATCCCCGACCTGCGCGGCGGCTTCTCGTACCTGATCGCGGCGCTCGCCGCCCAGGGCACCTCCCGGGTCCACGGCATCGACCTGATCAACCGCGGCTACGAGAACTTCATGGAGAAGCTGGTCGAGCTCGGCGCCAAGGTGGAACTGCCGAACGGGGCGCTGCGCAGCTGAGCGGCCCGTCCGCCGACGCGCCAAAGGGGCGGTCACCCGAGCCGGGTGGCCGCCCCTGGTGCGTCCCGGCAGGCCCGGGCGTTGCGGGTGCGACGGGTCGGACGCCGCCGTGCGCGGTGCCCCGGGCCGGCGAGGACCGCGGTACGCCGCACCGCGGCCCCGGCCGCTCCCGGTGGCCGTCGCCTCCACGGCGCCCGTCCCGGCGCCCCCCAGGCGGCCGTGGCGGGCTCTGAGGGGCGCGTGCGGCCCCGCTCCCGGCGCACACGCACAAGGGCGGCCACCCCTGGAAGGGATGGCCGCCCTGTTGTGCCGTGCGGAGGGCCTTACTTGCCCTTGGCGGCTTCCTTGAGCTTGGAGCCCGCGGAGACCTTCACGCTGTAGCCGGCCGGGATCTGGATCGGGTCGCCGGTCTGCGGGTTGCGCGCGGTGCGAGCGGCACGGTGGGTGCGCTCGAAGGTGAGGAAGCCGGGGATGGTGACCTTCTCGTCGCCCTTGGCGACAACCTCGCCGGTCACCTCGGCGAGGGCGGCCAGAACGGCGTCGGCGTCCTTGCGGGTCACCTCGGCGCGATCGGCCAGAGCGGCCACCAGCTCACTGCGGTTCATGTTTGTACTCCCGTGTTCTTCTTGCCAATGAGGCGTGCCACGCGGCTTTGGCCGCATGTAGGGCACAGCGAAGCCGATGCTGCCAGGGTCCTCGGACACTCTCCGGACCCAGGTCTGGTGCCAGACCCTCTCGCCCGGTTACGCATCCTGCCCCTACCTGCGGCGGTAAAGCCAATCCGGCACCCAGCAGGGTCACACGAAAAGCGCCACTGGCTGCACCTGGTGACGCTCCGTGCCGATCCCGCTCCGTACCGGCCCCAGAAGACGGCGGCCACACACTGCCCGCCACCCTATGGGGCCCCCAACGAGGGCGTGTCGCGCGACGCGCCGTGCTCAGACCGCCGTGGTGGCCGTCACAGCGTCGTCGCCGCCCTTGGCCGCGTTGCGCACCGCCCCGGCCACCGCGCCCGCGACCTTCTCGTTGAAGACGCTGGGGATGATGTAGTTCGGGTTGACCTCGTCCTCCAGGACGACGTCCGCGAGGGCGCCGGCCGCGGCCAGCATCATCTCGGTGTTCACCGTACGGGAGTGGGCGTCGAGCAGGCCCCGGAAGACACCGGGGAACACCAGGACGTTGTTGATCTGGTTCGGGAAGTCCGAGCGGCCGGTGGCCACCACGGCGGCGGTCTGCCGGGCGATGGCGGGGTCGACCTCGGGGTCGGGGTTGGCAAGTGCGAACACGATCGCGCCGTCGGCCATCTTGGCGACGTCGTCGCCGTCCAGGACGTTGGGCGCGGAGACGCCGATGAAGACGTCCGCGCCGACCACGGCCTCCTTGAGGGTGCCGGTGACGCCCTCGGGGTTGGTGTTGTCGGCGATCCAGCGCAGCGGCGAGTCAGGGTCGGCGTCGACCAGGTCCGTACGGCCGGCGTGCACCACACCGTGGATGTCGGCGACGACGGCGTGCCGGACGCCGGCGGCGATCAGCAGCTTGAGGATGGCGGTGCCGGCCGCGCCGGCGCCGGACATCACGACGCGGACGTCCTCGATCTTCTTGCCGACGACGCGCAGCGCGTTGGTGAGCGCGGCGAGCACCACGATGGCGGTGCCGTGCTGGTCGTCGTGGAAGACCGGGATGTCCAGGGCCTCGCGCAGCCGCGCCTCGATCTCGAAGCAGCGGGGCGCGGAGATGTCCTCGAGGTTGATGCCGGCGAAGCCGGGGGCGATGGCCTTGACGATCTCCACGATCGCGTCGGAGTCCTGGGTGTCCAGGCAGATCGGCCAGGCGTCGATGCCGGCGAAGCGCTTGAAGAGCGCCGCCTTGCCCTCCATGACGGGCAGCGCGGCCTTGGGGCCGATGTTGCCCAGGCCCAGCACCGCCGAGCCGTCGGTGACCACCGCGACGCTGTTGCGCTTGATGGTCAGGCGGCGGGCGTCCTCGGGGTTGTCGGCGATGGCCTGGCAGACCCGGGCGACGCCGGGGGTGTAGACCATGGACAGGTCGTCGCGGTTGCGGATGGGGTGCTTCGACGACATCTCGATCTTGCCGCCGAGGTGCATCAGGAACGTACGGTCGGAGACCTTGCCGAGCGACACGCCCTCGATGCCCCGCAGCTGCTCGACGATCTCGTCGGCGTGGGCGGTGGAGGTCGCCGCGATGGTGACGTCGATGCGGAGCTTCTCGTGTCCGGACGCGGTGACGTCGAGGCCGGTCACCGAGCCTCCGTGGGACTCTACGGCCGTGGTGAGCTGGGAGACCGCGGTTCCGCTCGCGGGCACCTCCAGCCGGACCGTCATCGAGTAGGAGACGCTGGGCGCCGTTGCCATGGCCGACTTCCTCTGCTTTCACCGTGTCGCTGGATCGCGTCCGATCGTCGCACCTACCGCTGAGTACGTGGTAGCCGCCCCGTATTGCGAACGTTTTGTTCGCAGGCGGTGGGTGGAACCGGAAAACTTCTTCCACCATACGAGAGATGATCGTCCGGACGGAACCCCTCCGGCACAGGCGTGAGCACCGCCACGCGAAAACGGCTGCGGGCGCCTCTCCCTGTGGAGAGACGCCCGCAGCCGACGTTGGCGACACCGACCCGCCATGCTCGCCTCGCGGCAAGTGGTCGCTCGTAGCGACGATGGTTGGGCCCGGGGGCTTGGATCGAGCCGGTGCCGTCACCCAGGCTAACAAACCATCTCCGGAAGCGAATCCCGTCGTGGGGCACCGATTTCCAAGACCGCCCGTACGGCGGTCCGCCCCCCGGTCCCTCAGTCCCGCAGCAGGTCGGGCACCCCCGCCGCGTCCGGCTCGTCGCGTCCGGCGGAGAGCACGGTCAGCTGCTGGGTGGCCCGGGTGAGCGCCACATAGAGCACCCGCAGGCCGGCCGGGGACTCGTCGGCGATCTCGGCCGGCGAGACCACGAGCGTGGCGTCGTACTCCAGGCCCTTGGCCTCCAGGGAGCCCAGCGCCACCACCCGCTCGCCCAGCGGGGCCAGCCAACGGCGGGCCTGCTCGCGGCGGTTCATCGCCACCACGACGCCGACCGTGCCGTCCACCTCGCCCAGCAGCCGCTCGGCCTCCGCCACCGTGGCGCGCGCCAGCGATCCGTCGTCGTCGCGGCCCGCCCCCGCCCCGTCCCCGGCGAGCGCGAAGCGGGGCTCCACGCCCGTGGAGCGGACCGCCTTCGGCGACTGCATGCCGGGCATCGCCAGGGCCAGCACCCGGCCGGCCAGGTCGGCGATCTCCGCGGGGTTGCGGTAGTTGACGGTGAGCGTGAAGCGGCGGCGCGGGCGGGTGCCGAGCGCCTCGCGGCGCGCGAGGTCGGCCTCGTCCGGATCGGACCACGACGACTGCGCCGGGTCGCCGACGACGGTCCAGGTGGCGTGCCGGCCGCGGCGGCCGACCATCCGCCACTGCATCGGCGTCAGGTCCTGCGCCTCGTCGACGATGACATGGGCGTAGTCGGTGCGCTCCTCCTCCAGCCGCTCGCGGCGGCCGCGGCCGCCGCCGCTGCGGTCCGCGAAGGTCGTCAGCTCCTCCAGGCCCGTCAGGTGGTCCAGCGGGTCGGCCTCGCGCGGGCGGGGCGGGCGCGCGGGCGCACCGAGGATCAGCTGCAGCTCGTCCAGCAGCGCGACGTCGTGGACCGACAGCGGGCCCTGGCCGTGGTCGTCCAACCGCCGCAGGGAGCGGGCGAGTTGGCGCACCTCGCGCGGGTTGAGCAGGCGGCGCGCCCAGCGGCCCAGCAGCCGCTCGTCGGCCATCGACGCCAGGACCGCGCGCGGGGTCAGCTCCGGCCACCAGGACTGGAGGAACTCCTGGAAGTCCGCCTCGGTGGTGATGTCCTCGTCGAAGCCCTCACGGGCCTCGGCGGCCAGCTCGGGGTCGGTGTAGCGGCGGCCGGCGCCCGACTTGTCCCACAGGGCGTCCAGGATCAGCCGGCGGGCGCGCGGGCGCAGCAGATTGACCGGGGCGGTGCCGCCGAGGGCCGACTGCCGGATGGCGTGCAGCTCGTCGGCGTCCAGCTCGATGCGGGCGCCGAAGGCGACGACCCGCAGCCGGGCCGCGGCGGGCCGCGCGGCGCCGCCGCGGGTGCGGCGGCGCGACCCCGCCTCGGGGGCGGGTGCGGCCAGGTCCTCCAGGGACAGCTGGGTGTCCCCCGCGGCGGCGGGCGCCGGCCCGGCCTCCGGTGCCGCCAGCTCCAGTGCCCCGCGGGCGGCCTTGCGCAGCAGCTTCTGCATCCGCGAGGAACCCTTGATGCGGGCCACCGCCGGCGGGTCGTAGGCGGTGGCCTCGGCCCCGTCGACCAGCGAGCCCAGCGCCCGGATGGCCACCTGGCCCTCCTCGCCGAGGGACGGCAGCACGCCTTCGGTGTAGGCGACCAGCAGCGGCGTCGGGGAGACGATCAGGATGCCGCCCGCGTAGCGGCGCCGGTCCTGGTAGAGGAGGTAGGCGGCGCGGTGCAGGGCGACCGCGGTCTTGCCGGTGCCGGGCCCGCCCTCGACCTCGGTGACGGAGGCGGCGGGGGCGCGGATGACCATGTCCTGCTCGGCCTGGATGGAGGCGACGATGTCGCGCATGGTGTGGCTGCGGGCCCGGCCGAGCGCCGCCATCAGCGCGCCGTCGCCGATCGCCGGCAGCTCCCGGCCGTCCAGCGTCGCGGTGACCTCCGGGCGCATCAGATCGTCCTCGACGCCGAGGACCCTGCGGCCCTTGGAGCGGATCACGCGCCGGCGCACGACCCGGCCGGGGGCGACCGGGGTGGCGCGGTAGAAGGGCGCGGCGGCCGGCGCCCGCCAGTCGATGACCAGCGGGGAGTAGTCCGCGTCGAGCACGCCGAGGCGGCCGATGTGCAGCGTCTCGGCGATCGCGGCGCGGTTGTCCTCGATGGCGCCGTCGGCGGGCTCGACGGAGGTGTAGGCGCCGTCCGGTCCCTTCTTGCCGTCCTTGCCGAGGAGCAGGTCGATCCGGCCGAAGAGGAAGTCCTCGTACTCGGAATTGAGGCGGTGGAGATGGACACCGGCCTGGAAGACCTGCGCGTCGCGCTCGGCGAGCGCGCCGGGCGTGCCGACCTGGCCGCGCTTGGCGGCGTCGTCCATCAGGAACTCCGCCTCGTGGATCTTCTCCTCGAGGCGCCGGTAGACGCGGTCCAGATGCGTCTGCTCGGCTTCGATCTCGCGGTCGCGAACGGAATCCGATGCGTGATCCGGTGCGTGCGTGGCGTTCTGCGCGGCCACCCAGGCCCCCTTCTGCTGTGCGTAGGGCAGCCGTCAACCGTACGCGAACCAGGGGCCCTGCGCACCTGGTGAAAGGGACAAAGTCGGGCGGATTTGGTCGGATGTTGATTCGGACCGGTACGTCGGGCGTCTCAGACCTTCACGGTGGCCAGCCGCCTGCCCTCCAGCGTGTTGATCTCGAAATGATCGATGTCGCCGCGGTCGAGGGCCGCGCCGCCGGCCGCGTAGAGGGGCTCGCGGTTCCACTTCGCCGCGCTGCCCTCGATGCCGTAGCCGCCCTGGGGGACCGCCCAGGTCGTGACGGTCTGCCGCCGGCCGTCCTTGCCGACCGCGACCAGGTCGCAGCTGAGCGGCCCCTTGACGTTGGCGAGTTCGAGGACGACCTGGGTGCCCCAGGTGCGGGGCGCCATGGACACGCCCGCCGAGACCTTGGTGACCGGGTCGACGGAGCGGACCTGCTCGCCCTCGGCGTACTGGGCCCGGACGGCACTGGCGAGCGGCGGCGCCGGCTCCTGAGGCTCCCCGCCCTTCAGGGAGAGCGCGGCGAGCGGTCCGCCGACGATCAGCACGACGGCGGCGGCGACCAGGTACAGCCGGCGCCGGGCGCGGCCGCGGCGCACCTCGGTGACCTCCTCCAGCAGCCCGTCCAGCAGCCCGGGGCCGGGCACGGCGGTGATCGTCTCCACGGTGGGGGCGGACGCCTTGAACTCGGCCAGCACCGGCGTAAGGCCCATGAGCTGCTCCAGCTCGGCGGCGCACCGGTCGCAGCCGGCCAGATGCACCTCGAACCGTTCCGCGTCGGCGGCGTCCAGGACGCCCAGCGCATAGGCGCCGACGTCGGTGTGCCGGTCCGGCTGCGTGGGCGGGGTCACTCCGTCACTCCTCGTTCCTCAAGCGAGAGCCGCAGGGAGCGCAGCGCGTAGAAGACCCGGGACCGGACGGTCCCGGCCGGCACGCGCAGCACCTCCGCCGCCTCGCTGACCGTACGCTCCTTGAAGTACGTCTCGACAAGGGCCTCTCGGTGGGCCTGGCTCAGGTCGCCCAGCGCCTCGGAGATCGTCATCAGGCGCAGCGTCCGGTCGATCACGTCGGTGGCGGGCATCATCTCCAGTGGCGTCGCGTCGACCTCCTGGGGCCGGGCCTTGCGGCTGCGGTGCCCGTCGATCACGATCCGCCGCGCGACGGTCACGAGCCAGGGGCGGATCGAGCCGGTGGCGCGCTGCAGTTGCTCGGCGTTGCGCCAGGCCCGCACCAGTGTCTCCTGCACCACGTCCTCCGCGCGGTGGCGGTCGCCCGCCACCAGTCGCAGGACGAAGGCGAGGAGCGGGCCCGCGTGCTCGTCATAGAGGGCTCGCATGAGCTCCTCGTCAGGTGTCGTCCTGTCTGCCACGACGGCATCCTTACGCACTCCAACTCCCGGGTCGATAGCGCGGATCGCCCAAGATCGCCGGGGACCTGGCCATGAATCGGACTTGCGGTGAGGAGTACGGACGCTACGGGCGGGGCGTTCAGCGGTCGGCCGAAATATTTTCCGCGGCGGGGGCGGGGGCGGCGGCCCGGGACGGCGGGGCCCCGTCGGCGGCTCCGCGGCGCACCATCGTGCGCCGGCGGTGCCGCGCCACCCGCGCCCGGTTGCCGCACACCTCGCTGGAGCACCAGCGGCGGCGCCGGCCGCGCGAGGTGTCCAGGTAGACCAGCGAGCAGCTCTCGCCCGCGCACTGGCGCAACTGCCCCCGCGCCACCGCGTCGGTCAGCAGCCCGACCGCGTCACGGGCCACCGCGGCCAGCAGCCCGGCGCAGTCCGGCGGGCCGGGCAGCGTACGGGCCAGGGCGCCGTCGGCGGTGCGCACGGCGCGCGCGGCGGGCGGCTGCCCGGAGGCGGCCGCGGAGTTGAGCAGCGTCAGGTCGCCGTCCGCCGCCCGCCCCCGCAGTTCGTCGTGCACCACCCGGCGCAGCAGCTCGCGCAGCGCCCGGAAGCGGGCGACCCAGCGGCCGTCGACGCCCTCCAGCGGGGCGCCGGGCGGCACCAGCCCCGCGCCGACCAGCCAGGCCGTCAACTGCTCGGGGCCGGTGAGGCGTTCGGCCGGGGCACCGCCGGCCGTGGCCACCAGGTCCAGGCAGATCCGCCCGCAGTCGAACCGCAGGTCGCAAGGCGCCGCCATGTGCCTGTCACTCCTTAGGGCCTTCTCCGGCGGGTCGGGGCCGGGCAGGCCCCGGGAACCCACCGGGCGTGTGCTCCCAGAGTGCCCGGCGCGCGGTCCGGCCGGAACCCTCCGGAAGGCGGCCGCCGCCCGGCCGTCCGCACGGCACCCGGCTGCCGGCGGACGAGGGGGCGCCGCGGGCGCCCCCTTGGTCCGTCCCGTAGGGCGGACGCCGCGGGCCCGGCCGTTCCCCGTCGGGCGAACCTCAGACGCCGTCGTACTTGTCGGTGTCGGCGTGCGGATCGAGCGACAGCCGGTACCCCCGCTTGACGACCGTCTGGATCAGCTTGGGCGCGCCCAGCGCCACCCGCAGCCGGGCCATCGCGGTCTCCACCGCGTGCTCGTCGCGGCCCGCGCCCGGCAGCGTGCGCAGCAGCTCGGCGCGGGAGACCACCCAGCCCGGGCGGCGGGCCAGCGCGCGCAGCAGCGCCATCCCGGCCGGCGGGACCGGCCGCAGCGCGCCGTCCACCACGGCTGCCCGGCCGCGGATCTCCAGCCGCCGCCCGGCCACCGGCAACGGCCGCACCCGGCCCGGCAGTTCCCGGCACAGCAGCTGCACCAGCGGCCCGAGCCGGAAGCGCTCGGGCTGGAGCGTGGCGACGTCGGCCGCCTCCAGCGGCAGCGCGGTCACCGGCCCCACACACACCGGCAGCACCTCCTGCCGCAGCGCCGTCAGCACCTCCGGCTGGATACCGCGCTCCGCGGCGCGGCTCAGCAGCGACGCGGCGGCCGGCGCGCTGGTGAAGGTCACCGCGTCCACGGCGCCGGAGACCACCGCGTCCAGCAGCCGGTCGACCGGCCCGATGTCCTCCGGCGGCATCCAGCGGTAGACGGGGACGCCGACCACCTCCGCGCCGCCGGCCCGCAGCGCCTCGACGAACCCCGGCAGCGGCTCCCCGTGCAGCTGGACGGCCACCCGGCGCCCGGCCACGCCCTCCGCCAGCAGCCGCTCCAGCACCTCGGCCATCGACTCGGAGGCCGGTGACCACTTCTCGGTCAGCCCGGCGGCCCGGATCGCGCCGCGCACCTTCGGTCCGCGCGCCAGCAGCTCCACACCGGCCAGCCGGTGCAGCAGCGCCTCGCCCAGGCCCCAGCCCTCGGCGGCCTCGACCCAGCCGCGGAAGCCGATGGCGGTGGTCGCCACGACGACGTCGGGGGCGTCGGCGATCAGGTCCCGGGTCGTGGCGAGCAGTTCGGTGTCGTCCGGCAGCGGGACGATGCGCAGCGCGGGCGCGTGCAGCACCTGCGCGCCGCGCCGCTCCAGCAGCGCGCCCAGCTCCTCGGCCCGCCGGGCGGCGGTCACCCCGACCGTGAACCCGTCCAGCGGCCGGACCGCCGGCGTGTTCTCCGGCTCCGTCTGCCCCTGTTCGCCCTGCTTGTGCTGCTGATCGTGCATGGCCCGCTCCGCCCAGAGTGGTTGTGCTGCGTGCTTGCGCTCCGGCCGCCGCGGCTCGGGCGGCACGGGGTGCCAGGGTGCCCAGGCTGCCAACGGCACGTGACAGGCTCGGTCCTCCAGTATTTCCCCGCGGTTACGGCGCGGCGCGCGGCGGCCCGTTCCGGCCACCGCGTACACGGCCCGGCGAGGGGCGCGGCACGGCGGCCTGGATACGACCGCCGGCCGCGCCGGCCGGCTCAGACCTCCGCGTAGGCCGGGCGCCGCTCCCCGTCGGCGGCCGGCGCCGTCCCCGCCGGCGCCGTACGCCGCGCGCGGGCCGCGGGGCGCAGGTACACCGCCCAGGTCACCGTGGCGCACACCACGTAGCAGGCCAGGAACGACACGAACGCGGGCGTGCCCGAGCCGGTCGCCGCGAACGACTGCCGGAAGGCGAGGTTGATGCCCAGCCCGCCCAGCGCGCCGACCGCACCGATCAGCCCCATCGCGGCACCGGACAGCCGCCGCCCGTGGGCCTCGGCCGCCTCGCCCACCAGTCCGCGCCGCAGCGCCTCGGCCTGGAAGATCCCCGGGATCATCTTGTAGGTGGAGCCGTTGCCGAGCCCCGACAGCACGAACAGCGCGATGAACCCGATGAGGAACACCGGCAGCGACCGCAGCGCCGAGGCGTAGATCACCACGCCGGTGGCCAGCCCCATCGCCGCGAAGTTCCCCAGCGTGATCCGGGCGCCGCCGAACCGGTCCGCGAGCCGCCCGCCGACCGGCCGGATCAGCGACCCCAGCAGCGGCCCGACGAACGTCAGCGACGCCGCCTGCAGGGGCGTGCGCGCGAACTGGATCTGCAGCACCAGGCCGAAGGCGAAGCTGTAGCCGATGAACGACCCGAACGTGCCGATGTACAGCAGCGACATCACCCAGGTGTGCGGCTCCTTCACGGCGTCGCGGGCCGCTCCGGTGTCGTTCGTCACCGGGGCGAGGTTGTCCATGAACCGCGCCGCGAGCACCGCGGCGAGCACGATCAGCGGCACGTAGACGGCCAGCACGACCCGCGGGTGCCCGGCCCCGGCCGTCCCGATGACCAGCAGCCCCAGCAGCTGGATCACCGGCACCCCGATGTTGCCGCCGCCGGCGTTCAGCCCCAGCGCGACCCCCTTCTTGCGCAGCGGGAAGAAGGAGTTGATGTTCGTCATCGACGAGGCGAAGTTCCCGCCGCCGACCCCCGCCAGCATGGCGACCAGCATGAACGTGGTGTACGAGGTGCCCGGCTCCATCACCACCGCGGCCGCCGCGGTCGGCACCAGCAGCATCACCGCGCTGATCACCGTCCAGTTGCGCCCCCCGAACAGCGCCACCGCGAAGGTGTAGGGCACCCGGAGCACCGCGCCCACCAGCGTCGGCATCGCCACCAGGAAGAACTTCCCGGCCGGATCGATCCCGTACTGCGGCCCCATGAACAGCACCATCACCGACCACAGGCTCCAGACGGAGAACCCGATGTGCTCGCAGAGCACGGAGAACACCAGGTTCCGCCGGGCGACGCGCTCGCCGGTCTCCCGCCAGAAGCCCTCGTCCTCCGGCTCCCAGTGCTCGATCCACCGCCCGCCGCGCCGCGTGCGTGCCTCGGTACCGCCGTGGTCAGGACTGTCGCTTCGGGTGCCCGCGGCCTCGGCCGTCATCGCGCCTCCCAGGGAGTCGGGTCATCTGCCCCGAAGGTAGGGACGGCCGGTTTCCGGTGCCGTGGCGGGGAGGTGACCGCCCGGAAACCTTGCGCTCACCGGGAGCGGGGGCGGTACGTGAGCGACGGCGGATGCCACGGCGTACGCGCCGGTGGCAGACGCCCCGAAATGCCTCGCACGCTCCCTTTCGCCACTCGTTCGGGGTAATGGATATTGACGTGGACACTGTCAGGATTTCTGTCCAATGCGCCGCTTCCCGCCCTCGGCACGGTCCGTGCCCGGCACCGGCGGCGCCCGGGCTCCGTCACCGCGCACCAAGTGGAGTGCTCCCCCACCGTGGATTTCCTCGTCTTCCCCGACCACCCCGCCGGCCGGGCGCTGTGCCGCCTGCTGCCGGCCGGCCCGCCCGCGCACGTCCTGCGCCACCCTTCGGGGCGCCCCTGGATCGTCGGCCGCTGGACCGCCGACGAGGCGGTGACGGCCGAGGCCGGGCCGCGCCGCGCGGTGCTGCTCGGCACCGCCTCGGCGGACCCCGCCGCGCTGGCCCGGCTGCTGCCCGGCCCCGGCCACCTCGACGGCGTCGGGCAGCGCGCCCGCCGCATCCCGGGCAGCTACGTGCTGCTGACCGCCGCCGAAGGCGACCTGCGCTGCCGCGGAGACCTCGCCACCGTCCACCCCGTCCACCACGCCCGGATCGGCGGTATCACCGTCGCCGGCAACCGGCCCCAGGACCTGGCCGCGCTCGCCCGTGCCGCGGCCGGCGCGAAACCGCTCTCCGGCGCCCCCGCCACCGGCCTCGTCGACGAGGAGTCGCTGGCGCTGCGCCTGCTGTTCCCCTTCGCGCCGCTCCCCCTCGCCCTGCGCCCGCTGTGGCGCTCGGTGCTCGCCGTCCCCCCGGGCCATCACCTCACCCTGTACGCCAACGGGCGCCACAGCGTGGCCCGTTGGTGGCAGCCGCCGGAGCCGGACGCCCCGCTGGAGCAGGCCGCGCAGACCGTGCGCCGGGCCCTGACCGACGCGGTCGCCGCCCGCGCCCACCGCGCCGGTCGGGCCGCCCACGGCACGGCGGGGAGCGGCGGCACGCTCAGCGCCGACGTCTTCGGCGCCACCGACTCCGCCGGCCTGGCCTTCCTCGCGGCCCGGGAGGACGTCCACCTGCTCACCACGTCCTGGGGGTGCCGCCACCGCGGCGGCGCCGACACCACCGGCGGCGCCCGCGCCGCGGCCCGCCCCGGCGCCGTACCCCACCAGCGCGAGCAGCAGGCCGGCCGCGACGGCTGCCGGCGGTCCTGCCCGTGCGACGGCGAACACCTCGTCCTTCCGTACGCCGAGGCGCCCACCTGGTACACCCCGCCCGACGACCCCGGCCACCCCACCCCCGCCGACCCGGCCGCGCCGCTCGCCGCCTTCCACGAGGCCGCCCGCCTCGCCCACCTCGCCCGCCTGCTCGCCGCGCGCGGCTCCCGGCTGCATCTGGCCGGCATCGGCGGCGACGCGCTCTTCGCCCACCGCCCCGCGGCCCTCAACTCCCTGGCCCGCAGCGACCCGCGCACCGCCGCCCGGCGCGCCTGGACGGCCCACCACCTGTGCCACTGGAAGGCCCGCGACACCCTGCGCACCCTGCTGGGCGGCTGCTCCTACCCGCGGTGGCTGGCCGGCAGCGCGCCACGGGTGGCCGCCACCGGCCCCCGGACCACCGGCGCCGACTGGGAGGTCCGTGCGGCCCTGCCGCCCTGGACCCACCCGGACGCCGTCGCCGTCGTCCGCCGGCTGCTGCGCGAGGCCGCGGCCGGAGCCCCCGAGCCGTTCGCGCCGCTGCGCTCCCAGCACGAGACCGTCCGGGCCGCCGTCCGGGCCGGGGAGCGGGTCCGCGGCATCGCCGCCCTGACCTCCGCCTACGGCATCGGCTACGAAGCGCCGTTCCTGGACGACGCCGTCATCGAGGCGGCGCTCACCCTGCGGCTCGCCGACCGCACCCGGGCCGGCGTCCACACCCCGCTGCTGACCCGCGCCCTGCGCGGCATCGTCCCCGGCGCCGTACTCTCCCGCGGCACCACCGTCGGGCACGACGCCGAGGCCCGGACGGGGCTGCGCACCCACCGGGGCGCCCTGGCCGCCCTGTGCGAGGACTCGCTGCTGGCCGAGCGCGGCCTGATCCGGCCCGGCGTCCTCAAGCGCCACCTGACCTCCCTCCAGCCGTCCCCGCACGCCCTGGACCCCACCCTCGCCACCGAGTACTGGCTCCGCGCGCAGTGCCCGACCCACACCCCCGTACCCGAGGTGCCGGGCCCGGCCCTCAGCGTCCCGGCGCGGCCTCCGCGTCCCGCGGCCCGGAACTGACCGTCCCGGTCACCCCCATCACCCGGGCGTCCTCCGGCGGCAGCCACCCGCCGCCGGGGACGGACAGCCAGCCGCCCCGCTGGGCGAACTCCCCCGCCACCGCCCGCAACGCGCCCAGCCCCGGGTGCCGCAGCCCCCGCCGCCACACCATCGACACCGGCGACAGCGGTACGGGGTCGACCAGCGGCCGCAACACCATCCCCGGCACCTCGATGAACTCCACGCTCGCCAGCACCGACCACCCGCGCTTGCGCACCACCCGGACGAACTCCTGCGACCCCTCGATCTCCGGGAACGGCCCGGCCATCGCGATACCGCGCCCGGCGAAGAGCCGCGCCGCCAGCTGTGTCCACTCCGCGGTCTGCGGGTTCCCGGCCGCCGCGTACAGCGTCTCGCCGGCCAGCTCCGCGAGCCGGACCGCGGCGTGCGCGGCCAGCGGATGGTCCGCGCGCAGCAGCACCGCCATCGGCTCCAGCCGCACCGGCTGGTGTTCGAGGCCGGCCCGGACGGCGGGCGGCAGGCCCGCGTACCGCCCGAAGGAGACATCGAGCCGCCCGGCCGCGAGCTCCGCCGCCGCGCCCGTCAGCCCGCTGTGGAAGCGGGCGACCAGCTCACAGCTGTCCGGAACCCGGTCCCTGGCCTCCTCCAGCACCCGGTGGGCGGTGCCGATCGGGACCCGGACGTCGACCAGCAGCGGCCGCTCGGGAGCCGGGGCGAAGGCCGCCGCCAGCTCCTCGTGGGCGGCCAGCACCCGCCGCGCGTACGGCAGCAGCCGCTCGCCGTCCGCGGTCAGCGCCACCTGGCGGGTGGTCCGCACGAACAGCGCCGCGCCCAACTCCCGCTCCAGGCGCCGGATATCGCGGCTGAGCGCCTGCTGGGCGACGTAGAGCCGCCCCGCGGCGCGGGTGAAGTGCAGCTCCTCGGCGACGGCGACGAACGCCCGGAGCAGACGCGGATCGATGGCGAACGGCATCCGGACATCCTGGCAGTGCCCGCCCCCGCCGCACCCCGCACCCCGATTGACAACGCAAGTGCGTCAATGGGTGCCGATCAGGTGTTGGACCGGCGACGGGGGCAGCCGCGACCGTAGAGGCATGATCCTCTTCCTCGCCGCCCGACCGGTGGTCTCCCCCGCAGCCGGCCCCTCCCCCACGCTCGGCCGCGCTCGCGCGGGGGGACCCCCAGGCGCCGCAGGACCCCGCCCGCCCCTGCGCCCGGCCCCGCGCCGCCGCGCCCGGCCCGGCCTGCTCGCCCCCTACCGCCGGATCTTCGCCGTACCGGGCACCCGCGCCTTCACCGCCGCCAACCTGACCGCCCGCCTGCCGATGGGGATGCTCAGCGTCAGCGCGGTGCTGATGATCGCCGGCGTACGCGGCTCCTACGCCCTGGCCGGTGCGGTCACCGCGACCGGGCTGGCGGCGACGGCGCTCGTGGGGCCGTGGACCGCCCGGCTCGTCGACCGCCACGGCCAGGCCCGCATCGCGGTCCCGGCCACCGCACTCGCCGTGCTCGGCTCGCTCTCCCTGCTGCTGTGCGTGCGCCACGGCGCGCCCGACTGGACCCTGTTCGCCTCGTACGCCGCCACCGCCACCACCCCCAACACCGGCGGGATGTCCCGCGCCCGCTGGGCGCACCTCTTCCGCGACGACCCGGCCGCCTGGCACACCGCCAACTCCTTCGAGCAGGCCGCCGACGAGCTGTGCTTCATGCTCGGGCCGGTACTGGCGACGCTGCTGTGCACCGCGCTCTTCCCGGAGGCCGGCACGGCGGTGGCCGCGGCGCTGCTGCTGACCGGGGTCCTGCTCTTCGCCGCCCAGCGCCGCACCGAACCACCGGTGACCGCACAGGCGGCGGGCCGCACCGCGGCCCCCAGGGCCTCGTTGCTGCGCCGGTCCGGTCTCGCACCGCTGCTGGGCACCTTCCTGTGCACCGGCGCGATCTTCGGCTCGCTGGAGGTCGTCACCGTCGCCTACGCCGACGACCACGGCATACGCTCCGCCGCGGGCGGCCTGCTGGCCCTCCAGGCGGCCGGATCCGCTGCCGCCGGACTGCTCTACGGCCTGCTGCGCCCGGCGGCCCGCCCCGCGCACCGCTTCGCGCTGTGCGTCGGCGCGATGGCCGCCCTGATGCTGCTGCCCGCGCTCGCCGCCGGGACCGGGAGCCCGGCGGTACTGGCGGTCGCGCTCCTGGCGGCCGGTATGGCCACCGCACCGACCATGGTCACCGGCATGGGGCTGGTCCAGTCCCGCACCCCCGAGGGCCGCCTGAACGAGGGCATGACGCTCGCCGTGACGGCCCTGCTGGGCGGTATCGCGGCAGGCTCGGCGGCCGGCGGCTGGACCGTGGAGCATCTGACGGGCCCCGGGCCCGCCTACCTCGTCCCCGCCGCGGCGGCCGCGCTCGCCCTGACCGCGACCCTGCTCGCACCCCGCCCCCGCTGATCCCGCGGCACGGGCGGGACGCAAAAACGGCCCAGGCCCCGCTCGTCCTGTCGGACGAACGGGGCCTGGGCCGTCACATGGGAATTGTGGAGATGGCGGGAATCGAACCCGCGTCCAACGGTGCGGAACCAGGGCTTCTCCGAGTGCAGTCCGCTGCGATTTTCTCAGCCCCGGAGATCACACGGACAAGTCTCCGACGGGCTCAGTCACTGTTTGATTTCCTTCTACACCCCGTGACCGGGTCTAGAAGTTTAGTCCCCTAGCTGATGCCAGGATCCGGGTCGGGAACAGCCCCGGGCTGACACTTCGCAAGTCGCTACTTAGGCAGCGAGGGCGAAGGAATCGCGCTTGGTGTTGGCGATTATTGGTTTCGGCATATGGTTTACGAGATCATTGCCGCTTCCTCGACTCGCTTCCCCTGCTTCGACATCCGCTGTCGAAACCGATCATCCCCATGTTGAATTGAAAAGCTGCATCAAGGTGATGCCTGCACCCTCCGTGGGGTGCGGAGCCATCGTACGTGAACAACGCACGAGGTCGCCAGCGTATTTCCCCGTGGCCGGACGGCCGGGCCGGCCGGCCCGCGCACCTCAGGCCCGCTGCCGGCGGCGGGCCGCCGACACCGCGCGCTCCGCCTCGCGGCGGTCCTGCTGCTCACGGAGCGTCTGCCGCTTGTCGTACTCCTTCTTGCCCTTGGCCAGCGCGATCTCGACCTTGGCCCGGCCGTCCTTGAAGTAGAGGGCCAGCGGCACGATCGTGTGCCCCGACTCCTGGCTCTTGGACTCCAGCTTGTCGATCTCGGCGCGGTGCATCAGCAGCTTCCGCTTGCGCCGGGCCGCGTGGTTGGTCCAGGTGCCCTGGGCGTATTCGGGGATATGTACGTTGTGCAGCCAGGCCTCATTGCCGTCGATCTGGATGAAACCGTCCACCAGCGACGCCCGGCCCTGGCGCAGCGACTTCACCTCGGTGCCGGTCAGCACCAGGCCACACTCATAGGTGTCCAGAATGTGGTAGTCGTGCCGCGCCTTCTTGTGCTGTGCCACGAGCTTGCGCCCGGGCGCCTTGTCCTTGTCCTTGGTCTGCTTGCTCATAGTGCCGCCATTTTCGCACTAAGCACCGGTCCCGAGGCCACTCAATACTGTGCGGGCCCGCTTCTCGGCCTGGCCGGCGACGACCAGGTCGGGGGTGATGCCGGCGCCGTCCACGGCCCGCCCGGACGGCGTGCGGTAGTGGCCCACGGTCAGCTCGGCGACCGAGCCGTCGGGCAGCCGGCTGGGCATCTGCACCGAACCCTTGCCGAAGGTCGGCGAACCCACCACGACCGCCCGGCCACGGTCCTGCAGCGCGCCGGCCAGCAGCTCGGCGGCGCTCATCGTCCCGCCGTCGACCAGCACGACGAGCGGGAGGCGGGTGTTGCCGCCGCGCTCGGCGTACAGGGCGCGCTGGCTGCCCCGCATGTCATACGTGGCGACCAGGCCGCCGTCGAGGAACGCGGAGGCGGTGGCGACGGACTCGGTGACCAGACCGCCGGTGTTGCCGCGCAGGTCGAGCAGCAGACCGCCGTGCGCGGAGGCCCCGCGCACCGCGCGGCGGACCGCCTCACCGGTGCCCTTGGCGAACGCGGCGATCTTGACGCGGGTCGGTCCGTGCGCTCCGGCGGGCCGGTCGGCGACGACGTTCTGGGTCCGCAGCCGAGTACGGTGCAGGGTCACGCTCCAGTGGCGGGCGCCGCGCTCCAGGTCCAGCCGTACGGGCGTACCGGCGGCCGATCCGCCGGCGCCGTGCGGGGCGGACCCGCGCAGCCGGGCGACGATCTCGGTGACCGGCCTTCCCCGGGTGGCCCGGCCGTCGACGGCGTGCAGCCGGTCCCCCACCCCGACGCCGGCCCGTGCGGCGGGACCGCCGGGCTGGACCCGCGACACCTCGGTCCGGCCGTCCGCCGCCTGCCGCACCCACAGGCCGACACCGACGTACGCGCCGTCCAACTGCTCCTGGAAGGACTCGAACTCGCCCGGTGTGTAGATCGTCGACCAGCGGTCGCCGCTGCGGCTGACGACCTCGGCGGCGGCCTGGGAACCGGACTTCCCGTCCTCGATGGCTTCGCTCGCGGCCCGCTCGACGGCCGCGCGGTCGGCGGTGGCGGCGTCGGGTGCGTGCGCCCCGAAGGCGGTGCGGTCCGCGGCCGTACGGCTCGCGGCGCGCTCGCCGTGACCGCTCCAGGTGCCGGTCGCCGCACCGGTGGCGAGCACGCCGGCGAGAAACAACGTCAGGGCCGCCCCGCGGCGAATGCGGCGGGGCCGGTCGTACGAACACGGGCCCGACATGCCGGTGAGTCTAGGGGACAAAGGGGCGCCGCACGGCGAGTTGACCGTACGGCGCCCTTGGCAAAGCTCACACCTTGAGGTACTTGCGGCTCACACCTTGAGGTACTTGCGCAGCGCGAAGAACGCGGCGAGCGCGGGCATCAGCAGACCGATCAGCAGCACCAGCGGCAGGACCGCCACCACCGAGTCCCAGCCGATGAAGTTGATCACCTGGATCTTCTCCGCCAGCCAGTTGTTGACCAGGATGTACTTGCCGCCGACGATCAGCACACAGGCGAAGGCCGCGCCCAGCAGGCCCGCGATGGCCGCCTCCAGGATGAACGGCATCTGGATGTAGAAGCTGGACGCCCCCACCAGCCGCATGATCCCGGTCTCCCGCCGCCTGCTGAACGCCGACACCCGGACGGTGTTGACGATCAGCATCAGCGCGACGACGAGCATCAGCCCCATCACACACAGCGCGGCGATGTTCATGCCGTTGAGGAGGTTGAACAGCGGCTCGACGGTGTCCCGTTGGTCCTGCACCTCCTGGACACCGGGCCGCTCGGAGAACGCCGACTTGATGACCGTGAACTTCGTCGGGTCCTTGAGCTTGACCCGGAAGGACTCCGGCAGCTGGTCGGGCGTCACCAGGCCGGCGACCGGCGTGTCGCCGAACTGCTCCTTGTAGTGCTTGTAGGCCTGGTCGCTGGACTCGTACGTCACGTTCTGCACGATCGGCAGGTTGTTCAGCTCGGTCTTGATGTCGTCCTTCTGCTGCTGGGTGGCCGCACCCTTGGCGCAGTTGGCGCCCGTTTCGGCGTCGTTCTTGTTGCAGAAGAAGATGGAGACGTTGACCTTGTCGTACCAGTAGCCCTTCATCGTGCTGACCTGGTCGCGCATCAGCAGCGAGGCGCCGAACAGGCCCAGCGAGAGGGCTACGGAGACGATGACGGCGAACGTCATCGTGAGGTTTCGGCGGAGACCGACGCCGATCTCCGACAGGACGAACTGGGCGCGCATGGCGTCCTTTCAGTGCTGGGGGCCGTACACGCTTAGTGCTGGTAGCCGTACACGCCGCGCGACTGGTCGCGGACGAGCCGGCCCTTCTCGAGTTCCATGACCCGCTTGCGCATCTGGTCGACGATCTGCTGGTCGTGGGTGGCCATGACCACCGTCGTACCGGTCCGGTTGATCCGGTCCAGCAGCTTCATGATGCCGACCGAGGTCTGCGGGTCGAGGTTGCCGGTGGGCTCGTCCGCGATCAGCAGCATCGGGCGGTTGACGAACGCCCGCGCGATGGCGACGCGCTGCTGCTCACCACCGGAGAGCTCGCCCGGCATGCGGTCCTCCTTGCCGCCGAGGCCGACGAGTTCGAGGACCTCGGGGACCGTCTTGCGGATCTGGCCGCGCGGCTTGCCGATGACCTCCAGGGCGAAGGCGACGTTCTCCCCGACGGTCTTGTTGGGGAGCAGCCGGAAGTCCTGGAAGACCGTGCCCACCTGGCGCCGCATCTGCGGGACCTTCCAGTTGGAGAGCTTGCCGAGGTCCTTGCCGAGCACGTGCACATGGCCGTGACTGGCCCGTTCCTCGCGCAGCAGCAGCCGCAGGAAGGTGGACTTGCCGGAGCCCGAGGACCCCACCAGGAAGACGAACTCGCCGCGCTCGATCTCGAGCGAGACGTCCCTGAGTGCGGGACGGTTCTGCTTCGGGTAGGTCTTGGAGACGTTGTCGAATCGGATCACAGATGCACCACGGTCGACCTGGATAGGGGCACGGTTGCCGAGTTGCGGCTCCCGTCGGTGTGCGTGACCATACGCGAACCTCGCAGCACGGTGCAGTCGCCGTGGGGGGTTGGTGCGTTTATTCACGGCATCTACGGGACAAAAGGCGCACAATCTTGCGGGGCGCGCCGTTCCCTCCAGGAGCTGGCACAGTGGTAGAGGGAACCAATGCGCCGTCCGGTGCGTTGGTGCAGTGGAGAAGGAGGTCGCATGACGTACGACCGACTGGTGTGCGCCAACTGCGCGGCCCCTGTGAGCGAGGGCCGCTGCCCTGTGTGCCGGGCGAGCAGAGAACGGCTCCAGCAGCAGGCGGGCGGCATATTCGCCCAGCTCAGCCCCGCGATGCTGGTGGCTTTGATGATCGCGCTGGTCGCGGTCGGTGTGCTGCTCCACCAGGCCGTCTGACCCGATCACCGGCGCCGGTGATCGGGGTTGCACTCACCGCAACCGATAGCGGCTCCGCCCCGGGCCACCATGACGCGGGGCCACACGAACGCCGAGGGGCCCGGGACGCGCTTGCGTCCCGGGCCCCTCGTGGTGCCGCGTCAGCGTCAGGCCGCTGCCGCGCCGCCGCCGTTCTTGTTGATCAGACGGGGCAGCATACGGAAGCCGACACCGCCCGCGATCATCGTCGCCGCGCCGATGAGGAGGAAGGTGGTACCGGAGGAACCGGTCTCCGCCAGCTCGCCACCCTTGGCCTGCTGCTTGGCCTGGCCGGGGGTGTCGCCGATCTGCTCCTTGCCCTGGCCGGGCTGCTCGATCGGCTTGGAGCCCTCGTTGTCGGTGCCGGTACCGGTGGAGTCGCCGCTGGTGTTGCCACCGGAGCTGTCGCTACCACCGGAGCTGTCGCTGCCACCGGAGCTCACGCTGCCGCCGGAGTTACCGCCCGAGTTGTGGCCACCGGAGTTGCCGCCCGAGTTGCCACCGGAGTTGCCACCCGAGTTGCCGCCGTTGGCGTTGCCGCCGTCGGAGGAACCGCCGTCGGTCGTACCGCCGTCGGTCGTACCACCGTCGGAGGTGCCGCCGTCGTCGGTACCGCCGTCGACCGTACCGCCGTCGGTCGTACCGCCGTCGGTCGTTCCACCATCGGTCGTACCGCCGTCGATGGTGCCGCCGTCGACCGAACCGCCGTCCGAACCGCCGATCTCGCCGCCGGTCGTGCCGCCGTCGTCCGAACCGCCGGTGGTGCCGCCGTCGTCGGAACCGCCGGTGTCGCCACCGGAGTCGCCGCCGCCGATGATCCCGCCGATGATGCCGCCGATGATCCCGCCGTCCGAGCCGCCGGAATCACCCGGGCTGGCCGCGGAAGCGGCGCCGGCCGCGGTGAGCGACGCACCCGCCGCGATCACCGCACCGGCCGCAATGCGCGCTACGCGCAGCCGCGTCTTCTTCGTCATGTACTGCTACCCCCAGTAGCTGAACTCGTCATTGGAGCACCGCTGTACGGGGCGACGAGCCGATGGGGGTACGCGAGTTTTGGCCACGGAATGCCGACCGGCCACTCTTCCCCCGTTCATACACGCGCCCCAGAACATACGCATGCCGCGCTCAGCCTTCCCAGTCAGGCCGACATCGTCAAGGTCGAATAAAGTCCCGATGCCCGAATTGCCGAGGGATGGGTGGTACATGGACATACGACTGTGACCAAACCGCCACAGCAAAAACAACCGCCTCCCCGAGGAGGCGGTTGTTTCGCGCGTTTTCCGGCCCGAGCCGCTACTTCTCCTGCTGCTTGCGCCAGCGGATTCCGGCCTCCAGGAAGCCGTCGATGTCGCCGTCCAGCACGGCGGTGGGGTTGCCGACCTCGAACTCGGTGCGCAGGTCCTTGACCATCTGGTACGGGTGCAGGACGTACGAACGCATCTGGTTGCCCCAGGAGTTGCCGCCGTCGCCCTTGAGCGCGTCCATCTTGGCCTGCTCCTCCTGGCGGCGGCGCTCGAGGAGCTTGGCCTGCAGGACGTTCATCGCGGTCGCCTTGTTCTGGATCTGCGAGCGCTCGTTCTGGCAGGAGACGACGATGCCGGTGGGGATGTGCGTCAGCCGGACCGCGGAGTCGGTGGTGTTGACGCCCTGGCCGCCGGGGCCCGAGGAGCGGTAGACGTCCACCCGCAGCTCCGACTCGTCGATCTCGATGTGGTCGGTCTGCTCGACGACGGGCAGCACCTCGACACCGGCGAACGACGTCTGGCGGCGGCCCTGGTTGTCGAACGGCGAGATGCGCACCAGGCGGTGCGTGCCCTGCTCGACGGAGAGCGTGCCGTAGGCGTAGGGGACGTTCACCGCGAAGGTGGTCGACTTGATGCCGGCCTCCTCCGCGTACGAGGTCTCGTACAGCTCGGTCTTGTAGCCGTGCCGCTCGGCCCAGCGCAGATACATCCGCTGCAGCTTCTCGGCGAAGTCGGCGGCGTCCACGCCACCGGCCTCGGCGCGGATGTTGACGACCGCCTCGCGGGAGTCGTACTCACCGGACAGGAGGGTGCGCACCTCCAGCTCCTCGACGGCCTTGCGGACCTCGGCGAGCTCCGCCTCGGCCTCGGCGCGGGTCTCCTCGTCGCCCTCGGCCTCGGCCAGCTCGAAGAGCACCTCGAGGTCGTCGACCCGGCCGCGCAGCTCCTCGGCGCGGCGCAGCTGGCCCTGGAGGTAGGACAGCTGGCTGGTCACCTTCTGAGCGCTCTCCGGGTCGTCCCACAGGGACGGCGCCGCCGCTTGCTCCTCAAGCACGGCGATGTCGGCCCTCATCTTGTCGAGGTCCAGGACGGCCTCGATCGACCCCATGGTCGAGGAGAGGGACTTCAGCTCTTCGGATACATCGACGACTGCCACGCACCCAGCCTAACGGCTACCACCGGCAACCTGACCCGCCCCGGCGGACCGGGCCCTCGGAGGGCGTGTCCCCACCGCAGGACGCGCCCCACTCGGGGTCGTCACACGGTCACGGAGCGTCCCGGTCCGGCTGGTGGACACCCGGTGTGGCGTCGCCGGCGTCGTCGTCCCCCGAGGCCAGCCAGCCGCCCAGCCCCGCCGCCACGACCACCACCGCGGCGGCCGCGCCGAGCCTGGTCCGGCGCCGGCGCAGCGCCTCCGGCGACGCACGGTGCCGGGCCGAGCCCGCCCTGCGCTCACCGGCCGCCCGGGGGGCGCGGGCGGTGCCGTGCGCGCCGCCCGCCAGCTCGTCCGGGCCCGGGACCCGCATGCTGGTGTGCGTCTCCCGGTTGGAGTCCGGGGCCGAGCCCTGGACCAGGGGGACCGCGCCGCGCGGCGGCGTGGCCTCACCCGCCACCGGGGGGTAGAACGATTCCTCGCGGGACCTGCCGGCCGCGCCCTCCTGCTCGTCCTCCGGCTGCTCGTCGTCCGGCTCGTCGATGTCCAGCGGCGGCATACCGGCCAGTCCGGGCAGCAGCTCGCGCAGCCGGGCGGCCAGCTCCGGGGCCCGCAGCCGGGAGGCGGGCGCCTTGGCCAGGCACTGCAGCAGCAGCTGCCACAGCTCGTCGGGGATGCCGGGCAGCGGCGCCACGCTCTCGGTGACATGGCGGCGCAGCACCGCCCCGGGGTGGCCTCCCCCGAAGGGCGTGAACCCGGCGAGCATCTCGTACAGGACCGTCGCCAGCGCGTAGACGTCCACCGAGGCGCGCGGCGGCAGACCCTCGATGATCTCCGGGGCGAGGTAGTCGGGGGTGCCGATGACCTTGGTCGAGCGAAGCGGGACGGCACTCCCCCCGGCCGGAGGCTGGGGAAGGGTCCGGCGCGGCGAGTCGACGAGCCGGGCGATGCCGAAGTCGGTCAGCAGAGCGGGGTGCGCACCACCGGGGCCGAGCGGGCCCTGCATGTCCAGCAGGACGTTCTCGGGCTTGACGTCGCGGTGCACGATGCGCGCGGTGTGCGCGGCGGCGAGCCCGTCGGCGACGTCCGCGGCGATCGCCACCGCGGCCTCCGGGGCCAGCCGGCGTTCGCGCTCCAGACGGGTGCGCAGGTCGGTCCCCCGTACGAGGTCCATCACCAGCGCCAGGTCGTTGCCGTCGACGACCAGGTCGCGCACGCCGACGACATGCGGGTCCTCCAGGCCCAGCAGCGCCGCCCGCTCCTGCACGAAGCGGCCGACGAGCTCCTGGTCGGAGGCGAGGTCCTCACGCAACAGCTTGATGGCCACGGCCCCTTCGGGACCCTCGCCCAGCCATACCGTGCCGGCGCTGCCGCGCCCCAGGATCTGGTGGGCGGTGTACCGGCTGCCGATCTTCCGTGCCAAGACTGCTCCGACGTGTCGGGCCCCCGAGCGTCCTGCGGGGGCTGAGGTTGGCGTCAAAGCTACGCGGATGCCACCGGGTTCATTGCCCCGGACGGCGGCAACCTTCACTTCTGTGAGCGAAAATTGCCCGCAGAAGTCGACAAATCAACGAAGCCGCCCGTGGAGCCGCCGTGCGGCGCACGGGACCACGGGCGGCCGGCGTCAGCCGCCGAGCTTGTTCACGAACTGCTCGACGTCGCGGTACATGTGCCCGATCTGGGAGAAGAAGCCGCGGGTCGTGCCGATCCACTCCTGGAGCGGGGTGAGCTCCCAGATCAGCCAGGCGGCCACGAACAGCAGTATCAGCGTGACCAGGCAGCCCTTGAGGCAGCCCAGACCCGGGATCTTCATCGGGTTGGCGCTGCGCTGACGGGGCTCCCGCCGCGGCCGGGGCTCCGGCGCGGGCGGCCGCTGCGGCTCGTAGCGCTGCGGCGGCGGCTCCTGGCGGCGCTGCGGGGCCTGCGGCCGCTGCTGCGCGTACGGCACCGGAGCGGGCTGCTGGCGGTACTGCGGCGGCTGCTGCGGGGCGGCCGGGCGGCGCTGCGGGCGTCGGCGCAGCGGGTCCTGGGTGGGGTCCAGGTACTGCACCTGGGTCTGCTCGTTGCGGTCGCGGGCGGCCCGCATCTGCGACTCCCACGGATGGGGGCCGTCGGGCTCCGGCGGACCACCGGCCGGCGCGCCCATGGGCATCGGCGGCATCGCGCGGGTCGGGTCGGCGTCCCTGCCACCGGGGCCACCGGTGGACGGCAGCACGCTGGTGGCCGCCGCCGGGTCGTAGCCGCCGGCGCCGGGGCCCGAGGGAAGCACCTGGGTGGGCTCGGCATCGCCTCCGGCGGCCTGGCCGCCGTCCGTGCCGGTACCGGGGACGGACGCGGGCGCCGGGTCCGGGGCGAGCAGCGCGGCCACGCCGAGCGCCGCCTCGGCCTGCGCGGGGGTGGCGTGCACACCGATCCCGGAGGCGACGGTGCGCAGCGCCCGGGCGAGGTTCTCGGCGCTGGGCCGCTCCTCGGGGCGCTTGCTCAGGCAGCGCTCTATCACCGTCCACAGCGGCTCGGGAAGCGTGCTGGGGCGGCGCGGCTCCTCGCTCAGGTGGCGGTGCAGCACCTCCAGGGCGGTCGATCCCGCGAACGGGGGGCGGCCGGTGACCAGCTCGTACAGCAGGATGCCGGCGCCGTAGACGTCCACCGCGGAGGTCTGCGGACGGCCCTCGGCGGACTCCGGGGCCACATAGGCGGGGGTCCCGACGAACTCGTGGGTGCGGGTCAGGCCCGGGGAGTCGGCGAGCCGGGCGATGCCGAAGTCCGTCAGCATCGGATGCATCTCGCCGCCGTCGGACCCGGCCAGCAGGACGTTGGCGGGCTTGAGGTCGCGGTGCACCACGCCGTCGGCGTGGCTGGCGGCCAGCGCGTCGGCGATCTGGGCGGTCAGCAGGGCTGCCGCCACCGGGCTGAAGGGGCCGTTGTCGCGCAGATAGCGGTGCAGGTCGGGACCGTCGACCAGGTCCATGACCAGCGCGAGCAGATCGCCCTCGACGACCAGGTCCCGGGTGCGCACGATGTTGGGGTGGGTCAGTCGCAGCAGGACGGAGCGCTCGCGCAGGAAGCGCATCACCACGTCCGCGTCGTGCGCCAGCTCCTCCTTGAGGACCTTGATCGCGACCGTCTCACCGGGCTGTCCTGCCACGGCGGCCTCGGCGCCCGCCGTCTCCCGCTGGCGGGCACGCCAGACGGTGCCCGTGGCGCCGCGTCCCAGCGGCTCCTCGAGCAGGTACTTGCTGCCTACCGGCCGCACGTCATGCGCTCCCTGGTCGTGATGGATCTCTTGCCTGGCCCGCTGGGTCAGCCGCGGCCGTCCGATCCACTGTAGTGCCGTCGCACAAGCTTTTCGGTCCGGCGGACCGGGCGGGGCTTGTGGGGAAGACGCGCGTTTCGGACAGATGGTTGCCCGCCGCCGTCGGCGGCCGCCCGGCGGGCCGCACCACCCGATCGGGGATGGTTCCGAGATGACCACGGCAGCGCGAATCCGGCCGGGCACCGCGTACAAGCAGGCACTTTTTCGTCCTTAGAAGACCAATCAAGATCACTGATTGACGGTCGGCGGGCGTGTTGTCAGCGGCAGGTGCGAGGATGCACCCAGCACGAAGCGGTGGGGGCGCGGTCTTTGTCGCGGCGTGCACTTGGGACTTGTACGTGCCGACGTGCTCGGGCTGGCGGGGGGAGCGAGCGGCCCCCTGCCGGAGCCCCGGCAGAAGGGACCGTTGACGGCGATGCAGATCCGGCTGACCGTCCTCGGGCCGCGCAGCGGCCACACCACACGGGCCTGCGACGTGCTCGTGACGGCTCCCGCCGGCACCGCCCTGGCGGCCGTGGCCGGCTCGCTCGCGGCCTCCGTGGCGGGCACCGGCGCGGAGGCCGGCAGCGGCCCCGTCGTGCTCTACGCCGGCTCCGAGCGCCTCGACCCGCAGCGCGCCGCGATCGGCGAGCCCCCGCTGATCGACGGCGCGGTGCTCTCCCTCCAGGGCCCCGGCCCCGCCCCCGCCCACGGCCTGCCCCACGGCACCGCGCGGCTGCGCGTCGTCTCCGGGCCCGACGCCGGCGGCGTCCATCTGCTGCACGGCGGCCAGATCCGCATCGGCCGCTCCGCCGACGCGGACGTCCCCCTCGACGACCCGGACGTCTCCCGGCTGCACTGCGCCGTGACGGTCGAGCCGGACGGCTCGGTGCACGTCGCCGACCTGCGCTCCACCAACGGCACCGTCATCGACGGCGGCGACCTCGGCGAACGGCCCGCTCCGCTGCGGCCCGGCGCCCTGCTGCGCATCGGCGAATCCGCCCTCCGCCTCCAGTCCGCCCCCAGCACCCCCGACCCCGCCCTGCGCACCACCCCCGACGGCGAGGGGCAGCTGCGCATCGCCCCGGGGACGGACGGCCCCCGAACCGGGACCGGCGCGGACGCCCCGCCCGGCGCGTACGACCACGGCCCCCAGGGCGCCGCCGCGGCCGCCCCCGTACCCCCGCCCCGCGTCGCGCCGCCCACGAGCCCGGCGACGCGACGCGACACACCGCTGCGCGGCACCCCCACGCAGGACACCTGGTCACCGTCCGGCGCCCCGGACGGCCACGGCTACAGCGCCCCGTACGGCGGCACCGCGGACGCCCTCCCCGACGCCGCCACCGCCCACGGCTACGGCCACGGCTTCGACCGCACCACCGGCACCGCCGAGGGATTCGGCCCCGCGTTCCGCGCGGAGCCGGCCGGCGGCGCCCCCGCCGGTGCGCAGGACCTGACGCACGGCGGACAGCGGGCACTGGCGCCCGCCGACGAGGCACCCGGCGACGAGGCGCCCCGCAAGGGCGGCCGGCGGGGCGGGATCGGCGCCTGGGCGCGGCGGCTGGCCGGCGGCCGGCCCGCGGTGGAGCGCCCGGACGACGCCCGTACCGACTTCGCCGCCCGCTACGAGCCGGACGGCACCCCCGCCCCCGTGGGAACCACCGGCGGCTCGGAGGGCGCCGCGGGCGCCTCCGGGCCGACCGAGCACGAGCGCTGGCCGGACCCCGCCGCGGTCCTGCTGACCGCGCTCGGCCCGGGGCCCCGGCTCTGGGAGCGCGGCCGGGACCACCCCGACGCCCTGGCCGTCCGCCTGGGGACGGCCAGCCGCGGCGGCGGCCGGAGCGCCGTACCGGTCACCGTCGAGCTGCGCCGGGCGGGCTCCCTGGGCCTGGCCGGACCGCGCGCCCGGCTCGCCGGGCTGGCCCGCTCCGCCGTCGCCCAGCTCGCCGCCCTGCACTCCCCCGGCACCCTCGAAATCGTGCTGATCAGCGCGGACCGTGCGCGCGGCACCGAGGAGCGGGTGGCGGACTGGTCCTGGCTGGGCTGGCTGCCGCACGTCCGCCCCGCACACGGCCAGGACTGCCGGCTGCTGCTCGCCTACGACCGGGAGCAGGCCGCGGCCCGCACCTCCGAGCTGGTACGGCGGCTCGACGACAGCCCGCTGGGCCCCGGCTGGGCCAGCGCCGAACGCGCCGAGACCGCCTCCGCCGCCGCCCGCCACCAGGGCCCGTACACCCTGGTGATCGTGGACGGCGACCCCGGCTCGTCGGCGCTGCGCGAGACCACCGCCCGCCTCGCGTCGGGCGGCCCGGCGGCCGGTATCCACCTCCTGTGCCTGGCGGAGACCCCGGCCGCCTCCCCCGCCTTCCCGCTGGCCTCGACGTACGAGGCGGCCCGGACGGCGTCACCCGCCTTCGGCGAGTGCGGAGCCGTCGCGGTGCTCAGCGGCGATGTCGCCACGGCGCTGCGCGTGGTCCAGCCGGGCTCCGGGCCGAACGGCACGGTCGCGACCGTCGACGCGGTCTCCGGCGCCTGGGCGGACCGCTTCGCGCGGGCGCTGGCGCCGCTGCGCGAGACCGACGCCGCGGCCGCCGCCGACGGCTCCGCGGTGCCCCGCGCGGCCGTCCCGCTGCCCGATTCGGCGCGGCTGCTGGACGAGCTGGGGCTGGCCCGCGCCACCCCGGCGTCGCTGATGGCCCGTTGGGCCGCCACCCTGGACACCGACCGGGCCGGCGCCGCGGCGGTGCTCGGCGCGGGACCGCACGGCCCGCTCCACGCCGACCTGGCCGCCGACGGCTCGCATCTGCTCCTGGAGGGCGCGCCGGCCACCGGCAAGACCGAGCTGCTGCGTTCGCTGGCGGCGTCGCTGGCCGCCGCCGACCGCCCGGATCTGCTGTCGCTGGTGCTGGTGGACGGCGGCGGCAGCGAACGCGGCGAGGGACTGCGGGTATGCACCGACCTGCCGCACGTCACGACGTACCTCGCCGCCTCGGACCCGGTCCGGATGCGGGAGTTCGCCCAGGCGCTGTCCTCGGAGCTGAAGCGGCGCACGGAAATACTGGCCGGCACGCCCTTCGCCGAGTGGCGCGCCAAACATCTGCCGGCACCGCGGATCATCGCCCCGCGCCGCTCGACCGAAGGCGGTCACGGAGAGCAGGAACCAATTACTCTCCGTAATCGTTGCCGAAACAAGGAGGAGGAGAGCGGCACACCGGCGGACTCGTCGACGACCGGCACGCTACGGCTCCGCGCCCGCAGCGGAGCCACCGCCGAGGACACCGCCACAGCATCCCCGGAGCCCGCCGCGCCGATGCCCCGGCTCTTCGTCCTCGTCGACGACTTCGACGCGCTGGTCGCCCCGGCCCTGGGCAGCCCCGGCCGGCCCGCCGCCGGTTCCGTCGTGCGGGCGCTGGAAGCGGTGGCCCGCGACGGGGCGGCGCTCGGCGTCCACCTGATAGCCGCGACCGGCCACCCGGACCGCACAGCCGAGACCGCGACCAGCGAACGGGCCGGCCTGCGCGTCGAACTGGGCGCGGCCGCCGCCCCCTCGGAGCCGGTACCGACCGGCCGGGGCCGGCTGCACCGAGCGGCGGACGGCTCCTCGACACCGTTCCAGGCGGGCCGGGTCACCGGCCGGATACCCCGCACCTCCACGCTGCGGCCGACCGTCGTACCGCTCGAATGGCAGCGGATGGGCGACCCCCCTGCCCGGCGCCCGCTGCGCGAGTTGGGCAACGGCCCGACGGACCTGGCCCTGCTGGCCAGCGCGCTGCAGAGGGCCGCACAGTCCTCGGGCGCGCCGTCGGCTCCACCCTTGGTGTGATCCACCCTTGGCGTCCTTGGCGTGAGCGGGGCGGCCCAGCCTTGGCGTGAGCGGGGCGGCCCAGCCTTGGCGTGAGCGGGGCGGCCCAGCCTTGGCGTGAGCGGGGCGGCCCAGCCTTGGCGTGAGCGGGGCAGCCCAGCCTTGGCGTGAGCGGGGCAGCCCGAGGTGTCGCCCGTATCCGAGGTGTGGCCCGTATCCGCCTCTTCCTGTGCCGTTCGACTTGCCGTAGCCGCTGATCCCGTAACAGCCCCATCACGAAAGGTGAGTTGGCGGCGAAGGCGGTATTGCGGAGCCCGTGGCCAGGGCGTAGACCTGTCGCACACCACAACCGCACAGAAGCTCGACGGCACGGCACCGTAAAGGCGGCGCCGCGGCTCGGCGGCACCACGGAGTGGAGACGCCGCGGCTCGACGGAACCACGGAGTGGAGACGCTGCGCCACGGCGGCGCCGCGGCGACGAAGGGCACACCGCACCAAGGCACCACGCGACGAAGAGCGCACCGCACCAAGGCGCCACTCGGCGAAGGGCGCTCCGCGCCAAGGCGCCACGCACCGCACCGCACCAGAAGTACCGCACCACGGCACCACCGCAACCGCACCGCACTGGCATGGCAGGCGCAGCGACAGGGGGCTACGGGGATGCGCAGACGACTCGACCGTACGGCTGGACGCGCGACCGCCGCGGTGGCGGCGGCGGGGCTGGCGTTGGCGCTGGCCGCCTGTGGCGGCGGTGGCGGGGCGAAGGGCGGTGGCGGCGGGAGCGGCGGCGGCAAGGGGGGCTCCACCGCCCCGACCGTGCGGCTCCCCCAGCTGAACGGGCAGAAGTTGCAGGTCACCGCGGTCTGGACGGGGCCGGAGCGGGAGAACTTCGTCAAGGTGCTGGACGAGTTCGAAAAGCGCACCGGCGCCGAGGTCGCCTTCGTGCCCAGTGGTGATGACATGGCCGGTTTCATCGGCTCCAAGATCGCCGGTGGTGGCCCGCCCGATGTGGCGATGCTCCAGCAGGTCGGCGTGCTCAACGAGTTCGCCCAGAAGGGCTGGCTCAAGCCGCTCGGCGCGAGCGCGAAGGCGCAGCTCGCCAAGAACTTCTCCAAGGGCTGGCAGGACCTCGGCGCCCACAAGGGCACGCCGTACGGGGTCTACTTCAAGGCCAGCAACAAGTCGCTGGTCTGGTACAACGCCCAGGCGTTCGACAGTGCCGGCGCCAAGGAGCCGAAGACCTGGCCGGACTTCGTCAAGGCGGCGGAGATCATCGCCGAGTCGGGTGTCGAGCCGGTGTCGGTGGGCGGTGCGGACGGCTGGACGCTGACCGACTGGTTCGAGAACGTCTACCTCTCGCAGGCCGGTCCGCGGAAGTACGACCAGCTGGCCCAGCACAAGATCAAGTGGACCGATCCGACGGTCAAGCAGGCGTTGACCACGCTGGCGCAGCTCTTCGGCCGCAAGGACCTGCTGGCGGGCGGCGGTTCCGGTGCGTTGCAGACGGACTTCCCGACGTCGGTGACCCAGACCTTCAGCGGCGGTGACGCCCCCAAGGCCGCGATGGTCTCGTCGGCCGACTTCGCCGCCGCCAACATCACCCAGACCAGGGCGAAGGTCGGTACCGACGCCAAGGTTTTCGCGTTTCCCGCGGTGGGCGCCAGGTCCCCGGTGGTGACCGGCGGCGATGTGGCGGTGGCGCTGAAGGACAGCAAGGCCGCGCAGGCGCTGCTGACGTTCCTGGCGTCGACGGACGCGGCGAAGATCTGGGCGCAGGCGGGCGGGTTCATCTCGCCCAACAAGGAGCTCGACCAGGCGGCGTACGCCGATGACGTGATGCGGGAGATCGCCAAGGCGCTGATCGCGGCGGGCGACGACTTCCGTTTCGACATGTCCGATCAGGCGCCCGCTTCCTTCGGTGGCAAGCCGGGGCAGGGCGAGTGGAAGGACCTGCAGGACTTTCTGAAGGACCCGAGGGACATCGCCGGTACGCAGGCGCAGTTGGAGAAGGACGCCGCCAAGTCGTTCGGGCGTTGAGAACGTGCAGGCGAGACCACGTCGTTGAGAGCGTTGTGTCCGGGCGATGAGAAGGCGTCGTCCGGGCGATCAGAGGGCGTCGTCCGGGCACTGTACGGGCGCTGAGAGCCCGCCGCCGACCGCTTCGACCGGGACCGGGGGACCGTCACGATGAGCGACCGACAGCGCGACCCGAAGAGCCGCGTACGGAGCGAGGTACGGGGCGGTGTGCGGGACGGTGTACGGGGCGGTGCACGGGGCGACGTTCGGGCCGGCGCGGCCAGTAGGACCGGCGCGGCCGCAAAGGCCGGCGGCGGCGGCCGGGGGCGCGCGGGTCTGCCGGCCACCCGCCGCTGGATCGCCGCGGTGTTTCTGTTGCCGGCGTTGCTGCTGCTGGGTGCGCTGGTGGCCTATCCCATCGTCTTCTCGGTGTATCGCAGTCTGTTCGACGCGTCCGGCGACGGGTTCGTGGGGCTGGGCAATTACGGGGAGATGGTCACGGACGAGGGCATCCGTACGGCGCTGCGGAACAACGTCGTCTGGGTGGTGGTGGCGCCGACGGTGTCGACGGCGCTGGGGCTGGTCTTCGCGGTGCTGACCGAGCGGATCCGGTGGGGCACCGCGTTCAAGTTGATCGTGTTCATGCCGATGGCGATCTCGATGCTGGCGGCCGGGATCATCTTCCGGCTGGTGTACGACCAGAATCCGGAGCGGGGGGTCGCCAATGCGGTGTGGGTGGGTGTGCATGACACCTTCGCCGATCCGGCGCCGTTCCCCGGTGCCAAGCCGCGGCCACGCGCCGATCTGCGGCCGTCCGGTGGCGGCGCGTTCACCACGCGGTCGGGCGTACGGGCGGGCTCGGCGGTGAATCTGCCGCTGGTCGCGGTGCGGCAGGACGACCTGCGGGGCGCGAAGCCGGCGGCCGCCGCCGTACCGCGGCCCGGGAAGGTCACCGGCACCGTCTGGCTGGACTTCACCCGCGGTGGCGGCGGGCGGCCCGGTGTGATCGACGGCGGGGAGCGGGCGCTGGCGGGTCTGACGGTGGAGGCGGTCAAGGGCGGCCGGGTGGTGGCCGTGGCGACGACGGCGGCGGACGGCACGTATGTGCTGCCCGCGGAGCGGGCCGGCGGTGCGCGGCTGCGGCTGCCCGCGGCCGACTTCGCCGAGGCGTACGGCGGTGTCGACTGGCTGGGGCCGGCGCTGGTCACCCCGGCCATCATCGGCTCCTATGTGTGGATGTGGGCCGGTTTCGCGATGGTGCTGATCGCCGCGGGGCTGGCGGGGGTGCCGCGTGAGCTGCTGGAGGCGGCGCGGGTGGACGGTGCCGGCGAGTGGCAGGTGTTCCGGCGGATCACGGTGCCGCTGCTGGCGCCGGTGCTGGTGGTGGTGCTGGTCACGCTGATGATCAATGTGCTGAAGATCTTCGATCTGGTCTACATCATCGCGCCGGGCTCCAGCATCCGGTCCGCCAATGTGCTGGCGCTGCAGCTGTTCCAGTCGTCGTTCGGCACGGATGTGGACGAGGGGCTGGGCAGCGCGATCGCCGTGTTCCTGCTGCTGCTGGTGATGCCGGTGATGTACGTCAATCTCCGGCGCATACGGAAGGAGCGTCGCCGATGACGACCGTGGACGGTGCCGTACCGGACGGGCGGGCCGGCGCCTCGGGTGGTGCCGTGCGGGCCGGGCGGCCGTTCGCCGCGCGTCTGGTGGCGCGGGCGGGTGGCGGCGCCGTGCGGGTCTTCCTGGTTCTGGTCGCCCTGTTCTGGCTGATGCCGTCGGTGGGGCTGCTGCTGTCGTCGCTGCGCGGTCCGCAGCGGATCGCCGAGTCCGGCTGGTGGCAGGTCTTCGCCGAGCCGGCCCAGATCACCTGGGACAACTACAGTCAGCTGCTGTCCAACGACAAGGTGATGGGCTCGCTGCTGACGACGGCCTCGATCACGGTGCCGGCGACGGTGCTGGTGGTGGTCATCGGGTCGCTGGCCGGCTATGCGTTCGCGTGGCTGGACTTCCCCGGGCGGGACGGCTGGTTCCTGGTCGTGGTGGGGCTGCTGGTGGTTCCGGTGCAGGTGGCGCTGATCCCGGTGGCGAAGCTGTTCGGTGCGGTGGGGCTGTTCGAGACGACGGCCGGGGTGGTTCTCTTCCACACGGCGTTCGGGTTGCCGTTCGCGGTGTTTCTGCTGCGGAACTTCTTCGCGGAGATCCCTCGTGAGCTGCTGGAGGCGGCGCGGCTGGACGGGGCGGGTGAGCTGCGGCTGTTCACCCGGGTGGTGATGCCGCTGGGCGGTCCGGCGATCGCGTCGCTGGGGATCTTCCAGTTCCTGTGGGTGTGGAACGACATGCTGGTGGCGCTGATCTTCGCGGACAGCGGCAGCCCGCCGATCACGGTTGCCCTGCAGCAGGAGGTGCGGCAGTTCGGCAACAACATCGACGTGCTGGCGCCGGGTGCGTTCTTGTCGATGGTGGTGCCGCTGATCGTCTTCTTCGCCTTCCAGCGGCAGTTCGTCTCGGGTGTGATGGCGGGCGCGGTGAAGTAGGTCCGCCGGGGACGGCCACGGGACCGGTGCGAGATCGCCACGGGAGCGCCGTCGGACCGGTGCAGAACCGGCGCAGGTCCGGTGCCGGGGGGTCTTTTGTTGTTATCCCGCGTTCATGTCGGTCCCCCTACGATGTCGGGCACTGCCGCGAAAGGCATGGTGCGTCGGGGCCTTGTCGTGGAGACTGCCTAGCGGTGCTCGTGCGATGACGTGCGAGCGACGGCGCCTGGGCTCCGCGCGGGTCGCGCCGCCGCGCCGCGGCCGTGCCGCCGGGCGCGTTCACAACTGCAGATGCCGCACGGATTGCGTACAGATTCCCCGACAGCTCCCGTATCCCTCGCACCGCTCTCTCCTGTCCATCCTCTGTCGACCTCCCGTCGACCTCGTGTCGATCCCCTCTCGATCCGCTGTCCCCGAGTGCATTTCGCCCTACGTTCCCGACCGTCTGGAGACGGACCGCACATGACTGCCCCCACCGCAGACCAGAGTGCCGAACAACTCCCGCGCCCCACGCGGCTGTCCGAGGTCAAAGGCTGGTTCTTCACCGCCGATCAGCTGCTCTTCGACTGGTTCCTGGCGTATCAGCAGGACCGTTCCGAGTCGGGTGACCTGCTCGAACTGGGCGCGTACATGGGCAAGAGCGCGATCTTCCTCGGTGCGCGGCTGCGCCCCGACGAGCGCTTCACGGTCTGCGACCTCTTCGACTCCCCCGCCGAGGACGCCTCCAACTCCAAGGAGATGAGGAAGTCCTACGCGACCCTGACGCGCCGCGCGTTCGAGGCGAACTACCTGGCGTTCCACGACGAGTTGCCCACCATCGTGCAGGGTCTCAGCTCGATCGTGAGCGACCATGTCGAGCCCGGCTCGGTGCGCTTCGCGCACATCGACGCCTCGCATCTGTACGAGCATGTGCACGGCGACATCCTCGCGGTGCGCGAGTTGCTCACCGGCAGCGGTGTGGTGGTGCTGGACGACTACCGCGCCGAGCACTGTCCGGGGGTGGCCGCCGCCACCTGGCAGGCCGTGGCGAACGAGGGGCTGCGGCCGATCTGCATCACCGGCACCAAGTTCTACGGGACGTGGGGCGATCCCGAGCCGGCGCAGAAGGCGCTGCTGGAGTGGATCGCGGCGCGCGGCGACGTCTGGCACGAGGTGCAGTACGTCAACGACGCCCCGCTGGTCCGGCTGAGCGCCAAGGGTGCCGAGGAGCCCGTCCAGCCGGTCTCGCGCCACCAGGCGGTGCCTGCCGCCCGTGCCGTGCCGCGGGCGTCGGCCGGGCGTCCGGCGGCGTCCGGGGCCCGTCCGGCGTCCCGTCCGCCGGTGCCGACCCGCAGCACGGTGCGCAGGGTGGCGCTGGACGTGCTGCCGCCGATCGTCACCCGCGCGATCGTCAGGGCCCGTAAGCGGGCGCGTACCCGCTGAGGCGGGCCGGCGGGCGGCGCGTTGCCGCCCCCGGCTCCGGCGCGGGATCGCGCGTCGCCTCGGCGCCTCGGCGCCTCGGCGCCCTAGGCGGGGACCTGCGCCACGAGGACGAACACATTGGACCGCAGCAGCATCCCGGCCGGCCGCGGCAGCGGATGGGAGTAGGTGCGTCGGACGGCCAGGCCGGCGGATTCGGCGAAGGCGCGCAGCAGGTGGAAGTCGGTGAAGCGGACCGGGGCGGGGCCGGCGGCCCGGTGTCCGGCTTCCTGTGGGGTGATCAGCAGTACGCCGCCGCCCGGCCGTACGTAGCCGACGTAGGCGCGCAGCAGCTCTTCGACCTGTTCGTCGTCGAGGTGCTCCAGGACGTGCGCGGTCAGCAGTGCGTCGAAGGCGCCGGGTCTGGCGTGCGGGCCCGCGAGGAAGGCGTCGGCGGTGTAGGCGGTCAGTCCGCGGGTGCGGCAGCGTTCCACGGATTGCGGGTCGTGGTCGACGCCGACGCTGCCGGGGGCGCATCCGGCGAGGGTGTCGCCTTGCCCGCAGCCGATCTCCAGTACCCGTCCGGCGCCGATGCGCCGCAGTTGGCGGCGGTAGGGGGTCCGGTCGGGCAGCAGCCGGGCGAGGCCGCTGCGGGCGCGGTCGGCCGGCAGCCGGGCGGTGGAGGCGGCCGGGGCGGTGCCGGTGGGGCAGGCGGCCGGGGCGGTGCGGGGGTCGCTGCCGGGCGGCTGGGCATCGGGGCTGTCGGTGGCGGTGGAGCTGTCGGTACGGCCGGGCATCGGGACGCGGTCACCTTCCCTGGGGACGCGGCGCGCGGGGCGCCATAACGCTGTGCATCGGGTCTACGGCATCTGACGCGCGCCCGGCGCTGCGGCACGCCGAGGGCCGGGCACCGAGCGTAATCACCCGAACACGTACTGTCGACGACGCGTCTCACCCTTTCAGCGCAGATCCGGTGACCGTGCCGCCGGTGGTGAGTTGAACGGTCCGGTCTTGTGCATCGCCAGTCCGGAAAGGCTTGGTCCGCGTATGAAGCCTCGGCTCACCGTCGTCGTCCCCGTGCATCGCCTGGAGGGGTCCGAGCGGAATGTGGAGGAGTGCCTGGATTCGGTGGCGGCTCAGACGCTGACCGAACTGGATGTGGTGATGGTGGACGGCGCTCCCGCGCAGGGGGCGGCCGGTGCCGCGGAGGGCACGCCCGCCGCGGTCGCCCGCCGGTTCGCCGAGCGGGATCCGCGGTTCCGTATCGTCCACCACCCGGGGGGCGAGGCGGCGGGCGGGTGCGGCGCGGTGCGCAACACCGGTGCCCGGCACGGCTATCCGCACACCGACTACCTGGCGTTCCTCGACGCCGACGACGTGCTGCTGCCGCGCGCCTACGAGGATCTGGTGGGTCTGCTGGACAAGTCCGGTTCGGACCTGGCGACGGGGAACGTCTACCGGCTCGGCGCGGCCGGGCGCAGCCAGTCCGCGCACCACCCGGAGACCTACGGGACGGTGCTGCGCACCCACATCTCCGAGGACCTGTCGCTGCTGTCGGACTGTTTCGCGCGCAACAAGGTCTTCCGGCGCGCTTTCTGGGAGCGGCACGAACTCGCCTTCCCGGAAGGGGAGTTGTGTCATGACGCGGTGGTGACGCTGCCGGCGCACTTCCTCGCCAGGACGGTCGACGTACTGCACGAGCACGTGTGCTACTGGCGGCTGCCGGAGGGGCCGGGCCGGCACCGGGTGCTCGACGCGGGGGGTGTGCGGGAGCGGTTCGCCGCGGTGGCCGCGGTCCGCCGCTTCCTGGCCGACCCGGCCCGTACCCATCTGAACGCCTATCAGCGCGACTACGACCGCGCGCAGCTGACCGACGGGCTGCTCGATCTCATCGAGGCGCTGCCGGCCGCGGCGCCGGAGACCCGGACGGCGTTCTTGGACTGTGCCCGGGGCTTCCTGGCGGGCGCCGATCCCCGGTTGTTCCCGGCGCTGCCGGTGGAGCTGCGGATGCGCTGGTATCTGATCCGCGCGGGGCGGATGGCCGATCTGCTGGCGCTGCTGGCGCACGAGGCGCGCAACCCGGCGGGGTTCACGGTGGCCGGTCCGCCGCTGCGCAAGCGGGCGGTGCTGCCGCTGAGCGGCGCGGCGCCGGGCGGCTCGCGTACCGGCGCGACGGGGGCCGCGGCGCTGGAGCTGCCGCCGGGTGTGACGCGGCTGGAGCGCGCCGACTTCCCGGTGCGGGCGAAGGTCGCCGAGGCGGTGTGGCGCGAGGGTGTGCTGTGTCTGCGCGGCTACGCCTATATCCGCAATCTGGCCGCCGCGCACCGGCACAGCTATCTGCGGACGATGGTGCTGTCGTGCGGCCGGCGGCGGATCCTGCTGCCGCTGCGGCCGCTGGCGATGCCGGAGGCGACCGCCGAGTCCGGTCAGGAGCAGCACTGCTACGACTGGTCGGGCTTCGAGGTGCGGCTCGATCCGGCGCGGCTGCGCCGGGGCGGGCGCTGGGAGGAGGGCGAGTGGCGGGTCGGGGTGCTGCTCACCTCGGCGGGCGTGGTGCGGGCGGCGGCGCTGGGTGCGGCCGCGACGGGGTCGGGTGCCGCGCCGGGGGCCTTCGACGTGGCCGACGAGGGTGCGGCGGGGCGGGTGCGGATCACGCCGTGGTACGCGCAGGGGCGGTTGCGGCTGTCGGTGGCGCGCCGGACCCGGCGGCTGGCCGGGCACCGGGCGGCGGCCGGGGCGCTGGAGGTGACGGTGACGGCTCCGGGGCCGGAGCCGGCGGCGCTGCGGCTGACGCATCAGGGGACGGGGACGGTGGTGTCGTTTCCGGTGGAGACGGCGCGGGTGGCCGCGGCCCCCGGGGAAGGGGCGGACGCCGGCGCCGGGCGGCTGACCGTCCGCATCCGCCTGGAGGCGCTCGCCGCGGCGCGGCCCACCCGCGACGGCGCGCCCTCGGCGATCGCCCCGGTGCACACCGAGAGCTGGTCGCCGGAGCTGGTGCTGCCCGACGGCGGCACCGATGCGATCGCCTGCGAGGCGGCTCTGGAGCCGGTGGCGTATCCGCTCCCGCACGGCCGTGAGCTGGTGGTGGCGGCCACCGCGGCGGGGAACCTCGTACTGCACGACCGGACTCCGCAGCCGTATCTGGACCGGGTGCTGTGGCGCCCCGACGGCACTCTGCTGGTGGCGGGCGGGTTGCCGGACGCCGCGCCGCACGCCACCGAACTGGTCCTCAAGCACGCCGCGCACGCCGCCGAGCTGGCCTTCGCCACCACTCACGACGAGGGCCGGTTCCACGGCACGCTGCCGCTGGGGGCGCTGCCTTCGTTCGCCGGGCCGGTGCCGCTGCGGGAGGGCGCCTGGAGCCTGCATCTGCGAGAGCGGGGGGCGCCCGGGTCGGCGTTGGACGCGCCGGTGCGGATCGCGCCGGCCGTCTGGGAGGGCCTGCCGGCCGGCTGCGCGGTGGGCGGCAAGCCGCTGACCTTGGACCGGCATCTGCACGACGAGGCGCTGGTGCTCGCGGGGCCGGCGCTGCCGGTCACCGACCGCGGCCCCTACCGGCGCCGGGTGCTGCGCGAGCAGCACTATGCGCTGCACCGCTCCCGCCCGTTGCGGGACACCGTGCTCTACAGCAGCTTCGGGGGCCGCGCGTACGGGGATTCGCCGCGCGCGGTGCACGAGGAGCTGGTGCGCCGGGGTGTGGAGGTGGAGCATCTGTGGGCGGTGCGCGATGCGCAGGCCGCGGTGCCGAGGACGGCGCGGGCGGTGGTGGTGGGCAGCGCCGAGTGGCACGGGGCGCTGGCGCACAGCCGCTGGGTGGTCACCAACACCCATCTGCCGCGCTGGTTCACCCGGCGCGGCGGGCAGCGCATCATCCAGACCTGGCACGGTACTCCGCTGAAGCGGATCGGCGCCGATCTGGCGGGCACGCTGTGTGCGGGGCTGGCGCATCTGGCGCCGCGGCCGCGGGTGAGCCGGCAGTGGAGTGTGCTGCTGTCGCCGAACGCGCACAGCACGCCGGTGCTGCGTTCGGCGCTGGGCTATTCGGGGCGGCTGCTGGAGACCGGTCTGCCGCGTACGGACGCGCTGTTCGCCGCCGACCGCGATCTGCGGGCGGCCGCGGTGCGGGAGCGGCTGGGGATCGCGCCGGACCGCAAGGTGGTGCTGTACGCGCCGACGCAGCGGGACGATCTGGCGTACGACGCGGGTCACCACCGGCTGCATCTGCCGCTGGATCTGGAGCTGGCGCGGCGGGAGCTGGCGCAGAGCCATGTGCTGCTGGTGCGCGGTCATCCGCTGGTCGCCGACCGGCTGCCGGCCCATCACGCGCCGTTCGCCGTGGACGTCTCCTGCTACCCCGACGCCACCGAGCTGCTGCTGGCCGCGGACGTCCTGGTCACCGACTACTCCTCGCTGGCCGCGGACTTCGCCAACACGGGCCGCCCGATGCTCTTCCTCACCCCCGATCTGCCGCACTACCGTGATGCGTTGCGCGGTTTCACGCTGGACTTCGAGGCCCGGGTGCCGGGCCCGCTGCTGACGTCGACCGGTGAACTGATCGACGCGCTGGGCGACTTGGAGGCGATCGCGGCGGCCGGCTCGGACGCCTACGCGGACTTCCGGGAGACGTTCTGCCACCGGGACGACGGCGGGGCGGCCGGCCGGGTCGCGGACCTGATGGAGCGGTGAGGCTCCCAGGGGGTGGTGGCGCGAGAGAGCGGTGGGCGGGCCGGTGCGCGGCAAGGTGAGGGCGGGTGGATCGGCATCGCACGGCGTTCGCGTCGTTACAGCATGTGCGGGTTCCCTTGCGGGCGTGCGCACACCCGGCTCCCGACTCCGTCCGGTCACGGGATGGCAATGAGGCGGAAAACCGAGGCGACGGGTGCAACCGCACGGCGGGATTCCCCCTCTGACCCATCGGATATGGGATCGGACCCCGCTCGCGCCAAGTGATGCTGTCGACACGAAATGTAGATTTAGTGACTGTGAAAGAAGCCCTAGAGCCGCTGCCGGGGCCCACCATCACGCCATCCGCGCAGGTCAGCATCGTCGTCATCGCCTTCAACGATGCCGTCCATGTCTGTGATGCGGTGCGCTCCGCGCTCGCGCAGGAGACACCCGGGGATACGGTCACCGAGGTGATCGCGGTGAACGACGCCTCCACCGACGGCACCGGCGCCGCCCTGGACGCCCTCGCCCGCACCGAGCCGCGGCTGCGGGTCGTCCACCGCAGCGAGAACAGCGGCGGCTGCGGCACCCCCCGCAACGACGGTCTGCGCGCCGCCACCGGGCGGTTCGTGATGTTCCTGGACAGCGACGACGTGCTGCCGCCGGGCGCGGCGCGGGCGCTGCTGGCCGCCGCGCTGGAGCACGACGCCCCGGTGGCGGCCGGGGCCTGTGTGCGCCGTGAGCTGCCGGCGCGGCGCGACATCCCCTGGCTGCCGGCGCTCTACCGCGAGGCGGCGGTGCACGAGTCCGCCGCGTCCAGTCCCCAGCTGGTCCGCGACACCCTCTGCGTCAACAAGCTCTACGACCGGGCGTTCCTCGACGAGCACGGCATCGTCTTCCCCGAGGGCCGCTTCACGTATGAGGACTTCGTCTTCACCGCCCGGGTGCTGGCCGCCGCGCCGCGTGTCGCGACCATCCCCGACAGTGTCTACATCTGGCATGTGCGCCGCTCGGCCGCCAAGCAGTCGATCTCCCTGGACCGCAAGGACGTCGCCAACTGGCAGGCGCGGATCGAGGCGCACCGCACCAGTGTGCGGATCTTCCTGGACGCCGGGCACAAGGCGCTGGCGCAGGCCGCCGCCACCAAGTTCCTCGATCACGATCTGCGGATGTACGTCCGCGAGCTGCACACCCGCGGCGCCGACTACCGCGCCGAGTGGTGGCGGCTGACCCGCGAGTACCTGGCGGGCTTCGACGAGGCGGAGCTGCGTGCGGCCCGGGCTCCGGCGCGCTGGCTGGCCCGGGTGGTGCTGGCCTCCCCCGTCCCGCGTGACCTGGACCGGCTCACGCAGCTGGCGGCCCGGCCCGGCCGGCTGCTGCCGCCGTACGCGGAGGCCGAGGGGCGGGCGGTGTGGTCGGCGGACCTTCCGGGGATCGAGCTGGAGGCGATCGGCACCAAGCCGCTGCACCGGCTGCCGGTGACGGTGGACGCGGAACCGGTGGTCGCCGGCCGCGGTGTGCTGCGGCTGCGCGTCCATGATCTGTACGGGCGGCTGGCGGCGGCCGGGCCGGAGAGCATCGACGTCGAGCTGCGGCGCCGGCGCGACGACCGCCGCGGCCCGGTCCACACCGCGGCCCTGACCCCCACGACTGCCGGCGGCGGCGCGGAGGCCTGCTGGTCGGCCGAGGTCGTCTTGGACATAGAGGCGCTGGTCGAGCGTGGCGCCGGCCACGCCGACCCGGAGCCGTGGGATCTGATGGCGCAGGTCAGCTGCGCCGACGGCGCCGGTTTCCGGGCCGCCCTGCGGGCCACCGGTCCGGGGCTGCGGCGCCGTGTCCTGCCCAGCCGGCGTCATGCCGTGCTGCTGGTGCAGCCGTATGCGACGACCGGCGGCGCGCTGTCGCTGCGGGTCGCGTCGGGGCTGCGCAGCGTCTGGCGGATCGCCGCCCGCCGCCTGCGCCGCTGACCGCCGCCCCTGCTGTTGTCCGACCCCGAGCCTAGGATTGGCGCTATGTCTTACTTGATCACGGGTGGTGCCGGCTATATCGGCTCCCATGTCGTACGGGCCCTGCGGCAGGCGGGGGAGCGGGTCGTGGTGCTGGACGACCTGACGACGGGCGTGGCCGCCCGGGTGCCCGAGGGCGTCCCGCTGGTCGTCGGCTCGACCCTGAACCGTGCCCTGCTCGACGAGACGATCGCCGGGCACGGGGTCACCGATGTGGTGCATCTGGCCGCCAAGAAGCAGGTCGGCGAGTCCGTGGAGATGCCGCTGCTGTATTACCGGGAGAACGTGCACGGCCTGCAGACGCTGCTGGAGGCGATGGCGTCGGGCGGCGTCGGCCGTTTCGTGTTCTCCTCCTCCGCGGCCGTCTACGGCATGCCGGACGTCGACCTGGTCACCGAGGACACGCCCTGCGTGCCGATCAACCCCTACGGCGAGACCAAGCTGGTCGGTGAGTGGATGGCCCGCGCGGCGGGCCGGGCGCACGGCATCAGCACGGCCTGTCTGCGCTACTTCAACGTCGCCGGCGCGGCCACCCCCGAGCTCGCCGACACCGGCGTGTTCAACATCGTCCCGATGGTGTTCGAGAAGCTCACCGAGGGCGCGGCCCCGCGTGTCTTCGGCGACGACTACGACACTCCCGACGGCACCTGCATCCGCGACTACATCCATGTCGCCGACCTCGCCGATGCCCATGTGGCGGCCGCCCGCAAGCTCGCCGAGCCGGGCCAGGTGCGTGATCTGACGCTGAACATCGGCCGGGGCGAGGGCGTCTCCGTACGCGAGATGATCGGCCTGATCGCCGAGATCACCGGCTATGAGGGCGTCACCCCCGAGGTGACCCCGCGCCGCGCCGGCGATCCGGCCCGGGTGGTGGCGGCGGCGGACCGGATCGCCGCGGAGCTGGGCTGGAAGGCGCACCACGACGTCCGCGACATGATCACTTCGGCGTGGGCGGGGTGGCGTCACCACCACCCCGGGGCCTGACGCCAGGCCCGCCGCCGGGCGCGGTCAGCCGGCGTCGGCGGCGGGTTTGCGGGCGGTGAGGTAGGCCTGCGGGGCCGACTCCCCCATCGCCTCCTCCGGCTCGCGCAGCAGCCGGGCTCGTACGTCCAGCCCGGCCCGCGCCAGCAGTCCGGCTATCTCGTCGGGCTGCCGCCGGCGGAAGTCGAGCGATACGGGGCGGCCGAAGGGCTGCGCCAGGTGCAGCGGCTCGTCGCCGACCTGGAAGGCGACAAGCAGGTGGCCGCGCGGGGCGAGCATCCGGTGGAACTCGGCGAAGAGTTCCGGCAGCCGCTCCAGGGGTGTGTGGATGATCGAGTACCAGGCGACGATGCCGGCGAGGGAGCCGTCCGGCAGGTCCAGGTCGAGCATCGAGCCCACGTCGAAGCGGACGCCGGGGTGCTCCTGCCGGGCGAGGGCCACCATCTCCGTGGACAGGTCGATGCCGAAGGCGGGCAGCCCGAGGGCGTCGAGCTGCGCGGTGACCCATCCGGGACCGCAGCCGAGGTCGGCGACGGGTCCGGCCTGCTCGGCCCGTACGGTGTCGGCGAACGCGGCGAGCACGGCCTGGTCCCAGTGTCTGGTGGCCATGGCGCCGCGGAAGTGCTCGGCGTAGTCGGTGGCGATGGTGTCGTAGAAGGTGCGGGTCTCGGTCAGGAACTCCGGTTCGTCGATCATGGCCGGGCACCCTACTCCGCGGGGTGCGGGGAGGGGTGCCGCGGCTTGTGTGGTCAGGTCAGCGGGTGCGAGGTCCGGCCCGACGCCTCGTCGATCTCGTCGTGTGCCTTCGTCAGCAGCTTCATCGCCAGTTCGTTGAGCGCTCTGGCTCCCGCGACCTCTTCGCCGACCCTCGGCTGGTTGGCGTCGGCGGGGTGGCGGCTGGCGTACCCGTGCGAGCGGACCTCGCTCCCGTCGGGGAGCCGTACGAGCGCGGCGGCGCGGGTGCGGTGGGTGTCCTCCTCGAATTCCAGCTCTACATGCCATCCGACAGCGGTCTGCAACATCGCGATCACCTCCGAAACCGCTGTTACCAGAGTGCGCCCACCGGCGGACCGGCGCACGGTGTGCCCAGGTGGAGGTGGAGGTGGCCGTGCGGCCGGGAGCGGAAGAGGGTGGCGACGGCGGGGCCGGCCGGGCCGCGGGCGACGGTCCGCGGGGTGAGGCCGGCGGCGTCCGGGCCGCCGGGCGGGGCGGGTGAGCCTTCCGGTGTCTCCGGTACGAGCCAGGCCTCGCGCCGCAGGGCGGGTCCGGTGGTGGTGCCGCCGTGTGCGGTGACGGCGATCTTCAGTCCCCAGGTGCCGTCGGGCAGCGGACGGCCGTCGGCCGCGGTCGCCGGGTCGAGGGCGGCTCGCCAGTGCTCGCCTTCGCAGCGGGCCGGGACACGGAAGTCGCCGGCGCCGCCGTGCAGCAGGACCTCGACGGCGCCGCCGCCGAGGTGGGGCAGGGCGGCGGTGCCGCGCAGATGGACCGCGCCATCGCTCCATCGCCAGCCGGTCAGCCGCTGGCGCAGCACCATGCGGTCGGTGAGGTCGTAGCAGGCTTCGGGCAGGGCGCGGGCGGGGTCGCGGAAGTAGGGGTAGGGGGCGAAGACGCGGCCGTCGGTGTCGATGTGCGGCGGTGGGGGCCGGGTGCCGGTGTCGGCGCGGACGACGGCGGTCAGTTCGTCGTGCAGTGAGCGGCGCAGGCAGTGGGCGCGCAGTCGGAGGCCGGGTGGCAGGGCGGCCAGGACCCGGTCGGTGAGGTAGCACTCGACCAGGGGGCGGGCGGCGGCGGCCATGGCGCGGCGGCCGGCGGTGTCGCGGGCGAGGTAGGGGGCGGCGAAGGGCATGAGGATCTCGCCGTGGAAGTGACGGACCATCAGGGTGTCGCGGTGCGCTCCGGGCGGGACTTCGGCCGCGACGCCGGCGAGGACGCCGCCGATGTAGTCGAGGTAGTCGCACCAGTCGGTGTCCTGGCGGCTGGCGTTGCTGTCGTCGGGCCGGCCGTGGAGGTAGTAGCAGTCGTAGTCGGCGACGACGGAGACGGTCTCGGCGCGCAGCAGGGCGGTGATCCCGAAGGGGAGGTCCTCGGCCAGGAGGCGGCCTTCGGTGAAGCGCAGCCGGTGGCGTTCGACGAAGGAGCGGCGGAAGAGTTTGTAGGCGGCCAGGGTCCAGTAGACCGGGGAGTCGAAGGGGGTGACGGCGGCGGCGGTGGTGCGCAGGTCGACGGGGGCGGCCCGGCCGTCGGCGCCGACGATCCGGCCGTAGACGATGTCCGAGCCGTGGGTCTGGGCCATGCGGGTGAGCCGGGCCAGTGCCTCGGTGCCGAGGTGGTCGTCGGAGTCGAGGAAGAAGAGGTAGTCGCCGGCGGCGTGGGCGAGGCCGACGTTGCGGGGCCGGCCGGCGCCGCCCGAGGCCGGCTGGTGGAGGACCGTCAGGTTGGGGTGGTGGCGGGCGCGTTCGGTCAGGTACTGCGCGCTGCCGTCGGTGGAGCCGTCGTCGACCGCGATCACCTGGATGCGGCGGGGGTCGAGGGTCTGGGCGAAGACCGAGCCGAGGCTGCGGTCGAGGTAGGGGCGGGTGTTGTGCACGGGTATGACGACGGAGACGGTGGGCGGCGGGGCGGTGGCCGCGGCGGTGGTGTCGTCGGATGCCGGCATGGTGCCCTTTCGTTCGTCGGTGTCGTCGCGGCCGGGCTGGTCCTGCCCCGGCCGACCGCACCGCGTGGTCCCGTGCCGCCTCTCCTGCGGGGCAATCCCCCGAAAGCCCCGCGTCCCAGCAGAGCAAAAGGGACTATTAAGACATATAACGTTGAGTGAACGTTCGCCGAGTGTGGAGGAGTGCCGGTGGCTCCGACGCCCGCCACCCCACAAGAGGCCCTCCGGCCCCAGGAGGTCACCCGGCCCCTTCCCCCGACGCAGCACCCCGCGGCGGTGCGCGGGCCCCTGCGCCGGCTGGCCGCCCCGGGGCTCGCGGCGGCGCTGTCCATGGGGGCGTACTGCCTGGCGCTGGCCCTCTACGGCAGCTATCCGTTCGGGCCGCGCTCCAGGGCCGTCAACGACCTGGGCAACCAGTTCGTGCCGTTCCACGCCCGGCTGTGGGACCTGCTGCACGGCCACACCACCGGGGACGTGTTCTTCAACTGGAGCAGCGGCTACGGCGTTCCGTTCCTCCCGGACTTCTTCACGTACCTGATGAACCCGTTCTCCTGGCTGGTCGGGCTCTTCCCCCGCGAGCTGACCGACCTGCCGGTCTTCCTGGTCACCCTGTTCAGCATCGGCCTGGCCGCCGCCTTGATGACCGTCTTCCTGGGGCGGCTGCACCCGGGCCCCGGAGCGCTGCGGGCGCTGGTGTCGGTGGGGTACGGACTGTGCGCCTGGGTGCTGAACGACGGCTTCGCCGACCCGATGTGGATGTGGGGACTGGTCGCGCTGCCGATGACCGGGATCGCGGCGGAGTGGTGTCTGCGCCGCACCCGCTGGGTGGCCGGCACCGCGCTGGTCGCGCTGGCCTGGGCGGGCAACTTCTACACGGCGGCGATGGCGACCCTGGCGATGGCGCTGGTGCTGGGGCTGCGGTTGCTGACGGCGCCGGGGATGGCCGCGGCCGACCGGCTGGCGGCGCTGGCCCGGGCCGTGTCCATGGCGGCGTGCGGCATCCTGCTCGCGGCGCCGGTGCTGACCGTCACCCTGCCGGCCAGCCGGGCCGCCCAGCCGGCGCCCGAGGTCCTCTACCGCGACCGGCCGGCGCCGCTGGACCAGCTGGCGCAGTTGCTGCCCGGCGGCCACGGCGGGACGCCGGCGCCCAATGTCTCCATCGGGGTGGCGGGGCTGCTGCTGGTCGCGGCGTTCCCGTTCGTGCGCGGGGTGCCGCCGCGGGTGCGGATCGGCTGGTACGTCCTGGCGGCGGGCGTGGGCGCCTCGTTCGTCTGGGAGCCGGCGATCCTGCTGTGGCACGGCTTCGCGCTGCCCAACGGCAGCCCCTACCGGGCCGCCTTCGTGCTCAGCGGGATCCTGGTGATGATCTCCTGGCTCGCGCTCGCGCACCGCCCGCGGACCGGCGAACTGGCCGCGGGCGGGGCACTGGTCGGGCTGCTGGCGTGGCTGAGCCGCGACCAGGGGGCGGTCGGCACCGCGACGTGGATCCTGGTGGCGGGCGGGGGCGCGGCGGTCCTGGTGGGGCTGGGCGCGCTCGCGGCGCTGCGCGGGCCCCGGGCGCGCCGGGCCGCCACCGCCGCGCTGACCGCCGCCACCCTGCTCACCTCGGCGTACACGGCCTTCTCGGTGACGGCGGTACGGGACAAGATCGCGTGGTTCCGGCCCAAGCCCACACTGGACCGGGCGTCGCTGGCGGCCCGGGACGTGCTGACCGCGCGCGGCGACTGGCCGCGCACCCGCACCGACCCGGGCCCGCACGAGTTCGCCAACAACGATCCGCTGCTGATCGGCGGCGAGGGCGGCTCGTACTACAGCAGCTATGTGCCCGCGGCCACCGCCCGCGCGCTGCGCGGCCTGGGCGCGGGCTGGTACATGAGGGGCCGTCACACGCTCAGCTTCGAGGACCCGGTGGGGCAGGCGATCATGGGTGTGGACAGCTATCTGTCGCCCGGGACGGACCGCCGCCGGCCGTTCGTTTCGCACCGTGCGCAGCCCCCGGCCCCGCTGCTGACCGTCCGCGACCGGCTGCCGGGCCCGCTCACCGGCGAGCGGACCGTCTTCGCCCGCCAGGAGCGGATGCTGGGCGCCCGGGTCTACGAGGTGCCGGACCTCGCGCCCGCCGCGGGCCCGGCGCCGGTGCCCGTCCGCGGCGGCTGGCTGCTGCCGGAGGCGGCGGGGCGCGGGACGGGCCGCGGCGACGGAACGGGCACCGCCTTCCGGGCGCGGTGCGCCCCGGGCAGCACCGTCGTGTGGTCCGCGCCGTGGTTCTCCGGGCGGGTCGGCGGGCTGGGCGGGCACACCAAGGGGATCGGCGCCCGGGACAGCACCGCCAATCCGGTGCGGACGCTGGGCCGGACGCCCGCCGACGGCACGGTCGTGGTGCGCTTCACCGGCACCGGCCGTCAGCTGGTGCCCGAGCACGCCCTGGGGTGCCTGTCGCGCGCCCGGCTCGCCGCGGCGGTGCGTGCCCTGCGCGGGCCGCGCGAGCTGACGGCCGGCGGGCACGCCCTGACGGCCCGGCTGCCCCGGGGCAGCAAGGGGCATGCGGTGCTGGCGGTGCCGGCCGTCGCGGGGTGGGGCTGCTCGGTGGACGGCGGGCCGTTGGGGGCCCCGTCCTCGTTCGGCGGGCTGCTGGCCGTCCCGCTGGGCTCCGGGGCCCGGCGGCTGACGTGTGCGTACGAACCGCCGGGCCTGAAAGTGGGGCTGGCGGCGAGCGGTGCGGCCGCGCTGGCGCTGGCCATGGTCGCGCTCGGGGGGCGTCTACGGAGCCGCCCACGGCTTCACTCCACCGAGGAGGTTGGCCGATGAGGCTGTCCGTCGTCGTCCCCTGCTACAACGAGGAGGCCGTGCTCGGCCGCTTCGACGCCGCGATCCGCGCGGTCCTGGAGCGCCTCGGCGTCCCCTACGAGCTGGTCTACGTCGACGACGGCAGCGCCGACGGCACCCTGGCCCGGCTCCGCGGTCTCGCGCAGCAGCACCGCGGCACCACCCGCTACCTCTCCTTCAGCCGCAACTTCGGCAAGGAGCCCGCGATACTGGCCGGCCTGCGGGCGGCCACCGGCGACGCGGTGATCATCATGGACGCGGATCTGCAGCATCCGCCGCCGCTGGTCGAGAAGATGCTCGACCTCTACCAGCTCGGCCACGACCAGGTCGTCGCCAGGCGCAGCCGGGACGGCGACCGGCGGCTGCGGACCGCGCTCAGCCGGCTGTACTACCGCGCCGTCAACAACTGGGTCGAGGTCGAACTCGCCGACGGCGTGGGCGACTTCCGGCTGCTGTCCCGCAAGGCCGTGGACGCGCTGCTGTCGCTGCCGGAGTACAACCGCTTCTCCAAGGGCCTGTTCTCCTGGATCGGCTTCGACACCGTCACCTTCGACTACCGCAACGCCGCCCGGGAGGCCGGCGAGACGAAGTGGCGCCTGGGATCGCTGGTCAACTACGGCATCGACGGCATGCTGTCCTTCAACTGCCGCCCGCTGCGGGCGGCCATCTACGCCGGGCTGGGCCTGGCCTCGCTCGCCGCGCTCTACACCCTGTGGATCGTCGGCGCGGCCGTCGCCGGCGGGGTCACCGCCCCGGGCTATGTGACGCTGGTGGCGATCATCGTGGGGCTGGGCGGGCTGCAGATGGTGATGCTGGGGCTGATCGGCGAGTACATCGGGCGGATCTACTACGAGGCCAAGCGGCGGCCGCACTTCCTGGTCAAGGAGAGCAACAGCGCCGCCGCGGCCCCCGAGCCGGCGGGCGCCGCCGCCGGCTCGCAGACCGGCTGATGCCCGCCGCGCAGCGGGCCCCCGTCCGCTGGGGCCAGATGGTGCGCTTCGCCGCCGTCGGCGGGGTCAACACGGCGACGTTCTACGCCTGCTACCTGGCGCTGCACCGCCTGCTGCCGTACTTCGCCGCCTACACCGCGAGCTTCGCGCTGAGCATGGTCTGCTCGTTCTTCCTCAACGCCCGCTTCACCTACCGCACCCGCCCGACGTGGCGAAAGTTCCTGCTCTTCCCGCTGACCCAGGCCACCAACTACGGGGTGCAGAGCGCGGGGCTGGTGGCGCTGGTGAGCTGGCTGGGGGTGAGCACGACGGTGGCGCCGCTGGCGGCGGCCGGCTGCGCGCTGCCCTTCACCTACCTGCTCTCCCGGCGGATCCTGCTGCGCCCGGCGGCTCGGGCGGGCCCCTAGGGGGTGCCTCTTCGGGGCACCCGCTGGTCCTGAGCCCGCCAGGGCCCGAACGGCGCGCTCTGCCCGGCGGAGGTCTGCCGGGTCGAGTGCAGCCGGCCGTCGTTGCCCAGGACGACGACCACCGCGCGCCCGGCGGCGTCCTGGGCGACCCCGGCGGCCGCCGAGTGCGCCGCCCGGCCGCGCTGCCAGGGCCTGGGCGCGTCCTGGGCCATCGCCATCCGCACCTCGCCGTCGTCGTCGCGGGCCGCGAGCACCATCCGGTCGCCGCCGCCGACCCGCGCCGCCGCCACCCTCCCGTAGCCGCCGACCGCCTCGCACTGCGCCGACACCCGCCAGGTGCCGGCCGTCCGCTGCCGTTCGGCGATCAGCACCCGTGCGGTGTCCGCGTGGCGGTAGGCCAGGCGGACCACGCCGCCGGCCAGCGGCACGGCGCTGACCGGTCCGGCCGGCCGCGGCAGCCCGGTGGCCGCGGCGGGCCGGGGTGTCAGCCCGGCCCGCTTCGACACCCAGTGCTGCACGGTCCGGGCGCTCGGGGCGACCACATGGATCAGCCCGTCGGAGTCCACACACGCGTCGATGTCGTCGACGATCCCCGGGGACGCCTGCAGCGTGCTGACCGGGCCCTCCAGCCGCCGCCAGGGCGAGAAGGGCCCTCGGGGCGGGGCGGCGCGGTGGGCGATGTTGCCGTCCCAGGTCCGGACGAAGACGTGCACCGCGCCGTCGGGGGTGGCCACCGCCGCCGGGAAGCCGATCTCCAGCGACCGGACCGGGTCGGGGTCCGGGGAGCCCAGCGGCTCCCAGCGCCCGAAGGCGGGCCCGCCGTCGGCCGCGGTGCCGTGCTGCACCGCGGTCACCAGCTCACGGCGGTGCGCGGTGTGACGGCCCGGCAGCACGGTGCGGGAGGCGAACAGCACCAGCGCGCCGTCGGACCGGCGCACCGCGTGGATCTGTCCCTGCAGCAGCTCCCCGCCGGCCGGCAGCGGCGCGCCGAAGCGGCCGCTGCCCGGCCGGGTCTCGGCCCAGCGGTACGCCGCGCCGCCCAGGACCGCGAAGGCGGCCAGCCGGCCGTCGTGGGCGGCGTGGAGCCAGGCGTTGGAGCCGGGCGCGCGCAGCCGGGTGGAGCGGGTCCAGTTGCGGGCGGTGCCCCTGAGCGCCGAGCCGCCCACCTTGCGGTCGCCGCAGCCGGCCGGGTCGCCGCAGCGGCGGCGGTCGGCCCAGCCGTACACGGACAGCACCCGGGCCTTGCGGCGGGCGGTGGCGGCGTCGACGTCGCCCGGCAGCACGCCGGCCTCGTAGCCGAGGTAGTTCTCCACGATGGCCGGGCGGTGCGGCCGGCCGCCCCGGTAGGCGGCCAGGGCGGCCTGCGCGAAGTAGGCGGAGGCGGTGTGGTCCTGGTGGTCGTAGTAGCGCAGGCCGGCCAGCCGGGGGTCGCGGTCCGCGGTGGCCGGCGGGCGCTTGCGGGAGTGCGCCGCGTTCGGGTCCAGGGTCCGTACGACGGTGGGCCGGACCCGGTCGAGCACCGCCACCAGCGTCTGGACGACCTGGTCGCGGGTGTAGTGGAACTGCCGCTCCACGGGGGTGCCGGCGGGGCGCAGCGTGGGCAGGGTGCCGGCGGCGCCCAGCCACAGGCCGCGCAGGCTCCTCGTGCGGGCCTGCCAGACCGCCCGGGCCTCCACCAGTTGGAGGAAGACCAGCCGGTGGTGCGGGGCGCCCTGCAGCGTGTGGACCTCCACCTGGAAGCCGGGCAGCAGCGACACCGCGGCGACGTCCCAGGGCGCGGCGGGGTTGCCGGTGGCCATCGCGGCGTGTGCGGCGCGCAGCCCGTTGGTCCGGGCCCGGGCGAAGGCGGCCCGGTCCTCGGGAACGCTGCCGGGGTGGAGGGCGCTTGGGCTGACGTTGCGTCCGTCGGCCTCGCCGCCGGTCAGACAGACCGTCACCGAGCGCGCCCCGCAGCGCAGGGACTGCTCCAGATCGGGGTTCATGAAGAACAGGCCGTCGTCGGCGTGCGCGATGACCTGGACGAAGGACTGGTCCGCGGGGTCCACCAGCAGCCGTCCGGGGCCGCCCGGCCCGGCCGGGTGGCACTCCGTCAGGCGCCAGGACCGCACGGCCGTGCCCGCGGCCGCGGCGAGCGCTCCGCCGCCGGCGGCCTGGAGCAGCCGGCGGCGGGAGATGCGGGGCGGGGGCGCGGGTGACACTCCCTCAGTATTCGGTCGCGCCCGCGATCCCGCTCGCCCGAAAGTTCACTACTTGACCACTTCTGTGATGAGCACCACAGAACTTTCAGGTTACGAACAACAACCTTTTTGAGTTAACGCGAGTCAGAAGGCTGACAATGCAAGAGACCCCTTTGGGGCTTTTTTGCGTTCTGTACTCAGCTCGCCACGAGGAGTAAGCACCGCATGTCCGAGACAGACCTCGACGCCGTACCCCGCTTCAGCATCATCGTCCCCGTGTTCAAAGTGCAGGGCTTCCTGCGCGAGTGCATGGACTCGGTGCTGACGCAGGACCACACGGACTTCGAGCTGATCGCCGTCGACGACTGCTCGCCCGACCGCAGCGGCGCCATCCTGGACGAATACGCCGCCCGCGACGACCGCGTCCAGGTCCTGCACCTGCCGGAGAACGTCGGCCTGGGCCTGGCCCGCAACGCCGGCCTGGAGAAGGTCCGCGGCGACTACATCCTCTTCCTCGACAGTGACGACACCCTCGTGCCCGGCGCGCTCGGCGCGCTCGCCCAGCGGCTGGACGCCACCGACGACCCCGAGATCCTGATCTTCGACTACGCGCGGACCTACTGGGACGGCTCCGCCCGGCGCAACGCGCTAGCCGAGCTGCTCGACGAGTCCGGCGCGCCGGCCTTCTCGCTCGCCGAGCGCCCCGAGATCCTCGAACTGCTGCAGATCGTCTGGAACAAGGCCTACCGCCGCGACTTCGTCGAGGAGCACGGCTTCGAGTTCCCGGTGGGCTACTACGAGGACGCCCCCTGGACGTTCTGCACGCTGATCACCGCCGAGCGCATCGCCGTCCTGGACCGGGTCTGCCTGCACTACCGCCAGCGCCGCCAGGGCGGCAACATCCTGCGCACCACCAGCCGCAAGCACTTCGACGTCTTCGACCAGTACGCGCGGGTCTTCGCCTACCTCGACGCGCACCCCGAACTGTCGCGCTGGCGCCCTCACATGTTCCGCAAGATGATCGACCACTACCTGACCGTGCTGGACAAGCCCGGCCGGCTGCCGCACAACGCCCAGGCCGAGTTCTTCCACCGCGCCGCCCGCGACTACCGCATGCGGGTCCCGGCCGGCTTCGTGCGCCCCACCGGCATCGCCGGCGGCAAGTACGCGCTGCTCGCCAAGGACGCCTACCCCGCGCTGGCCGGCCTCAAGGTCGCCGGCAAGGTGCAGCGCACGGTGCGCAAGCACGCGGGCAAGAAGGTCAAGCAGGCCAAGAAGAAGGCCATGGACCTGCGCTACCAGGCCCTGCTGCGGCAGCCCCTGGACGACAAGCTCGCGGTCTACTCGGCGTACTGGAACCGGCTGCCGTCCTGCAACCCGCTGGCGATCTACGAGAAGGCCAAGGAGCTGGCCCCCGACGTCCACGGCGTCTGGGTCGTCAAGCAGCACCTGGCCGACCAGGTCCCCGCGGGCGTCGACCACGTGGTGCTGAACTCGCCGCGCTACTGGGAGGTCATGGCCCGCGCCAAGTACCTCGTCAACAACGTCAACTTCGCCGACGGCGTGGTCAAGCGCGAGGGCCAGATCCACCTGCAGACCCACCACGGCACCCCGCTGAAGTCGATGGGCGTCGACCAGAAGCGCTACCCGGCCGCCGCCAAGGGCATGAGCTTCCGCAAGCTGCTGGCCCGCGCCGACCGCTGGGACTACTCGGTCTCCTCCAACCAGCACACCACCGAGCAGTGGGAGCGCGTCTACCCCTGCAACTTCGAGTCGGTGGACGCCGGTTACCCCCGCAACGACGTCTACTACCGCGCCACCGCGCAAGACGTCCTGGACATCCGCGAGCGCCTGGGCATCGCCCCCGGCAAGACGGCCGTCCTCTACGCGCCGACCATGCGCGACTACCAGGTCGGCTACGTCCCCCGCCTCGACCTGGAGAAGATCTCCCGCGAGCTGGGCGGGGACTTCGTCCTGCTGGTGCGCACCCACTACTTCTACGACCAGGACCCGGGCCTGCAGGAGCTGCAGGAGCGCGGCGCGCTGATCGACGTCTCCGGCCACCCGGTCGTCGAGGAGCTGTGCCTGGCCGCGGACGCGCTGGTCACCGACTACTCGTCGATCATGTTCGACTACGCCAACCTCGACCGGCCGATCATCAACTACGCCGACGACTGGGACACCTACGTCCGCTCCCGCGGTGTCACCTTCGACCTGCTCTCCGGCAAGCCGGGCGACACCCCCGGCGTGCTCGCCTCCACCGAGGACGAGCTGATCGAGGCGTTCCGCAGCGGCCGCTGGGACGACGAGCGGGCCACCGAGCGGCGCGCGGCGTTCCGCGCGCGGTTCTGCCAGTGGGACGACGGCAACGCCGCCGAGCGGGTGGTGCGCCGGGTCTTCCTCGGCCAGGAGACGCTCCCGGAGCCGCTGCCGCAGGACGAGCGCACCGTCGCCCCGTCCCCGCGCACCGCGGCCGCGGCCGCCGGACTGGTCAAGCTCCCGTCCCCGCGCGCCGCGGCGGACGACGACGTGGCGGCCCCGGGCGGCCCGGACGTCGAGATGGCCGGCTGACCCCGGTCCCGCACGCCACACCGCGGCACGCCTCAGAGGCACGCACCGCACACGTCGCCGCCCCCGACCGGAATCCCGGCCGGGGGCGGCCGCGCGTGCGGGGAATACCCGCCCCGCCCCACCTCGTTGTGGCCCCGCAGGGGGCCCTCGCACCCCCTACGGGATGCGTTCGCCCCCGCCCTAGGGCAACACCCCAGGGGCGCACCCAGGCGCGCCTTACTCCGCCCCGAGCGCCGCCACCACCGAGCCCGACAGCGCATCGAGGTACCCCTTGGGCAGCTCGTCGCGGACGACCAGCAGCCGCCAGTACAGCGGCCCGGTCAGCAGGTCCAGCGCGAGGCGGGCATCGACGTCCTGCGGCAGCTCGCCGCGCTCCACCGCCCGGGCCACCACCGCGGCCGCCACGCCCTCCTGGCTGTCGTGCAGCGCCGCCTTCAGCGTCTGCGCCAGCTCCGGGCTGCGGGCCGCCTCCGCCAGCAGGTCCGGGATGATCTGCGAGGCCATCGGGTGCCGCAGCGCCCGGGCCGCGACCTCCAGCAGCATCCGTACGTCCCCGCGCAGCGAACCGGTGTCGGGCGCCGGCAGCCCCGCGGCGGCCACCGCGGAGACCACGTCCAGCACGAGGTGCAGCTTGGAGCGCCACCGCCGGTAGACGGCGGTCTTGCCGACGCCCGCCCGCCGCGCGATGCCCTCGATCGACATCCGGGCGAAGCCCACCGCGGCCAGCTCCTCGAAGACCGCGGCGCGGATCGCCTCGGTCTTGTCCTCGCGCAGTACGGCGGCGCCCGCCGGGGCCCGGCGCGCCGCGGGCCCGCTCCCGCTGCCTTCTTTTGCCATGCCATGAGCTTAGCGTCACGACGCTACGGTTGCGTTTCGACGTGACCTCCCTTTAGTGTCGGCGTCGCGACGATACGGACCCGTCCCGTCGCTGGACCCGTTCTGCGGCCCCCGTACGCAAGCGAAAGCGGCCCCCATGTCCCAGACCCTCGCTCCCCCGCCCCCGGCGCCCGCCCGGGTGCCGGGGGCCGGCGCAGCCCACGACCCCGAGCTGCGCGCACTGGCCGAACGCCACGGCCTCACGGTGAGCGGCGCCCGTCCCCCGCTGCCCGAGTACGTCCGGCAGCTGTGGCACCGACGGCACTTCATCGCCTCGTTCGCCACCGCCAAGCTCACCGCGACGTACACCACCGCCAAGCTCGGCCAGCTCTGGCAGGTGATGACGCCACTGCTCAACGCCGGCGTCTACTTCCTGATCTTCGGCGTACTGCTCGGCACGAGGAACCACGTCCCCGACTACGTCCCGTTCCTGGTGACCGGCGTCTTCGTCTTCACCTTCACGCAGAACTCGGTGATGGCCGGTACGCGGGCGATCTCGGGCAACCTGGGGCTGGTGCGGGCGCTGCACTTCCCGCGCGCCTGCCTGCCGATCTCGTTCTGCCTGATGCAGCTGCAGCAGCTGCTGTTCTCCATGGGTGTGCTGATGGTCATCCTGCTGGGCTTCGGGCAGCTGCCGACCTGGTCGTGGCTGCTGGTGATCCCGGCGCTGGCGCTGCAGTTCCTCTTCAACACCGGCCTGGCGATGATCATGGCGCGGCTGGGCTCGAAGACCCCGGACCTGGCGCAGCTGATGCCGTTCGTCATGCGCACCTGGATGTACGCGTCCGGCGTGATGTTCAGCCTCAGTGTGATCCTCAAGGGCAAGCACCTCCCGAAGGCCGTGGAGGTCCTGCTCACCGGCAACCCGGCCGCCGTCTACATCGACCTGATGCGCTTCGCGCTGATCGACAGCTTCACCGAGCGGGAGCTGCCCCCGCACGTGTGGGCGTTCGCGGGCGGCTGGGCCCTGCTGGCCGGTGTCGTCGGCTTTGTGTACTTCTGGAAGGCCGAGGAGCGGTACGGACGTGGCTGAGGTCGTGACCGAGCAGAAGAACGGCGTCCAGCCGACCGAGGCCCGCGCCGCCCGTGTCCCGACGGTGATCGCGGACGATCTGCACATCGTCTACCGGGTCTACGGCACCGGCGCGGGCAAGGGCAGCGCCACCGCGGCCCTGAACCGGATCGTGCGCCGCAAGCCCTCGACCGGTGTGCGCGAGGTGCACGCGGTCAAGGGCGTGTCCTTCACCGCCTACCGCGGCGAGTCCATCGGCCTGATCGGCTCCAACGGCTCCGGCAAGTCCACCCTGCTCAAGGCGGTCGCCGGTCTGCTGCCCGCCGAGCGCGGCCGGGTCTACACCCACGGCCAGCCCTCGCTGCTGGGCGTCAACGCGGCCCTGATGAACGACCTGACCGGTGAGCGGAACGTCATCCTCGGCGGTCTGGCGATGGGCATGTCCCGCGAGCAGATCCGCGAGCGCTACGACGGCATCGTCGACTTCTCCGGCATCAACGAGAAGGGCGACTTCATCTCCCTGCCGATGCGCACCTACTCCTCCGGCATGGCCGCCCGGCTGCGGTTCTCCATCGCCGCCGCCAAGGACCACGACGTGCTGATGATCGACGAGGCCCTGGCCACCGGCGACCGCAGCTTCCAAAAGCGGTCCGAGGCCCGCATCCGCGAACTGCGCAAGGAAGCCGGCACGGTCTTCCTGGTCAGCCACAACAACAAGTCCATCCGCGACACCTGCGACCGTGTCCTGTGGCTGGAGCGCGGCGAGCTGCTGATGGACGGCCCCACGGACGAGGTCATCAAGGCCTACGAGAAGGAGACGGGCAAGTAGCCCCGTACACGCGACGAAACGCCGGACGGGCTGGAGTGCTTCCAGCCCGTCCGGCGTTTTCCGGCCGTCCGGCGCGTCTGGGGGAGAGGGGCAGGCGCGAAGGCGCCCGCCCCCTCCGCTCAGCTGTGCGTACGCAGCAGCGTCCGCATGGTCCGCATGGCGACGGACAGGTTCGCCAGGTCGAAGCCCTCCGACCCGTGGATCTCCTCCAGCGTCGCCCGCGCCCGGCTGAGGATCGCCGAGTTCGCTTCCTCCCAGGCCTTGAACCGCTGCTCGGGCGTCGCGGAGCCGTTGCCCGCCGACAGCACATCGGCGGTCAGCGCCGCATGCGCCGCGAAGAGGTCCTCGCGGATCGAGGCGCGGGCCATCGACTGCCAGCGGTCGTTGCGCGGCAGCTCCAGGATGCGGTCGAGGAGCTGGTTGATCCGCAGCCGGTCACCCAGGTCGTAGTAGACCTCGGCGACCTCCAGCGGCTCCTTGCCCATGCGGTCCGCGACGGCGACGATGTCCAGCGCCGGGAAGACCGAGGAGAAGCCGGACACCTGGACGGCCAGCGGCTCGGGCACGCCCGCTGCGGTCAGCTCGTCCAGGATCGTCTGGAACCACTCCAGGTCGCTGCCCTGCAGCAGCTTCGGCAGCTCCGCCCAGACCTGCGCGACCCGCTCCGTGAAGAAGTCGATGGTCGGCGACAGCTCCAGCGGCTGCGGGCGGTTGTTGAGCAGCCAGCGGGTGCCGCGCTCGACCAGCCGGCGCGAATGCAGCCGGATGCGGGTCTGGACGTCGGCGGCGACGACATTGTCGAGCGCCTCGACGTCGTCCCAGACCTGGTTGAGCCCGAAGATCGCGCGGGCCGCGGTGTGCGCCCGGACGACCTCTTCGAGGGAGGCGCCGGTCTCCTCCCGCATGCGGTGCAGGAAGCTCGTACCGCCGCTGTTGACGGTGTCGTTGACCATGACTGTGGTGACGATCTCGCGGCGCAGCGCATGCCCGTCGACCTGCTCGGCGAAGCGGTCGTAGAGCGCCGAGGGGAAGTAGGCGTGCAGCAGCCGTTCCAGGTACGGATCGTCCGGCAGCCCGGTCTGGATCAGCGCCTCGGCCACCGTGATCTTGGTGTACGCCAGGAGCACCGCGGTCTCGGGCTGGGTCAGGCCGCGGCCGGTGTTCAGCCGCTCGCGGATCTGCCGGTCGGTCGGCAGGAACTCCAGCGCCCGGTCGAGGTCGCCGTCGCGCACCAGGCGGCGCATGAAGCGCTGCTGGGCGTGGAGCATGCTGGAGGACTGGGCCTGGGCCAGGGCCAGGGCGGTGTTCTGCGCGTAGTTGTTGCGCAGCACCAGCGCGCCGACCTCGTCGGTCATCTCGGCCAGCAGCTTGTTGCGCTGCTTGACCGTCATGTCCCCTTCGGCGACCACGGCGTTGAGCAGGATCTTGATGTTCACCTCGTGGTCGGAGGTGTCCACGCCGGCGCTGTTGTCGATCGCGTCGGTGTTGATCTTCCCGCCGGCCGTGGCGAACTCGATCCGGCCCAGCTGGGTCAGGCCCAGGTTGCCGCCCTCGCCGACGACCTTGACCCGCAGCTCCTCGCCGTCGACGCGGATGGCGTCGTTGGCCTTGTCGCCCACGTCGGCGTGGGACTCCGCCGAGGACTTCACATACGTGCCGATGCCGCCGTTCCACAGCAGGTCGACCGGTGCCTTGAGGATGGCCCGCATCAGATCGGCCGGGGTCATCTTCTTCACGCCGGCCTCGATGCCGAGGGCGGCCCGCACCTGCGCGTTGATCGGGATCGACTTGGCCGAGCGCGGGTGGATGCCGCCGCCCTGCGAGAGCAGCTCGGTGTCGTAGTCCGCCCAGGACGAGCGGGGCAGTTCGAACAGCCGGCGGCGCTCGGCGTAGGAGGTCGCCGCGTCCGGGTTCGGGTCGAGGAAGATGTGCCGGTGGTCGAAGGCGGCGACCAGCCGGATGTGCTCGCTGAGCAGCATGCCGTTGCCGAAGACGTCGCCGGACATGTCGCCGACGCCGACCACGGTGAAGTCCTGGTTCTGGGTGTCGTGGCCCAGCTCGCGGAAGTGCCGCTTGACCGACTCCCAGGCGCCGCGGGCGGTGATGCCCATGCCCTTGTGGTCGTAGCCGGCGCTGCCGCCGGAGGCGAAGGCGTCACCGAGCCAGAAGCCGTACGACTGGGCGACCTCGTTGGCGATGTCGGAGAACGTCGCGGTGCCCTTGTCGGCGGCGACGACCAGGTAGGTGTCGTCCTCGTCGTGGCGGACGACGTCCTTCGGGGGGACGACCTCGCCGCCGACGAGGTTGTCGGTGATGTCCAGCAGACCGGAGATGAAGGTCTTGTAGCTGGCGATGCCCTCGGCGAGCCAGGCGTCCCGGTCCTGCGACGGGTCCGGCAGCTGCTTGCCGACGAAGCCGCCCTTGGCGCCGACCGGCACGATGACGGTGTTCTTGACCATCTGCGCCTTGACCAGGCCGAGGATCTCCGTACGGAAGTCCTCCCGGCGGTCCGACCAGCGCAGACCGCCGCGGGCGACCTTGCCGAACCGCAGGTGGACGCCCTCGACCTTGGGGGAGTACACCCAGATCTCGTAGGCCGGGCGGGGCGCCGGCAGGTCCGGCATGGCCTGCGGGTCCAGCTTCATGGACAGGTAGCCGTGCGGCTTGCCCTGGCTGTTCTTCTGGTAGTGGTTGGTGCGCAGCGTCGCCTTGATGACGGTCAGGAAGGACCGCAGGATCCGGTCCTCGTCCAGGGAGGCGACCTGGTCCAGCGCCCCGTCCAGCTCTTCGAGCAGCCCGTCGGTCAGCTCCGTGCCCGCGCTCTGGCGCTCGGGGGACATCCGTGCCTCGAAGAGCGAGACCAGCAGCCGGGTGGTGTGGACGTTGTTGGAGAGGGTGTCCTCCATGTACGTCTGGCTGAAGGTCGACCCGGCCTGCCGCAGGTACTTGGCGTACGCCCGCAGGACCATCGCCTGGCGCCAGTTGAGGCCCGCCCGCAGCACCAGCTTGTTGAAGTTGTCGCTCTCGGCCGCGCCGGTCCACACGGCGTTGAAGGCTTCCTGGAAGCGCTCGCGGGCGTCGTCGCCCTTGACGTGCTCCGGCATCCGCAGCCCGAAGTCGTAGACCCAGGCGACGGTGGCGTCGGCGCAGCGCAGCTCGTGCGGGCGCTCGTCGATGACCTCGACGCCCAGGCGGTTCAGGCCGGGCAGCACCCGGGACAGCGAGACCGGCTCGCCCCTGCGGTAGATCTTGAAGCGGCGCTCGCCGGGGCCTGCGCCGACCGGCTCGGAGAGGCTGACCGCGAAGTCCTTGCCCGGTTCGCCGGTGAGCGTCTCCAGGTGCCGGAGGTCGGCGACCGCGCTGCGCGGGGTGTTGTCGGCCTTGTAGCCCTCGGGGAAGGCGTGGCCGTAGTGGCGCAGCAGCTCGGCGCCGCGCTCCTCGCCGACCTCCGCGATCAGCGCCTCGGCGAAGCCGTCGGCCCAGGAGCGGGCGGCCTCCACCAGCCTGCCCTCGATGCGGTCCACATCGGCGTCGGTGAGGTCGGGCAGGGCGGAGCCGGGCTGCACACGGATGACGAAGTGCAGCCGGGAGAGGACCGACTCGGTGTTCCAGGCGGTGAAGTCGACGCTGGTGCCGCCGAGCTCCTCCTTGAGGATGTCGATCAGGCGCAGCCGGACGTTGGTGGTGTAGCGGTCGCGCGGGAGGTAGACCAGCGCGGAGTAGTAGCGGCCGTACTCGTCCTGGCGCAGGAAGAGCCGCAGCCGGCGGCGCTCTTGGAGGTAGAGCACGCTCGTGGCGATGGACCGCAGCTCGTCGACGGGCGTCTGGAAGAGCTCGTCGCGCGGGTAGGTCTCCAGGATCTGCAGCAGGTCGCGGCCGTCGTGGCTGTCCGGGCTGAAGCCCGCGTCCTCGAGGACCTCGGCGACCTTGCGGCGGATGACCGGGACGCGGCGCACCGATTCGGTGTACGCGGCCGAGGAGAACAGGCCCAGGAAGCGCCGCTCCCCGGTGACGTTGCCCTGCGCGTCGAACTTCTTGACGCCGACGTAGTCGAGGTAGGAGGGGCGGTGCACGGTGGCGCGGCTGTTGGCCTTGGTCAGGATCAGCAGCTTGTGCTCACGGGCCTTGGCGCGGGCGTCCGCGGGCAGCCGGTTGAAGGACGGCGAGACGGGGTGGCCGTCGGCGGTCTCGCGGTGCGGCGGGTCGGCGCGCAGTATGCCCAGGCCCGTACCGGGCACGGCGGTCAGCACGTCCTCCTGGGCGCCGCCCTCACCGGGCGCGGAGGTGAGCTCGTACTCGCGGTAGCCGAGGAAGGTGAAGTGGTCGTCGGACAGCCACCGCAGCAGCTCCTGGGCCTCTTCGATCTCCATCTCGCGCAGGTCGTCGGCGACCGGCTCGGCGGGCAGCTGCTCGGCGATGCGCAGCGCGGCGCCGCGCATCTTCTCCCAGTCCTCGACGGCCTCGCGGACGTCGGACAGCACCCGCAGCAGGTCGGCGGTGATCTGCTTGAGGTCCTCGCGGTCGGTCTCGCGGTCCATCTCGACATGGATCCAGGACTCGGTCAGCGCGTCGTGCGGCAGGTCGGCGGTCCGGGCCTTGCCGGTGGTGGCGCGGGTATCGCCGTTGGAGTCGAGGACCTCGATGAGCTTGCCGGTGACGTCGCGGCGGACGATCACCTGCGGGTGGATCACCAGGTGGATGCCGCGGCCCTGCCGCGAGAGCTCGTTGGTGACCGAGTCGACCAGGAAGGGCATGTCGTCGGTGACGACCTCGACGACGGAGTGGCTGCTGGTCCAGCCGTTCTCCTCGACGGTCGGCGTGTGCACCCGGACGTTGGCGGTGCCCTGCGGTCGCGTCTCCGCGAGGCGGTAGTGCGAGAGCGCGGCGCCGAAGACGTCGTCCGGATGGCGGTCGATCAGGTCTTCAGGGGCGGTGTGCAGGTAGTAGCGCTGGAGGTATCCCGCGAGGGTGTCCGGGTCGAGGCCGCGTACCGGGTGCTTCCCCCCGGCCTGGCTTGTTTCAACGACCCGGGCCGCCCTGGAGAGCAGCTCGGTCTTGGCTTCGTCCAGCTTGGTCTGCATGTCCTCTGGCTCCTGTCGCGCGCCGTTGCGTGACGTTGTGGAAATACGTGGGAAGAACTGCGGAAGCCGCACAACGCCGCCACGACGCGAGGTGTCCTGTCGCTGTCGACGCTATGCCGCGATGGGAGAGGGCCGTGCCGCAATCGACGATTTTTGACGATGTCGACGTGGAGTGTCGGCCGCAAAGACCAGCGACCGCCCGGTCACGGTGGTGCCCCGGGCGCACGGCAGGGGCCTCGATGCCCCCGCGGGTTATCGCGCTGATCACGGTGCAAGGCTATCGCTCCCTCCACGGGTGCCGTCATGGGCCGTCCACGTACAAATCCGCGGTCCGAACTTAGACCTTCTGGACAACGCTACGCCGGGCCGGCGTATGCGTGCGCGCGGGACGCGGGTACCCCGGGCCCGGGAGGGGAAGGGCCGTGCGTGGGCCCCTACCGGCGACCGGGCCCGCAGCGGCCCGTGTGGCCGCGCCTTAGCAGACCAGGGTCTCCGCCAGCTCCACAGCCTCGGCGAGGCTGTCCACCACCGGCACCCCGGCGGCCTGAAGGCTCACGCGGCTGTGCGACCCGCCTGTGTAGAGCACCGCGTACGCCCCCGCGTCCCGCGCGGCCACCGCGTCGTCCACGGCGTCACCGATCACGACCGTGCGCTGCGGGTCCACCTGCTCCAGCGCCGCGAAATGCCGCACCATCTGCGCGCTCTTCGTGCCCCCGGACGGTCCGGTCCGGCCCTCCACCAGCACGAACCGCGACTCGATCCCGAAGCCGCGGACGAGGGGTATCAGCTCGTCGTGCCCGAACATGCTCAGGATCGACTGGCTCCGCCCGGCAGCCTGCCAGTTCTCCAGCAGCAGATCCACGCCCTCGGCCAGAGCGCAGCCCAGCCGGTGTTCGCTGTAGTGCCGGTGGAACGCCTCGTCCATCACCAGCCACTCCGCGTCCGTCGGCAGCCGTCCCATCAGCCGCTCGTAGAACCGCGGGATGGGCACGCAGTACAGCTCCCGGTAGATCTCCAGGGTGATCGGCGCCAGCCCGATCTCCTCGAACGCGGAGTTGGTCGCCCCGATGACGGCGTCGATGTCGTGGAACAGCGTGCCGTTCCAGTCCCAGACGATGTGTGTCGCGTGCTTCCCCATGCGGTTCCCCAGATCGTGCCCCACGCGCTCACCGCGCCTTCCCCTTGCAGAAAACGTACCCGGCGCCACTGACAACGCGGCCGGACCGGCCGGCTCGGGCTCAGCGGATCAGTTCGGGGATCTCCTGCACGGCGAACCACATCAGGTCGTGGTCCTCCGCACCGTCCACGGTGAACTGCGCGTCGTCGTCGCCCTGGTCCGCCGCGCCGAGCGCGTCCGCGGCCGCCGCGACATCCGGCTCCGCGTCGGCGGAGTCCACATGCACCGCCGCGGCCTTCGACAGCGGCACCGGTCCGGCGATCCGCACCTCGCCCAGCGCCGACTGGTCGAGCCCACGGTCGGGGTCCGCCACCGCCGCGCCCTCCGCGACGTCCACGGCCACCACCACCCGGCGCCGCGCGACCTGCGGGTTCCCGGCGAGCAGCCGCAGCGAGGCCTGCGCCGCGCGGTTCAGCGCCGCGTACTCCAGCTCCTCGATGTCGTCCGAGACGTACCACTCGCGCAGCGCGGGCGTGACGGCGTACGCCCCCAGGGCGCCGGGGCCCAGCTCGCCGTTCTTGTGCGCCTCTGCGAGACCGGGGAGGGTCAGGGGGACATAGACGCGCATGGCAGCCGCTTCCGCTCGATTCGCTCGACTTTGAAGATTGTCCCGCCAGCATACGGGCGCGGGTCCCCCATCGTGCCGCCCGCAGGGCCCCCGCGCCGCCCGCTGCGGGCCCCTCCCGGACCCCGCCGCACCGGCTCCAGTCCGGGCCCGTGCCACGGACGGGTGAACTCCGATCGCCCCTCGCCCCGGGCGCCGCGCGCCTTGCCGCGGCCCCGAGCCCGCCGATACGAAGTTGCCCACCAAAAAGCTACCGCCCAGTAATTCACCGGGCCCGGCACAACGGGGGCGATCACCACCATGACCGGAAACCACGTCACGACGACCACCAGCACCGCGAAGACCACCGACACCACAAGGACCGCCGACACCACGAGGACCGCCGACACCACAAGGACCGCCAGTGCCCGCGCGCCCCGCACCCGCCCCGCGGCCCCGACCGTTCCCCGGCCCCGGCGCTCCTCGGCGGGCCGACGCCCCACGGGCCCCGCCGGCAGCCGCCCCGCCGCGCCCGGCACCCCGCTGCCGACCATCGGGGCGCAGCGCCGGGCCCACGAGAGCCGGCCGCACCACTGGTTCGCGCATCAGCTGGTGCGCACGCTCAGCGGGCAGCAGCCCGTCCACGCGCTGCTGGGACACGCGCTGCCGGCCGCGTACGACCGGCTGGTGGAGCTGGCTCCGCTGGCGCCGCTGCGGCCCCTTCCCGGCCCGGGGCGGCGCGGCCCCGTCCCGACCGTGCGGGAGTGCGGACTGTGCCGGCCGTGTCGCGGGGTCATCGAGGCGTTCGCCCGGATCACGGCGGGTGAGCGGCTGCGGGCCCTCGCCTTCCGGCTGGAGCTGGGCGCCGACGCGCGGTGGCGGTGCGCGGCGCTGGACATCGGCCCGGCTGCGGCCCTGCCGAGCCCGGCACCGTGACCACCGCACACGGCAAGGCGCCCCGGCCGTGCTCCGGCCGGGGCGCCCCGCTGCTGCGCGGCCCCGGCACGATCTGCCGGAGCCACGTCTTTCGCCTACTTCTTGCGGCGGCGACCGCCGCTCTTCTGGGCCTTGCGCCGCTCCGCGCGGGTCAGTCCGTCCGCCTCGGAGCGGGCCGGGCCGCCGGCCTCCTCGTCGCTGATGAAGTCGCCCTCGATGACGCTGCCGTCACCGTCCACCTTCGGCGCGGTGAAGTGCAGCCGGTCCGGCCGCTGCGGCGCCTCCAGCCCCTTGGCGTGGATCTCGGGGCGTCCCGTGCCGGCGGGCACCGGCTCCTGCTCGGCCTCCTGCACCGGGACCTCCTCGACCTGCTGCTCGACCTGGACCTCCAGGTTGAACAGGTAGCCGACGGACTCCTCCTTGATGCCCTCCATCATCGCGGTGAACATGTCGAAGCCCTCGCGCTGGTACTCGACCAGCGGGTCCTTCTGGGCCATCGCCCGCAGGCCGATGCCCTCCTGGAGGTAGTCCATCTCGTAGAGGTGCTCACGCCACTTGCGGTCCAGGACGGACAGCACGACCCGGCGCTCCAGCTCGCGCATGATGTCCGAGCCGAGCTGCTCCTCACGGGCGGCGTACTGCTCGTGGACGTCGTCCTTGACGGCGTCGGCGATGAACTCGGCGGTGATGCCCGCGCGGTCGCCGGCCTCCTCCTCCAGCTCCTCGACGCTCACCTTGACCGGGTAGAGCTGCTTGAACGCGCCCCACAGCCGGTCCAGGTCCCACTCCTCGGCGAAGCCCTCGACGGTCTCCGCCTGGATGTAGGCGTCGATGGTGTCGTCCATGAAGTGCTTGATCTGCTCCTGCAGGTCCTCGCCCTTCAGGACGCGGCGACGCTCGCCGTAGATGACCTCGCGCTGGCGGTTGAGCACCTCGTCGTACTTCAGGACGTTCTTGCGCGTCTCGAAGTTCTGCTGCTCGACCTGCGACTGGGCGGAGGCGATCGCCCGCGTCACCATCTTGTTCTCGATCGGGACGTCGTCGGGCACATTGGCCATCGCCATGACCCGCTCGACCATCTGGGCCTTGAACAGCCGCATCAGGTCGTCGCCCAGGGAGAGGTAGAACCGCGACTCGCCGGGGTCGCCCTGACGGCCGGAGCGACCGCGCAGCTGGTTGTCGATCCGGCGCGACTCATGCCGCTCCGTGCCGAGCACGTACAGCCCGCCGAGCTCCTTGACCTCCTCGAACTCCGCCTTGACCGCGGCCTCGGCGCGCTCCAGGGCGGCGGGCAGCGCGGCCGCCCACTCCTCGACGTGCTCGACGGGGTCCAGGCCCATCTGGCGCAGCTCGGCCTCGGCCAGGTCGTCGGGGTTGCCACCGAGCTTGATGTCGGTACCACGGCCGGCCATGTTGGTGGCGACCGTCACGGCGCCCTTGCGGCCGGCCTGGGCGACGATCGACGCCTCCCGGTCGTGCTGCTTGGCGTTGAGGACCTCGTGCGGCACCCCGCGCTTGTTGAGCTGCTGGGAGAGGTACTCGGACTTCTCCACGGAGGTCGTGCCCACCAGGATCGGCTGGCCCTTGGCGTGCTTCTCGACGATGTCCTCGACCACCGCGTCGAACTTCGCCGGCTCGGTGCGGTAGATCAGGTCCGCCTGGTCCATGCGGACCATCGGGCGGTTGGTCGGGATCGGGACCACGCCGAGCTTGTAGATCTGGTGGAACTCGGCGGCCTCGGTCATGGCCGTACCGGTCATGCCGGAGAGCTTGCTGTAGAGGCGGAAGAAGTTCTGCAGGGTGATCGTCGCGAGCGTTTGGTTCTCGTCCTTGATCTCCACCCCCTCCTTCGCCTCGATGGCCTGGTGCATGCCCTCGTTGTAGCGGCGGCCGGCGAGGATACGGCCGGTGTGCTCGTCGACGATCATGACTTCGCCGTCGATGACGACGTAGTCCTTGTCGTTCTTGAACAGCTCCTTGGCCTTGATCGCGTTGTTGAGGTAACCGACGAGCGGGGTGTTGACCGACTCGTACAGGTTGTCGATGCCCAGCCAGTCCTCGACCTTGCTGACACCGGACTCGTGGATGCCGACCGTGCGCTTCTTCTCGTCGACGTCGTAGTCGCCGGTCTCCTCGATGCCGCGCTGCGGATTGGCGGCCTCGCCCCTCTTGAGGCGCTGCACGAGCTTGGCGAAGTCGCCGTACCACTTGGTGGCCGAGTCCGCCGGGCCGGAGATGATCAGCGGCGTACGGGCCTCGTCGACGAGGATCGAGTCGACCTCGTCGACGACCGCGAAGTTGTGGCCGCGCTGGACGAGTTCGTCCTGCGACCAGGCCATGTTGTCGCGCAGGTAGTCGAAGCCGAACTCGTTGTTCGTGCCGTAGGTGATGTCGCAGTTGTACTGCTCACGGCGCTGGGCGGGCGTCATGTCGGCGAGGATGCAACCGACCGTCAGGCCCAGGAACTTGTGGACCCGGCCCATCATCTCGGAGTCGCGCTCGGCCAGGTAGTCGTTGACCGTGATCAGGTGCACGCCCTTGCCGGACAGCGCGTTGAGGTACGTGGGGAGGGTGCCGACCAGGGTCTTGCCCTCACCGGTCTTCATCTCCGCGACATAACCCATGTGAAGGGCCGCGCCGCCCATCAGCTGGACGTCGTAGTGGCGCTGGCCGAGCACTCGCTTGGCGGCCTCGCGGACCGTCGCGAACGCCTCGGGCAGCAGGTCGTCGAGGCTCTCGCCGTCCGCGTACCGCTCCTTGTACTCGTCCGTGAGCGCCCGCAGCTCGGCGTCGGAGAGGGCCGCGAAGTCCTCCTCGATGGAGTTGACCTGGCCCGCGATGCGGTGCAGCTTGCGCAGGATCTTTCCTTCGCCTGCACGCATGATCTTCGTCAAGACGGACACTTGGGCTGGTCTCCTTGCCGGTCGGGCCTGCACGGTCGAGTGCGCGGGCGCGGCATATTTCCAAGGGGGCAGGCCCCGCCGCAACGGCCATCGTAAAGGAGGACGCCGCCGGGCCGGGAGGTCCGCCGCCGCGAACCCCGCTATCCCCTCGCCACGTGAACGCACAAGGCCGCGAGAAGGTGCCGGGCAGGTGCCGGGAATCACGCGAAAATCCTTAGCGGCCCTTCCCGCGACCCAGCAGACTCACCTCATGAAGCCCCTCACCCTCACCACCGAGCGCCTGGTGCTGCGGCCCTTCGAGCCGTCCGACGCGCCCGCGGTCCACGCCGCGTGCCAGGAGCCCGACATCCCGCGCTGGACGAGCGTCCCCTCGCCGTACAGCCACCAGCACGCGGAGCAGTTCGTCGGGACGATCGCCCCCGACGGCTGGCGCGACGACACGAGCTACAACTTCGCCGTCGTCACCAAGGCGGACGGCTCGCTGATCGGTGCGATGGGCCTGGTGCGCCTCGACCATCTGCGCACCCCGGAGCGGCAGGCCGAGCTGGGCTTTTGGACCGCCAAGGAACAGCGCGGCCGGGGGTACACCGTCGAGGCGGCCCGCGCGGTGCTGCACTGGGCGTTTCGTGATCTGGGCGTGGAGCGCATGGAGTGGCTCGCGGAGGCCGGCAACGACGGCTCCTGGGCGGTCGCCCGCAGACTCGGCTTCCACAGGGAGGGCACCCTGCGCGCCAAGCTGCTGCACGAGGGCACCCGCCGGGACCTCTGGATCGGCTCGCTGCTCCCCTCCGACCTGGGCGGCACGGAGCCCGGACCGTCCGGCCTGCCGGACGCCACGCCGTACCTGCCCTACTCCGGCTAAGACGCCGCGCGGCGCCGGCCGGCCGCGTCCCCCGGCCCTTCCCCGGGCCCGGGGCCGCCGCCGGCGCCCGTTGTCAGTGCCCGCCCCTACGCTGTGCCGCATGACCGCCGTGACGCAGCCATCGCCTCTGCCGCAGCCCGTGACGAGCCTGTCCCGCGACGACGCCCGCCGGCTGGCGCTGCGGGCCCAGGGCCTGCTGGGCGCCCCGGACCGCCGGGCGGGGGTGCGCGGAGTGCTGCGGGCCCTGGGCGCGGTGCAGCTGGACACGATCTCGGTGCTGGCCCGCTCCCATGAGCTGGTGCCCTACGCCCGCCTCGGCGCCGTCGGCCGCCCGGCCGTCGAGGCCGCCTACTGGGCCGAGGCTCCCGCCGGCGCGCCGGCGGTCCGGCCCCACAGCTTCGAGTACTGGTCGCATGCCGCCTGCATCCTGCCCGTCGAGGAGTGGCCGCACTTCGCCTTCCGGCGCCGCGCCCGGCGTGCCAAGGGCCACCGCTGGCATGTCATGCAGGATTCCGAGCGCTCCTGCGCCGCCGTCCTGGAGCGTCTGCGGGCCGACGGCCCGCTGACCACCTCCGAGCTGGGCGGCGGCCGCAACGGGGGCGAATGGTGGGACTGGTCCGAGACCAAGATCGCGGTGGAGTGGCTGCTGGACACCGGCGACGTGGTCTGTACGCGGCGCCGCGCCTGGAAGCGCGTCTACGACCTCGCCGAGCGCGCCGTCCCGGACAGCCTGCTCCACGACGATCTGGACGACGCCGAGTGCCTGCGCCGCCTGGTCGCGCAGGCCGGGGCCGCCATGGGGGTGGCCACCCGCGCCGACCTCGCCGACTACCACCGCCTCAAGGGCGAGCAGGTCGACGCCGTCATCGCGGACTCCGGTCTGGTCCCCGTCGAGGTCGAGGGCTGGGGAAAGCCCGCCTGGGCCGATCCCGCCGCGCTGGCCTCGCCGCCCCGCGGCCGGCACCGCACGACCCTGCTCTCGCCGTTCGACTCCCTGATCTGGGACCGGCCGCGGACGGAGCGGATCTTCGACTTCACCCACCGCCTGGAGGCGTACGTCCCCCGCCCCAAGCGGATACACGGCTACTTCGCGATGCCCCTGCTGGCCGGCGGCCGACTGGTGGGCCGGGTCGACCCGGCCCGTGAGGGCACCACCCTCGTCGCCCGCCAGGTCTCGTTGCAGAACGACAAGGCCGTCGCCCCGATGGCCCAGGCGCTCCGAGAGGCCGCGACGTGGGTCGGCTGCGATTCGGTCCGCGTGGAGCGCTGCGACGACGCCCGGCTGGCGGCCGCCCTGCGCACGGAGCTGACCGCGCAGGACTGACCCGGCTGGGCGCGCGGGGACACACCCGGTTGGTCGGCCGGCCCGGCCGGCCGGCCGGCCGCTCAGCGGATCTCGAGGATCTTCTCGCGCATCGCGTAGACCACCGCTTCCATCCGGGAGTGCAGCTGGAGCTTCTCCAGGATGTTGCGGACGTGGTTCTTCACCGTGTTCTCGGAGATGAAGAGTTCCTTGGCGATATCGCGGTTGTTCATGCCCGTGGCGACCAGCTTGAGGACCTCCAGCTCGCGGTCGGTGAGCCGGGGCGCGGGCACCAGCCTGCGCTCGTCCGTCCGCTGGATCATCGACTTGAACTCCGTCAGGAGCTTGGACGCCATCGACGGGCTGATCTGCGACTGACCGTCCGCCACGGCCCGGATCGCGGTCGCCACCTCGTCGGTGGAGATCTCCTTGAGGAGGTAGCCGGTGGCGCCGGCCTTGATCGCGTCGTAGAGATCGGCCTCTTCGTCGCTGATCGTCAGCATGATGATCTTTGCGCTGGGGGCCACCTCCTTGATGGAGGTGCACGCCTCGATCCCACCGCGCTTGGGCATCCGTACGTCCATCAGCACGATGTCGGGCAGCAGATCCGCGGCCTTGTCGACCGCCTCCGCGCCGTCCCCCGCCTCACCGACGACCTGGATGTCCTCTTCCTGGGCCAGCACGATCTCCAGCCCTCGCCGGAAAAGCGCGTGGTCGTCCACCACCAGGACCCGGATCGGCTCCTTGCGCGGCACGCTGACGGCCCGCTCCTCGCCCCCGACACCGCTTTCGTCGTCGTCCGCGTCACCGCGCACGGGACCGAAACTGTCCCCCATTGATCCTCCCCGTCAACTACTCGGCCGAGAGGCCGGAGCTTGGAAATAAGGCTGGTTGACAACAGCCCCCTGCGACCAGCCCGATCAATGCCATACGACCGTCTCCCCGGCGTGTCGCCGTTTCGAGTCCACGAACTCCCTGGCTGGCACAAACACTATACGGCTTCAACTCCTGCTTTCTCCGGGCACGATGGTGCCCCCGGCGTACGCCGGGGGCACCGAGCGGGTGGGGTTCAGCCGCCCAGCGCGCCGCCTGCGCCGCCGGGCTCCTCCTCCCCGAACGAGTCGGGGTTCAAGTGGATGACGCCGTAGTCGTATGCGTGCCGCCGGTAGACGACACTTGGCAGCTTGGTGTCGGCGTCGACGAAGAGATAGAAGTCGTGTCCGACCAACTCCATCTCGTTGAGCGCCTGGTCGAGCGTCATCGGTGCGGCCGAGTGGGTCTTCTCGCGGACGACCAGGGGGCCCTCGCCCTGGACGTCGATCGACCCCATCCTCGTGGTCGGCACCGTCTGATCGGCTTCGGTGGCGAGTTCGCCGTTGGTGTTCAGGCTCGCGGCGTCGGGCACGCTGACGGCGACCTCACTCGCCGGAATGCGGCCGTTGCCGCGACGTGAGAAGCGCTTGTCGTGCTGCTTGCGCAGCCGTGCCTCCAGCTTGGCGGTTGCCAGATCCAGCGCGGCGTACGGATCGGCTGCGGCCGCCTCGGCCCGGACCACCGGGCCACGGGAGCGGAGCGTGATCTCCACTCGGTCGGAACGGTCGGCCTGCCGCGGGTTGGGCTCCTTGGACACCTCGACGTCCAGGCTGATCACCTTGGCGTCGAGCTTCTGGACTTTGTCCAGCTTCAGCTTCTCGGCCACGTGCTTGCGGAACCGCTCGGGCACCTCGGTCTTGCGGCCTTTGACGACGATGTCCACGCAGAACTCCGTTCCCGGATCGCTCCGCTCATCCGGCGGAGCAATTCCTTCTTGCACCAGGCTCCGGTAGTTGCCGAAGCCTCGGACTTGGCGACTTTCACCTCCTCCTCCCCCGACGACAAGATCTCCACGCCCCCCGTTTTCAGGGTCGCTGCAAACGCCCCTGAACGCATTCATCGCGACATCCGAGGCAAAACATCCGCCAAGTCCTCACAACCGAACATAGCTCTCCTGGGCGGATGTCGGCACCCCCTCGGAGCCCTCAGCTCCGTTTGGGTGACTTTTCCCAGCCAACTACCGATCATGTGGGAATTCCATTCCCCGGTCGGCCGCGCCGTGCACATCGATTTTCAAAAGCACTGCCCGGCGCCGCCACCACGGCCGCGCCGGTCACCGGGCCACCGGCTGCCGCGACCGCCCGCGCCGCCTCGGCCAGCGTGGCCCCGGTCGTCACCAGATCGTCCACCAGCACCACTGGCTGCCCCGTCAGCAGCCTCCCGGCCCCGCGCCGCACCTCCAGGGCACCCGTGACGTTCGCCAGCCGCTGCCGGGCGCTGAGGCCCGCCTGGTCGGCCACGGCTCGCCGCTGCCGCAGTACGGGGAGGACCCGGGCCCCTGCCCCCTCCCCCACCCCCGCCCTCCTGAGCGCACCGGCCGCCGCCAGGGCGATCCGGCGCACCGGATCATGCCCCCGCCCGGCCACCGACCTGCGGGCCGACGGCACCGGCACCAGCAGCAGCGGCCCGCCGCCGGGCCGCAGCCCCCGCACCGCCCCGGCCAGCACCGCTCCCAACGGCACGGCCAGCCGCAACGCGCCCCGTTCCTTGTGGGCCAGCAGCACGGCCCGCACCTCGTCGGCGTACGGCGCACCCGCCCACACCCGGGGCAGCCCCGCCGGCTCCGGCCGCGGCCGCACCCGCCGCGCCCCACGCCCGTCCCGCGCGAGCGCCCGGCGGCACCCCTCACACAGCTCCGTACGCGGCCGGCCACACCCCGCACAGGCGACCGGCAGGATCAGACCGGCCAGTTCGCGCCACACCCCCTGCATGGCTCCACTTTCCTGCCGGCCACGTCCGGCCGCCACCCCTGTGGATAACCTCGCGAAGCGCCCGGGGCCCGGGTCCAGCGGGCTGTTGGTGCAGGTCAGAGGCGTGGGCCCTTGGCGCAGGTCAGCGAGCGGGCCGAGCCCGTCGGCGGCCGGAACCTCCCGCAGACCGGCGCCGTCCCTCGCGCAGACCGTCCGGCCGCGGAACGGGTGACCTTGTCACCCGGGCCCGCGCGAGCAGCCCGCCATGGCGGCACCCGCCGGCCCGCTCACCCGGCCGCCTCGCCACGTCACCCGGCCGCCCCCGTCATCCGGGATAGACCGGCGCCGTCCCGTCCTTCGCCACGGTCTTCCAGTTCGCGTCCGGAGGCAGCCGGACGATGCCCTCGGTGGCGTCGGCGATCAGCGGCCTGGTCTCGTCCTCCGAGGCGGCGACCGCCTTGACGCCGTTGACGCCGGGCAGCGTCTGCGCGTTGGACGCCGAGCCGTCGGTCTCCATGAACTGCATCTGCTGCACCCCGCCGGACTCCCGCCCGACGACCACCAGCCGGCTGCCGCCCGCCCAGGACGCGGCCACCACGTCCTCCAACTGCGGTGCGATCGGTCGCAGTTCCTGCACGGACAGCACCGGATGCGCCGAACTGCCGCCCCGCTCGACCCGGCCGAGCTGGAGCGTCGTACGCCCCTTGTCCTCCACCAGGACCGCGATCCGGATACCGTCCGCGGCCACCTTGATCGCCTTGATCCGCCGCCCGCCGAGACCGGGCACCGCGACCTCTTCCGGGTCGCCCTTGCCCTCGCGTATCCGCAGCAGCCGGGAGCCGTGGGAGTCGCGGTCCGCGATCCACAGGTCCCCCAGACCGTCCCAGCTCGGCGCGGTCAGCCCCTCGTCGGCGTGCTTGGCCGAGCCGCTACTGGTCAGCAGCGCTCCGCCGCGCTCGACGCCGTCCTCCATGGCGGCCACGTACAGCGACCGGCCGTCGTTGGAGACCCCGGCCGCGGCGTTCTCGCCGCGCGAGATGGCGACCGAGCGCAGGGGTGTGCTGCCCGTACCGAACGGACCGCGCACCGGCGTCGGTTCGGTCGCCGAGTCCGACATGGCGACGACCTTGTGGTCGGCGTCGATGAAGTACTCCTTGGGGGCGCGCCCGGTGCTCTGTGACGGGGCGAAGTCGCGCTCGGCCTGGTCCTGGGACAGCACGCACAGCGAGTTGCCGCCGTCGTCCTGGAGCTCCACCTCGCTGATCTTCGAGGCGCGTGTCATGTCCTGGACGGTGAAGAAGAGCTGAGCGGCCATCCGCTTGCACTGGGTGGTGTCGGTGTTCACCGCCGCCTTGCTGAGCTTGACCCGCAGCGCGTTGGAGTCGTCCAGCGCCAGGTCGTGCGCCGCGAGCCGGGTGCCGCGGGGGAACTCCGAGGTGGTCACCTGGTTCAGCCAGTCGGTGGGCCCGGACAGCAGCGCCTCCACACTGGCCGTGATCGGCTTTATTCGCTGTCGCAGGTAGACCGGGTCGGCGACGAGCACGTTGCGGCTCGCCTTCGGCTCCTCGGACTCCGAGTTGTAGGAGGCGAAGTAGTACTTGTTGACGGAGCGGTAGATGCGCTGGAAGTCGGACAGGCCCAGCACCAGCCCGTCGGGCAGCCGGTCGATCCGCCACTGACCCTCCTCCTTGATGAGGTGGATCGTCTGGCGGTACGGCTTCTCCTGCGGGGTGTAGGCGTGGTGGTCGTCCACCGACGCCACCTGGCTGCCGGAGAGCGTGACGGTGTAGCCGTTGACGTCCTCGCGGTTGGGCTGCACCTTCGGCTCGGGCTTGGGCCGCTCCTGGAGCACCTTGGTGACCTGGAAGGGCCGCCAGGTCCGCTTCGCGGACTTCGCCAGATACTGCGTGGCCGTACGGAAATCGGCCTCGTCACTGGTCGTCGCGTCGAGGAAGCTGCGGACGATGTTGGTCGGCTGCGCGCCGTCCTGCGGGGGTACGCCGTAGACCCGTACCTGCGAGTCGCCTTCGGAGCGCGGCGACTGGTCGACCGCCGTGACCTCCCCGCTGTCCGGCATCGATGCGCACCCGGCCAGCAGCGCCGCCGCGCAGCCGAGCAGGGTCAGCTTGCGCGCCCGCCCGGCTCCCCGGCGGGCGCGCGTACGGGGCGTGGGCGCCACTACGCGCTCGCTTCCGCGCTCAGTGTCCACGCAGCCCGTCCTCCGATTCCACGCCCCGTCCGGTTTCCCGCTCCGCCCCGCCGTCACCGGCCGGCACGTCGGTGCGCGCACCCTTGTCGCGCGCTGTCTCCCCGTTTCGTACGCCCCCGCTCTGCGGCATCACACGGGCACCGCTGCCGGGCAGCGCCGTGGGATCGGCGGTCGCACGGGCCATCGCCCGCGGTTCCGCGGCGAGCGGCTGTGCACCTCCGGACTCCGAGGACCGCGCCTGGACCGGGATCGTGGACGCCTTGCGCCCCGTCCCGGCGCGCGGCTGCCCCGTCTCGTCCAGCCCGCGGTTGCGTCGTGAGTCCTCCGGCTCCAGGGGTATCGGGGAGCCGCGCAGCGGCTCGCCGGCCGTACGGGGCAGGGTCAGCCGGAACTGCGAGCCGCCGCCCGGCTCGCCCCAGGCCTGGAGCCAGCCGCCGTGCAGCCGGGCGTCCTCGACCGCGATGGACAGGCCGAGTCCCGTGCCTCCGGTCGTCCGGGCCCGCGCCGGGTCCGCGCGCCAGAAGCGGTTGAAGACCCTGGTGGCCTCGCCGGGCTTGAGGCCGACGCCGTAGTCGCGCACGGCGACGGCCACCGCGCCGCCGCTGCGGCTGCCCGCGGAGGCCAGCCGCACCACGACGTCCCGGCCCTCGCCGTGCTCGACGGCGTTGACGACGAGGTTGCGCAGCACCCGCTCCACCCGCCGGGTGTCGGCCTCGGCTATGACGGGCTGCTCGGCGCCGCGCACCAGGATGCGGGTGCCCTTCGCCTCGGCGAGTGGCTCGGCGCCCTCGATGACGCGGTGCACCACATCGCGCAGGTCTATCGGCTCGGCCTCCAGCGCGGCCGCGCCCGCGTCGAACCGGCTGATCTCCAGCAGCTCCGCGAGCAGCGATTCGAAGCGGTCGAGCTGGCCCCACAGCAGCTCGGCGGAGCGCGCGGTGGCGGGATCGAACTCGTCCCGCGCGTCATGGATGACGTCCGCCGCCATCCGTACGGTCGTCAGCGGCGTCCGCAGCTCGTGCGAGACGTCGGAGACGAAGCGGCGCTGCATCCGGGACAGCTCCTCCAGCTGCTGGATCTTGACCTGGAGGTTCTGCGCCATCTTGTTGAAGGACTCGCCGAGCCGGGCGATGTCGTCCTCGCCGGTGACCTTCATCCGCTCCTGGAGGAGGCCGGCGGCCAGCCGCTCGGAGATCCCGGCGGCCATCCGTACGGGCGTGACGACCTGCCGGACGACCAGCCAGGCGATCGCGCCGAGCAGGATCACGACGAACACCCCGGCCGTCGCGAGCGTCCCCGTCACGAGCTTGAGCGACTCCGCTTCCTGACTGAACGGGAAGAGGTAGTAGAGCTGGTACTGGTTGCTGTTGATGTCGTTGAGCCGCTTGCCGATGATCAGCGCCGGGACGCCGTCGTCCGACCCGATGCGCTTGATCTGTGTGTACTGGCGGAACGTCCCGGACTTGGTGTCCAGCTTCCGCCGCAGCTCGGCGGGCACGCTGCGCTCGGGGTCGACGTCTCCGGAGGCGCGCGGACCGCGGGTGCCGGGGCTGGAGTCGCCGAACGGTTCGTCGGAGTCGGAGCTGAGCGCCACGACCGAGAAGACGCCCTGGCCGCCGCTGGCGAGCTGTTCGACCAGGCCGGTCAGCCAGGTCGCGGAGTCCTGAGTGCCGCGGCTGCCGGTGCGTGCGGCGTCGTCGCCACGGGTGTCGTCGGCGCCGTCGGCCATCTTCTGGGCGACGCCGAAGCCGCCCACCGCCTGGCTCTGCGCGGCCTGCGCCTTGGCCGTGAGCAGGCCGTTGCGGACCTGTCCGACGACCACGACGCCGAGCAGCAGGACCACGGCGAGTGACATCAGCAGCGTGGTGGCCACCACGCGCAGCTGGATGTTGCGGCGCCACAGCCGCAGGGCGGGCAGCAGCGGCCGGCGTACCCAGCGGCTGAAGAGCCGCAGCAGGGGGTGGACCGGCCCGCTCACGGCGCCGTCGGGCAGCAACTGCCCACCGCGCAGCAATCGAGCAGACAACTTACCCGAAAAGGACATATCGCCCGTCGGACCGACGGTGCGCCCCCGCTTTCCCTCCGGGGCCGAACCGTCCCGGACCATCTCAGCTGGGCCCGGCCTTGTAGCCGACCCCGCGTACGGTCACCACGATCTCCGGACGCTCCGGATCCCGCTCGACCTTGGAGCGCAGCCGCTGCACATGGACGTTGACCAGCCGGGTGTCGGCGGCGTGCCGATAGCCCCAGACCTGCTCGAGCAGCACCTCACGCGTGAACACCTGCCACGGCTTGCGCGCCAGCGCCACCAGCAGATCGAACTCCAGCGGGGTCAGCGCGATCGACTGGCCGTCCCGCTTGACCGAGTGGCCGGCCACGTCGATGACCAGGTCACCGATCGCCAGCTGCTCGGGGGCGGGCTCCTCCGAACGCCGCAGCCGCGCCCTGATCCGGGCCACCAGCTCCTTGGGCTTGAACGGCTTGACGATGTAGTCGTCCGCGCCCGATTCGAGCCCGACCACCACATCCACCGTGTCGCTCTTGGCCGTCAGCATGACGATCGGCACACCGGACTCCGCCCGGATCAGCCGGCACACCTCGATACCGTCCCGCCCGGGCAGCATCAGGTCGAGCAGCACAAGATCGGGCTTGGTCTCGCGGAAGGCAGCCAGGGCCTTGTCACCGTCCGACACGAACGACGGTTCAAAGCCTTCGCCGCGCAGCACGATGCCGAGCATCTCTGCCAGTGCGGTGTCGTCGTCGACGACCAGGACGCGTCCCTTCATTTGGCCATCATCCCATTACCTGATCGTGACTTTCTCCATCGTGACGTGGAACACACCTCGGCGAGCGCTTCCCGGGTCACCGGCGACACCACTCCGGCCTCGGTCACGATCGCCGTCACCAGCTCCGGCGGAGTGACGTCGAAGGCCGGGTTGTAGGCCTGCGCGCCCAACGGAGCCACCGATATGGCGCCGCCCGCCACTGCCGCGGACCCCTGCGCGCAGGGCAACGAGAACTCCGTCACTTCCTGCCCCGGCCGCTGCTCCACCTCGATATCCGCCCCCTCCTCGGTCTCCAGATCCACCGTGCTGGTCGGCGCCACCACCACGAACGGAACGTGGTGGTACCGCGCCAGCACCGCCAGCGGATAACTACCGACCTTGTTGGCCACCGAACCGTCCGCCGCGATCCGATCCGCCCCGATCAGCACCGCGTCCACCTCGCCGCCGGCGAACAGCGACCCCGCCGCACCGTCCGACAGCACCGTGTACGCCATGCCCGCCCGCGCCGCCTCATAGGCGGTCAGCCGCGCCCCCTGCAGCAGCGGCCGCGTCTCGTCCACCCACAGCCGGCGCAGCTCACCGGCCCGATGCGCCGCGAGCGCCACCGCCAGGGCGGTGCCCTCGCCCCCGGACACCAGCGCGCCCGTATTGCAGTGCGTGAGGATTCGGTGACCGCCGCCCGGCAGCAGCTCGCCCAGAAGCGCCAGACCGTGCTCCGCCATCCCCACGCTGGCCTCGATGTCCTCCGCGTGTACGGCCCGGGCCTCGGCCAGCGCCGCAGCCGGGGCATCGGCCCCGCCGGCCAGCGCCGCGCGATAGGCGCCAGCCGCCCGGCGCACGCCGTATCCCAGATTGACGGCAGTCGGCCGGGCCTGCTCCAGCGCCTGCGCGGCCTCTTCCACGTCGAAGCCCCGGACCGCGGCCAGCGCGACGCCATACGCACCCGCGATGCCCAGCAGCGGCGCCCCGCGCACAGCCAGCGTCCGGATCGCCTGGACCAGCGCCGGTACGTCCGTACACACCAGCTCGACCTCCTCCGCCGGCAGGCGGGTCTGGTCAAGGAGGACCAATACGGGCCCCTCCGGTGGTTCCTCCCAGCGCAACGACGGGATCGCGAGCGCCCCGGCGCCCGCCTCGGATACCTCGTACTGATCGCCCATCCACTCAGTCTGCCGCCGACCCGCCCTCGAACATAAGGTCCCCTCACTCTCAGGGCGCGGGTACACAACGCCGGGTGCCATGACACGATGACTGGCACCGCGGACCCCGGACCCCGGCCGTCCCGGCGGACGGACAGTAAGAAGGAGCGACGATGAACAACTCTCCGGGCTGGGCCTCGCCCGGATCCACGCCCTCCGACGAGCCGGCCCGCGGCACACAGGAGCAGCCCACCCAGCCGGCGCCGGAAGACCGGCCCGAGCCCGCGGAGCAGCCCACCCCGCCGAACTGGTCCAAGGAACAGCCGCCCGCCGGCCAGTGGTCGGCCCCCGCCGGCATCCCCAGCCAAGGCGGCCCCCACGGCAGCGACGGTCAGGGCACGGCCGGCGACCGCACCCGCGCCTCGTCGTCGAGTTCGGGCAAGCCCGGCTGGGGCAGCCGGCCTGCCCCCGGCCAGCAACCCCCTTGGGGCGGCGCCTGGGCGACGACGCCGCCGGCGGCCAAGCCGGGCGTCATCCCGCTGCGCCCGCTCGGCATCGGCGAGATCCTCGACGGCGCGGTCTCCACCATGCGCGCCCACTGGCGCACCGTCCTCGGCATCTCCCTGATCGTCGCGGTCGTCTCGCAGACCGCCGTCACCATCGTCACCGGCGTGTGGTTCCGGGACGGCGGCCGCGCGACCACCGTCTCGAGCGACAACGTCCCGCCGCTCCGCGACACCATGCGCCAGCTCGGCGACACACTCGCCGGCAGTGCCATCACCTCGGCGATCGGGCTGCTCGCCACGATCATCGCCACCGGGCTGCTCACCATGGTCGTCAGCCGTGCCGTCCTGGGCCGCCCGGTGACCGCCGGGGAAGCCTGGCGCGACGCCCGTGCCCAACTCCCCCGCCTGCTCGGCCTGCTCGTCCTGCTCCCGGCGATCGTCACCGCGATATTCGCGGTCGGTGTGGCTCCCGGCGTCATCGTCGCCGCCACGGGCACGCTCGACATCGGCCTGCTCCTCGCCATGTTCGGTGGTCTGGCAGCCACCGTCGTGAGCATCTGGCTGTGGGTCCGCTACAGCCTCGCCTCCCCCGCGCTGATGCTGGAGAAGCAGGGCGTCATCGCGTCTATGCGCCGCTCCGCCAAGCTCGTACGGGGCTCCTGGTGGCGGGTTCTGGGCGCCCAGCTGCTGGCCTACCTCCTGATCGGCATCGTCGAGTTCATCATCCAGATCCCGGCCACCCTCATCGCCTTCCTCATCGGCGGCGAGAGCCTCATGGCGTGGGCGAACGGCACCAGCGACGGCACCGGCTGGTCGTTCCTGATCGTGCTGGGCATCGGCGCGATCATCAGTTCCACCATCACCTTCCCGATCAGCGCCGGCGTCACCGCGCTCCTCTACATGGACCAGCGGATCCGCCGCGAGGCCCTCGACCTCGAACTCGCCCGCGCCGCAGGCCTCCCCGGCTACGGCACCGACGCCCCCGCCGACGAGACGCCGACGGCCACGACGACACCCGCCGGCGATTCCGGGCAGCACCCCACCGACGCCGCCCCCGGAAGCTGATGCGGTGACCACAGGGGGGAACATGGCCGCGCTCGCACGATTCGTGGCGCGTACCGACGACGACATACCCGTACGGACTCCTCGCCTCCCCGCCCGCGAGGCGGCCGAGCGCGAGCTGTCCGACCCTCGGTACCACCAGCACGACCCCAACCCGATCCAGCAAGCCCTCAACTGGCTCTGGGACCGCGTCGACGAGTTGTTCGGCGCGGCCGCCGGCACCACACCGGGCGGCTGGATCGGGCTCCTCGCCATCGCCGCATTCGTACTGCTGCTGGTCGTCGCCCTCCGGCTCCGGCTCGGCACGGTACGTCGCACGCCCACCACGGGCGGCGCGCTCTTCGCCGACACCCCCCGCACCGCCGTGGAACACCGGGCGGCCGCCGACCGGCACGCCGCCGCGGGCCACTGGAACCAGGCAGTCCAGGACCGGATGCGCGCCATCGTCCTCTCCCTCGAAGAGCGCGCCCTGCTCACCCCCGGCCCCGGTCGCACCGCCGACGAGGCCGCCACCGAAGCCGGCCGGGCACTCCCCCCGTACGCCGACCAACTGCGCACCGCAGCCCGCACCTTCGACGACGTCACATACGGCGGCCGCCCCGGCACGGAGCAGGCATACGCCCTACTGACCGGCCTCGACACCGACCTCCAGCGTGCCAAGCCCACTCTGGCCGCCACTGCGACCAGGAGCCGCGGATGACCACGGCCACCACGGACAGCTTCGCGCTCTCCCCCACCACCCGCCGGGTGTGGACCCGCTCGCGTGGCCCCCTGCTCGCGATCCTCCTGCTCGTCATCAGCGGAATCGTCCTCGCGGCCCTGCAGTCCGGGGAGCAGCACGGCCGACTCGACCCCCGCTCGGCGGACCGGTCGGGCAGCCGGGCACTGGCTCAACTCCTCGCCGCCCGCGGCGTCTCCACCCAGGTCGTGACGACCTCCGAGGAGGCCGCCGCCGCGTCGGGCCCCGGCACCACCCTGCTCGTCTCCGACCCCGACGTACTGACGAGGCGCCAGCTGACGAGCCTGTACGCCGCGACCGCCCCCAGCCCCGGACGCACCGTCCTGATCGCCCCCGGCACCTCGACGCTGGAGGCGTTCGCCCCCCACGTCCAGGTCGACACCCCGGTCGGCAACTCCCCGACCACGCCGGCCTGTTCCCTGCCCGAAGCCCGCCGTGCCGGCAACGCCCTCCTCGGTGGTCTGCGTTACGCCACGCCCGCCGACGGCGTCGACCGTTGCTACTCCGCCGGCGGCCGGCCCACCCTGCTGCGCCTGCCGGCCGCCGGCGCCGGCCGCGACACCGTGCTCCTCGGCTCCGCCGATCTCCTCTACAACCAGCACCTCGCCGAGGACGGCAACGCCTCGCTGGCCCTTCAACTCCTCGGTTCCCGCAAGCATCTGGTCTGGTACCTCCCCTCCGTCAGCGACCCGTCGTCCGCCCAGGACGACCAGCGCGGCTTCCTCGACCTCGTCCCCTCCGGCTGGCACTGGGCCCTGCTCCAACTCGCCTTCGCCGCCGTACTCGCAGCCGTCTGGCGCGCACGCCGACTCGGCCCCCTGGTGCCGGAGAAGCTCCCCGTCACCGTCCCGGCCGCCGAGACCACCGAGGGCCACGCACGTCTCTACGAACAGGCCAACGCCCGTGACCGGGCCTCAGCCGTACTGCGCTCCGCGACCCGCACACGACTCGCCCCCCTTGCAGGCGTGTCCCCGGCTCACACCCACACCCCTGACGTCCTCGTCCCCGCCGTACAAGCCCACCTGGCCTCACCCCCTGACGCCGGAACAGATCTCCACACCCTCCTGTTCGGTCCGGCTCCCGTGGACGACCGGGCCCTGGTCCGCCTCGCGGACCAACTCGACGAACTCGAATCCTCGCTAGTCACCCAAGAGAGGCACGCCCCCCGTGAGCACCCTGACCGCTGACCGCGCCCGAGCCTCCCTCGAGGAACTGCGCACCGAGATAGCCAAGGCCGTCGTCGGCCAGGACCCCGCCGTCACCGGCCTGGTCGTCGCACTCCTCTGCCGCGGTCATGTGCTCCTCGAGGGCTCCCCCGGCGTCGCCAAGACCCTTCTCGTACGCGCCCTGTCGACCGCCCTCGAACTCGACACCAAGCGCGTCCAGTTCACCCCCGACCTGATGCCCAGCGATGTCACCGGTTCGCTGGTCTACGACGCCCGGAGCGCGGAGTTCTCCTTCCAGCCCGGCCCCGTCTTCACCAACCTGCTGCTCGCCGACGAGATCAACCGCACGCCTCCCAAGACCCAGGCGTCCTTGCTCGAGGCGATGGAAGAGCGACAGGTGACCGTCGACGGCACCGCCCGCCCACTTCCTGAGCCGTTCCTCGTGGCCGCCACGCAGAACCCCGTGGAGTACGAGGGCACCTATCCGTTGCCCGAGGCCCAACTCGACCGGTTCCTGCTGAAACTGACGGTCCCGCTCCCCGCCCGCAACGACGAGATCGACATCCTCACCCGCCATGCGGCCGGCTTCAGCCCCCGCGACCTGGGCGCCGCAGGGCTGCGCCCCGTCGCCTCCGCCGCTGACCTCGACGCCGCCCGAGCGGCGGTCGCCAAGACCTCGGTGTCCCCCGAAGTCACCGGCTATATCGTCGATATCTGCCGTGCCACCCGCGAATCCCCCTCGCTTGCACTCGGCGTCTCCCCCCGAGGAGCCACCGCCCTGCTCTCCACGTCACGCGCCTGGGCCTGGCTGACCGGACGCGACTATGTGACCCCCGACGACGTCAAGGCCCTTGCTCTTCCCACGCTCCGACATCGTGTCCAGCTCCGCCCCGAAGCGGAGATGGAAGGAGTCACCGCAGACTCCGTGATCAACGCCGTACTCGCGCATCTCCCCGTCCCCCGTTAAGACGACACCGTGGCCCTCACCGGACGCACCGCCCTCATCTCCGCAGTCGGAGCCCTCTTCGTTGGCTTCGTGCTGCCCAGCTGGCTCGGCATCGTCATCGTCCAACTCGCCCTGCTGATAGCCATTTTGTTCGACCTCGCGCTCGCCGCGCCAGTGCGAACCCTTCATTTCACCCGCACAGGTGACACAACCGTTCGACTAACAGGCGAAGCCCACACACACCTCACCCTCACCAACCCGAGCCGCCGCACCCTGCGTGCCACGATCCGCGACGCCTGGCCCCCGAGCTCCTTCCACCCCGGCTCGGACATCCCCGCGTCCCGTCACACGGTGCGCATCCCCGGCTCCGAGCGACGCCGGCTCACCACCGCGCTGCACCCCACCCGTCGCGGCGACCACCATGCGGTCCGCGTCACCGTCCGCTCCTACGGCCCGCTCGGCCTGGCAGCCCGTCAGGGAAACCACCACGTCCCCTGGACACTGCGCGTGCTGCCGCCTTTCACCAGCCGCAAGCACCTGCCGGCCAAGCTCGCCAGGCTCCGCGAACTCGACGGCCGCACCAGCATCCTCACCCGCGGCGAAGGCACCGAATTCGACAGCCTCCGCGACTACACCCCCGGCGACGACACCCGGTCCATCGACTGGCGCGCCAGCGCCCGCCGTCAAGACCTCGCCGTACGCACCTGGCGCCCCGAACGCGACCGCCGCATCCTGCTCGTCCTGGAAACCGGCCGCACCTCGGCAGGCCGCGTCGGCGACATCCCGCGCCTCGACGCATCCATGGACGCCGCCCTGCTGCTCGGCGCCCTCGCCGCCCGTGCCGGCGACCGCGTGGACCTGCTGGCCTACGACCGCCGCGTACGGGCCTCCGTCCAAGGCCACGCGGCCCGCGATGTCCTCCCGGCACTGACCGAGGCGCTCGCCCCACTCGAATCCGAACTGGTCGAGGCGGACGCCCGCGGCCTGGCCGCCACGATCCACCGCCGCACTCCGCGCCGGTCCCTCATCGTGCTCTTCACCGGCCTGGACGCGGCCCCCGTAGAGGAAGCCCTCCTCCCCGTCCTTCCCAGCCTCACCCAGCGCAACGAACTCATCGTCGCGGCCGTCGCCGACCCCCGCATCGAGGAAATGGCAACCGGCCGCCACACCCCCCAGTCCGTTTACGCCGCCGCAGCCGCAGAACAGACCCGCGCCGCCCGCCGTCGCACCGCGGACCGCCTCCGCCACCACGGCATCACCGTCATCGACGCCACGCCGGACCGCCTGGCCCCCGAACTGGCTGACGCCTACCTCACCCTGAAGTCCACCGGCCGGCTGTAAGAAGGCCGCCCGCCCAAAAGCCGCCTCCCGTCGAAGCCCCTCACGGGCCTGGGACTCACGTTGGCAATGCACTCGCCGGCATCACATCCCCGCCGACTGTCGACGACGGGATACCCGGAGACGGTCAGCAACGGACGAGGGCACGGGCATTGCTGCACATCGGATGCCCGGCAGGAACGCGTCGGGAAAGCATTGCGGAAGCGGGCGAGGTGGCCAGCCAGCACCCAGCGCTGCAGCTGGCACCGGTGGAACACAGACACAGCACAAGGCCCCAGGGCCTCAGTGATCCCCATCGCCATCCCCATCACGCGTCAGACAATCGCGCAACGGGACACGAGCCACACCGCCCATTCCACCCATGCCAACTCACCTACTCCACCAGTCCGTCCCGCCCCTTCCCGAATCCCGGAGCGCCGGGGACCTCTATGTGCGGCTCATGGACCCGGAACGCAAAATAGCCTCGTCCCCGAGTCGAAACTCGGGGAACGAGGCTATTTCAAAACTTGTTCGGCGGCGTCCTACTCTCCCACAGGGTCCCCCCTGCAGTACCATCGGCGCTGAAAGGCTTAGCTTCCGGGTTCGGAATGTAACCGGGCGT
>NZ_JBWKCJ010000030.1:111695-112478 GCF_056436545.1 Streptomyces sp. NPDC043738 | reverse complement strand
GAAGTACGGCAAGAAGATCGAGGTCGACGACCCGTGGGGCTACGGCCGTTCGCTGGAGTGGGCGACGTCCTGCCCGCCGCCGCGGCACAACTTCCTCACCCTGCCGCGCATTCGCTCCGAATCCCCGGCGTTCGACCTGCACCACCCGGAGATCGCGGCCCTCGACGCGCTGCACAACGGTCACGGCACTGAGGACGACAAGTCCCTCGCCGGCGGCAAGGAGGCGGGCAAGTGAAGATCCAGGGCAAGATGTTCATCTGGCTCTCCGTCTTCGTCCTGGCCATGGCGATCGTCTATGGCCTGTGGTCGAAGGAGCCGGCGGGCACCACCGCGCTGTTCCTCGCCTTCGGCCTGTGCATCATGGTCGGCTACTACCTGGCCTTCACGGCCCGGCGGGTCGACGCGGGTGCGCAGGACAACGAGAACGCCGAGGTCTCGGACGACGCCGGTGAGCTGGGCTTCTTCAGCCCGCACAGCTGGCAGCCGCTGTCCCTGGCCGTCGGTGGCGCGCTCGCCTTCCTGGGCGTCGTCTTCGGCTGGTGGCTGCTGTACTTCTCCCTGCCGGTGATCCTCGTCGGCCTCTTCGGCTGGGTCTTCGAGTACTACCACGGTGAGAACCGCACGCAGTAGGAGCACATCAGGCGGCAACAGCACCGCTGACACGCCGCAGGGGGGGGGGGGGGGGGGGGCGACCCACGGAGGCGAGGGGGCGGCCGGTGGAGGCGGGAGTCCCGGAGGTGGTTGCCTTCTCCCACGCCATCCACCAAACGAGTGATTCCCCTC
>NZ_JBWKCJ010000030.1:69038-111687 GCF_056436545.1 Streptomyces sp. NPDC043738 | reverse complement strand
ACCCCCCCCCCCCCCCCCCCCCCCCCCCCCCCCCCCCCCCCCCCCCCCCCCCCCCAGCCCCCCCCCCCCCCCCCCCCCCCCCCCCCCCCCCCCGCCCCGTTTGGGCGGCAGGGACACACCCGTTTGCAGTCCTCCAGCGCGCTGAGACAGGTGATTCTTCATATTTTTGGGTCATGAGTCACAGACCTCGAACCCGGACGGTGCTGAGCTGCGGCCTCCTGCTCGTGCCCCTCGCGGTGAGCTCTGCCGCGTGCGGGGGCTCGGCGTCGGAAGCACTCTCCGCCGATCCCTACGACGCGGGCGACCAGATCACCGCCAACACCCCGGACGGAAAGCGGCAAGCGGACCCCGACAAGCCGCTTGAGGTCTCCGTCACGGACGGCGCGGCGCGGATCACGGACGTGACCGCCACCGATTCCACCGGCCGCTTCGTGCACGGCGAACTGAGCGCCGACGGCAGGCACTGGCGCACCACCGCGCCACTGGCCGCCGGAACCCGCTACACGGTGCGGGTCAGCACCGAGGAGGACGGCTCGCCGGGCCGCAAGACGCTCGTGGTCAACACCAGGGAGGCCAAGGGCCAGTTGACCGCGGTCTTCGGCCCGGAGAGCGGCGAGTACGGCGTGGGCCAGCCGATCACCGCCGAGCTGAGCAAGCCCATCAAGGACCCCAAGGCGCGCGCCGTCGTCGAGAGCGCCCTGAAGGTCGACTCCATGCCGCGTGTCGAGGGCGCCTGGCACTGGGTGGACGACAAGAAGCTGCACTTCCGCCCGAAGGTGTACTGGCCCGCCCACGCCACCATCTCGGTGCACAGCAACCTGGCCGGCCTGAAGATCGCCAAGGGGTTCTACGGAGGCGACTCCAAGCCCGTCAGACTCACCACCGGCGACCGCCTGGAGGCCGTCACCGACGCGGCGGCGCACCAGATGACGGTGAAGCGCAACGGCGCGACGATCAACACCATCCCCGTCACCACCGGCAAGCCCGGATTCTCCACCCGCAACGGCGTCAAGGTCGTGCTGGGAAAGGAGAGCTTCGTACGGATGCGCAGCTCGACCGTCGGCATCGCCGCCGGGAGCTCGGAGGCCTACGACCTGCCGGTCTACTGGGCCACCCGGGTGACCTGGAGCGGTGAGTACGTCCACGCCGCACCCTGGTCCGTCGGATCGCAGGGCGCGGCGAACGTCAGCCACGGTTGCACGGGCATGTCCACCAGCAACGCCCAGTGGTTCTTCAACACCGTGCGGGTCGGCGACATCGTCAAGGTCGTCAACAGCGGTGGCGAGACCATGACGCCGTTCGACAACGGCTACGGCGACTGGAACCTGCCGTGGAACGAATGGCGCGCCGGCAGCGCCCTGAAGGGCAAGGGCACCACCACAGGAGCCGCCGAGCGCCAGCAGAACCCCAGCGACGACGCCCGGCTGCGCCCGAAGATCTAGCGGCCGCCCTGCGGGCCCTAAGAGACCGTCAGCGGGCCGCTCAGGCCTGTACGAGGTGCTTGCGCCGCAGCAGCCCGGCCAGGGCGTCGGCGAAGGCCACCGGATCGATCGGATGGGTCACCGCGGCGTCCGCCCGGCTCCAGGTGGCCAGCCAGGCGTCCTGCGGGCGGCCGATCAGCAGCAGCACCGGCGGGCACTGGAAGATCTCGTCCTTGATCTGCCGGCAGACCCCCATCCCGCCCGCGGGGGCGGTCTCGCCGTCCAGCACGCAGACGTCGATGCCGCCCTGCTCCAGGGCCTCCAGGACGGCCGGGGCGGTGGCGCACTCCAGGATCTCGATCTGCGGGGCATCGGCGGCGGGGCGCCGTCCGGCCGCCAGCCGGACCTGCTCGCGGGTGGTGGCGTTGTCGCTGTAGACCAGCACCGTGGCAGTCGCCTGCATCGTTCCTCCACGCTCTTCGTAGCGGCACAGCATCGGGTGGCACTGTTGCGCCGGATGCTACTCCCGCAACGGGCGCCCGCAGGAGGGGTTGAACACATCCAAGATCTGCCCGACGGGCCGTCAGGACCGTCTTCCGGCGGCCCCGCCGACGGCCCGGCCCGCCGGTGCTTCCCCCCTTCGGGCGACCGTGGAATTGGGCCGTACGAGCAGGGCATACGTCCTTGACACACCGAACGGCACCCCCCGGAGTGAGGGCGGGATAAGCGACCGACATAATGTCGGTCGTGGCGACAGCAACGACAGTAGAAACCGGGCACGCGCACCCGTCGGTCAATCGGCCGAACCTCACCAGCGTCGGAACCATCATCTGGCTGAGTTCCGAGCTGATGTTCTTCGCGGCCCTCTTCGCGATGTACTTCACCCTCCGATCGGTGACCGGCGCCGAGTATTGGAAGGAATCCGCCGATGCGTTGAATCTTCCGTTCTCCGCGACCAACACCACGATCCTGGTGCTCAGCTCCCTGACCTGCCAGCTCGGCGTTTTCGCGGCCGAGCGCGGCGACGTCAAGAAGCTCCGGGCCTGGTTCGTGGTCACCTTCGTGATGGGTGCGATCTTCATCGGCGGTCAGGTCTTCGAGTACACCGAGCTGGTCAAGCACGAGGGCCTGTCGCTCTCGTCCGGCCCGTACGGCTCGGTGTTCTACCTGACCACCGGCTTCCACGGACTGCACGTGACGGGCGGACTCATCGCCTTCCTGCTGGTCCTGGGCAGGACGTACGCGGCCAAGAGGTTCACCCACACGCAGGCCACCGCGGCCATCGTTGTGTCCTACTACTGGCACTTCGTCGATGTCGTCTGGATCGGCCTCTTCGCCACGATCTACCTGATCAAGTAGCCCCTGCCGGCTCCGCATCAGACAGACATATCCACAGCATCGACGCAGAAGATCCTGACACCGGGGTAATCCGTGAAAAAGCTCTCCGCACGACGGCGCCATCCGCTGGCGGCGCTCGTCGTCCTACTCCTCGCGCTGGCGGTCACCGGGGGGCTGTACGCCGCGTTCGCGCCGGCGGACAAGGCTCAGGCCGATGACACCGCCCAGTCCCTTGCCATCAAGGAGGGCAAGAAGCTCTACGCCGTGGGCTGTGCAAGCTGCCACGGCACCGGCGGTCAGGGCACCTCCGACGGCCCGAGCCTGGTCGGCGTCGGCGCCGCAGCCGTCGACTTCCAGGTCGGCACCGGCCGGATGCCGGCCCAGCAGCCCGGCGCCCAGGTGCCGCGGAAGAAGGCCATCTACAACGACGCCCAGCGTGAGGCCCTGGCGGCCTACGTCGCGTCGCTGGGCGCCGGTCCCACCGTCCCGGAGAAGTCGCAGTACAGCCCCGATGGTGCCGACATCGGCAAGGGCGGCGAGCTGTTCCGCACCAACTGCGCGCAGTGCCACAACTTCACCGGCAAGGGCGGCGCCCTCACCAACGGCAAGTACGCACCGACGCTCGAGGGCGTGGACCCGAAGCACATCTACGAGGCCATGGAAACCGGCCCGCAGAACATGCCCTCCTTCGGTGACGGCTCGCTGAGCAAGCAGAACAAGAAGGACATCATCGCGTACCTCGGCGCCGTCAACGGCGATGAATCCGAGAGCCCCGGCGGCCTGGACCTCGGCGGTCTCGGCCCGGTCAGCGAGGGTCTCTTCGGCTACATCTTCGGCCTGGGCGCGCTGGTAGTGGTCGCCATCTGGGTCGCAGCCCGGACTACGAAGGCCAAGAAGTCATGAGCGAGACTGGACGACACGCAGACGTGCCAGAAGAAATTCTTCCCAGTGAGCGGGAGACGGCTCACGAAGGCGCGGTGACGAAGGCGGACAACCCGTTCGCCGACCCGGGGCTGCCGCCCCACGAGCACCGCGCCCAGGACATCGACGAGCGGGCCGCCAGGCGCTCCGAGCGCACCGTCGCCCTCCTCTTCCTGGTGTCCATGATCGCCACGGTCGGCTTCATCGCCTCGTACGTGGCCGTCCCGATCGACAAGATCGTCTACATCTGGCCGATCGGCCACATCAGCGCGCTGAACTTCGCGCTCGGCCTGACGCTCGGTGCGGCGCTGTTCTGCATCGGCGCCGGCGCGGTCCACTGGGCCCGCACGCTGATGTCGGACGTGGAGGTCGCCGACGACCGCCACCCGATCGAGGCCACGCCCGAGGTCAAGGCCAAGGTCATGGCCGACTTCCAGGCCGGTGCCGAGGAGTCGGGCTTCGGCCGTCGCAAGCTGATCCGCAACACGATGTTCGGCGCGCTGGCCCTGGTGCCGCTCTCCGGCGTCGTCCTGCTGCGCGACCTCGGTCCGCTGCCGGGGACCAAGCTGCGCACCACGGGCTGGAAGAAGGGCGTCCGCCTGGTCAACCAGTCCACCAACCTCCCGCTGCGTCCCGAGGACATCGCGGTCGGGTCGCTGACCTTCGCCAAGCCCGAGGGCCTGGAGGAGGACGACCACGACTTCAACAACAAGATCGCCAAGGACGCCCTGATGCTCGTGCGGATCCAGCCGCAGAACATCAAGGACAAGCAGGAGCTCGCCTGGTCCCACGAGGGCATCGTGGCGTACTCGAAGATCTGCACCCACGTGGGTTGCCCGATCAGCCTGTACGAGCAGCAGACGCATCACGTGCTCTGCCCCTGCCACCAGTCGACCTTCGACCTCGCTGACGGTGGTCGGGTGATCTTCGGTCCCGCCGGACACGCCCTGCCGCAGCTGCACATCACGGAGAAGGACGGCTTCCTGGAGGCCGCGAGCGGCTTCGCGGAGCCCGTCGGCCCGAGCTTCTGGGAGCGCGGATGAGTAACGAACAAAGCGCGACCAACCCGCGCCGCGGCCAGGCGCCGCGGGGCGAGCGGATCGCCGACTGGGCGGACGGCCGGCTGGGCATCTACAGCCTCGCCAAGGCCAACATGCGCAAGATCTTCCCGGACCACTGGTCCTTCATGCTGGGTGAGGTCGCGCTCTACAGCTTCATCATCATCATCCTGACCGGTGTCTATCTGACGCTGTTCTTCCACCCGAGCATGGCCGAGGTCACCTACCACGGTTCCTATGTGCCCATGCAGGGAATCCGGATGACCCAGGCCTTCGAGTCGACGCTGGACATCAGCTTCGACGTCCGCGGTGGTCTGCTCATCCGCCAGATCCACCACTGGGCCGCGCTGGTCTTCCTGGCCGCGATGATGGTCCACATGATGCGGGTGTTCTTCACCGGCGCCTTCCGCAAGCCGCGCGAGGTCAACTGGCTGTTCGGCTTCCTGCTGTTCGTGCTGGGCATGTTCACCGGCTTCACCGGCTACTCGCTCCCCGACGACCTGCTCTCCGGTACCGGCGTGCGGTTCATCGAGGGCGTCATCCTGGCGATGCCGCTGGTCGGTTCGTACCTGCAGATGTTCATCTTCGGCGGCGAGTTCCCCGGGCACGACATCATCCCGAGGTTCTTCACGGTGCACGTGCTGCTGCTGCCGGGCATCATGCTCGGCCTGCTGGTGGCGCACCTGATCCTGGTCTTCTACCACAAGCACACCCAGTTCCCGGGTGCCGGCAAGACCAACAACAACGTCGTCGGCATGCCGCTGCTGCCGGTCTACATGGCCAAGGCCGGAGGCTTCTTCTTCCTGGTCTTCGGTGTGATCTCGGTGATCGCCGCGGTCGCCAGCATCAACCCGGTGTGGGCCATCGGACCGTACCGGCCCGACCAGGTCTCCACGGGCGCCCAGCCCGACTGGTACATGGGCTTCGCCGAGGGCCTGGTCCGCGTCATGCCGGGCTGGGAGTGGGACTTCTGGGGCCACACCATCAACTTCGGTGTGCTGATCCCGATCCTGATCTTCCCGCTGGTCCTGGTCGCCATCGCGGTCTACCCGTTCGTCGAGTCCTGGGTCCGCGGCGACAAGCGCGAGCACCACATCCTGGACCGCCCGCGCAACGTCCCGACCCGCACCGGCTTCGGTGTGGCGTGGCTGGTCGCGTACTTCGTGATGCTGATCGGTGGTGGCAACGACCTGTGGGCGACCCACTTCCACCTGTCGATCAACACCATCACCTGGTTCGTCCGGATCGCGTTCTTCGTCGGACCGGTGCTGGCCTTCATCGCCACCAAGCGGATCTGCCTGGGTCTGCAGCGGCGCGACAGGGACAAGGTGCTGCACGGCCGCGAGTCCGGCATCATCAAGCGCCTGCCGCACGGTGAGTTCATCGAGGTCCACGAGCCGCTCGACCAGGAGCAGCTGCACCTCCTGACGCAGCACGAGCAGCCCAAGCCGCTCGAGCTGGGCCCGGAGGTCGACGAGAACGGCGTCAAGCGCAAGATCAAGCGCTCGCAGAAGCTGCGCGCCAAGCTCTCGAAGTCCTACTACGGCGAGGACAGCGTCATCGCCAAGCCCACGGTCGAGGAGTACCAGGAGATCACCAGTGGCCACGGCCACCACTGATCCCCTCGGCGCCTCGTAGCGCACCGTAGGCAGCACGCCACCCAGAGGGCCCCGTCCGGCGATCGGACGGGGCCCTCCGGCGTGCCCGCGGGGTCGATAGGGTGACGGCATAAGCAGGAAACACACCAGGAGCGTGGACCATGAACGTTGTGACCCCGGCAGGCGGCGACAGCGTGGCGGCCCACACCTGGCCGGGCATCCTCAACGCCCTCCTCGACGGCCGTGACCTCAGCGCCGACGACACCGCCTGGGCGATGGACAAGATCATGCGGGGCGAGGCCAGCGACGCCCAGATCGCCGGCTTCGCGGTGGCGCTGCGAGCCAAGGGCGAGACCGTCGCCGAGATCTCCGGACTCGTCCGCACCATGTACGCGCACGCCCGGCTGATCGAGGTCCCCGGCCCCAGCGTCGACATCGTCGGCACCGGCGGCGACGGCGCCAAGACCGTCAACATCTCCACGATGTCCTCGATCGTGGTGGCCGGCACCGGCGCGAAGGTCGTCAAGCACGGCAATCGCGCGGCGTCCTCGGCCAGCGGCGCCTCCGACGTGCTGGAGAAGCTCGGCGTCAACCTCGACCTCACCCCGCAGCGGGTCACCGAGGTCGCGCAGGAAGCAGGCATCACCTTCTGCTTCGCGGTGAAGTTCCACCCCGCGCTGCGGCACGTCGCCAACGCCCGGGGCCAGCTCGGCATCCGCACGACCTTCAACGTGCTGGGCCCGCTGACCAACCCGGCGAAGGTCCGCGCCCAGGCGACCGGCGTCGCCGACGCCCGGATGGCGCCGATCCTGGCCGGGGTGCTCGCCGAGCGCGGCTCCTCGGCGCTGGTCTTCCGCGGCGACGACGGCCTGGACGAGCTGACCACGACCGCGACCTCCCGGGTGTGGGTCGTGCGGGACGGCACGGTGCGCGAGGAGCACTTCGACCCGCGGGACGTCGGCATCGACCTGGTCCCCGTCGAGGCCCTGCGCGGCGCGGACGCCTCCTACAACGCGGAGGTGGCCCGCCGGCTGCTGGACGGTGAGACCGGACCGGTACGCGACGCGGTCCTGCTGAACGCGGCGGCCGCACTGGTCGCGCTGGAGCCGGACGACGCCCCCCTGGCGGCGCAGATCCGCGCGGGCATCGAGAAGGCCGCCGCCTCGATCGACTCCGGCGCCGCCAGGCGGGCGCTGGAGCGGTGGGTGACCGCCAGCAACGCATGAGCGGCAGGTGACGCAGAGTGTGACGCAGGCCCCAGTCCGTCATACGGACCGGGGCTTGCGCGTTGTTGATCGTGTGGCATGATGCTGCGCAGGTCACGAGTGACAGCGACACAGGCCCCGGCCCGCTGTCCGGCAACCCTCCGTCCGTGGCGGGGTGCCCCGGGTGATGACCAGGCCGCAGGCAGCGAGGTCTGCGGCAAGCGCGGATCCCTCGCCAGGGATCCTGGTCCCCGAGGGAGAACTTCCGTGAACCAGCGAATGCGATAGGGCCCGACGGCCCCTTTTCCGCACCCCTTTTCCTTTCACGCTGCGGCGCCCCGCAGTGCGCTGTGACGCACCCTGACGCGTCCGCCCGCAGCGAATTCGCTTGTCTCTCACGGGAGTTCGCCATGTCTGTTTCCGCCGTTGCCGCCGACAGCTCCGTTTGTGCCCCGCTGCCGGTTCTGGGACGCGATGTCCTGGTCCCGCTCGTGACCGGCGGCGAGGTCGACTACGCCGCGCTCGACTACGCCGCCAGCGCACCGGCGCTCCAGCGGGTCTGGGACGACGTGGCCGCCTACGCCCCGTACTACGGCAGCGTGCACCGCGGCGCCGGATACCTCTCCCAGCTCTCCACCGACCTCTTCGAGAACAGCCGCCGGACCATCGCCGAGTTCCTCGGCTGCCGAGCCGGCGACCAGGTGGTCTTCACCCGCGCCACCACCGACTCGCTGAACCTCCTCGCCTCCGTACTCCCGCCCGGCACCCGGGTGTTCGTCTTCGAGACCGAGCACCACGCCTCGCTGCTGCCGTGGGAGCAGCGGGCGGACGTCGCGGTGACGTACCTCAACGCGCCGCGCACCCCGCAGCAGGCGGTGGAGATCCTGGAGAGGGCGCTCGCCGAGCGCGAGCCCTACGGGCCGGCGCTGGTGTGCGTGACCGGTGCCTCCAATGTGACCGGTGAGCTGTGGCCGGTGCGGGAGCTGGCGGCCGCGGCCCACGCCCACGGCGCGCGGATCGTGCTGGACGCGGCCCAGCTCGCCCCGCACCACCCCCTCGACATCGCCGAACTGGACGTCGACTGGGTCGCCTTCTCCGGCCACAAGCTGTACGCGCCGTTCGGCGCCGGGGTGCTGGCCGGCCGCGCGGACTGGCTGCAGGACGGCGAGCCGTACCTGGCCGGCGGCGGCGCCAGCCGCAGGGTCTCCCGGCGCACCGACGGCGGTGTGGACGTCGAGTGGCACACCACCGCCGCCCGGCACGAGGCCGGTTCGCCGAACGTCATCGGCGCCTACGCGATCGCCTCCGCCTGCCAGGCGCTGACCGAGGCCGGCTTCGACAACCTGGGCGCCCGCGAGCAGGCGCTGATCGCCCGGGTACGGCAGGGCCTGGCCGAGGTGCCCGAGGTCAGGGTGCTCTCCCTCTTCGGCGACGACGCACCCAGGGTGGGCGTGCTCTCGTTCGTCGTCGACGGCTGGAACAGCTCGCACTTCGCCGCCGCGCTGTCGGCCGAGTACGGCATCGGCGTACGCGACGGCCTGTTCTGCGCGCACCCGCTCGTGCGGACCCTGCTGGGCAGCGAGCCGCAGGACCCCGGGGAGTGCGGCGCCCCCGAGGCGGCCCCCGGCGAGCGCGCCCTGAACGCCATCCGCGTCAGTTTCGGCGCCGGCACCCCCGACGAGCACATCGACCGCTTCGTCGGCGCGGTGAAGGAACTCATCGCGGACGGCGCACGGTGGAACTACCGCACGGAGGACGGCCGTTGCGTACCCGCGTCTCTTTGACGCGGGGAGCCGTCCCACGTTGTCGGCTGCGGCGCCGTGCTGGTTTCTCGCCGTTGCGCCTGCGGCGGGCGGTTGTGTGTCGGGTGCGGTGACAGCCCTACGGACTTCGTCCTACGGTCTGTCCCCTCCCGTGGGTGAGTGGGAAGACGGGCCGGTGGGGACTGACCTGCTCCGTCGACTACCGGCGCACGAACGCTGACGTCCGGCCCCACCGGTCTCTCTCCCCCTCCCACGGGAGGGGGCGGACCGCAGGACGGAGTCCGGAGGGGCGCACCCGCTGCCGAAAACGCCCCGCGCAGCGGCACCCAGCCCGCCGCAGGCGAACCAAGCGAAACCCCCACGGCGGGACAGCCGAAAACGTGGGAAGCAAGCCCAGCGCAGCGCTACGCGTCGAGCCCGATCGCGAACGCCGCCTCCAGGTCGTGCTGGGAGTACGTGCGGAAGGCGATGTGCGTCTCGGTGGAGGCGACGCCGGGGACCTTGCTGATCCGGCCGGGGATGACGTCCGCCAGGTCGTCGTGGGCGGCGACCCGGACCATGGCGATGAGGTCGTGGGCGCCGGTGACGGAGTAGACCTCGCTGACGCCGTCCAGTGCGGCGATCTTCTGGGCGATCTCGGGGATCTGGTCCACGCTGGTCTTGATGAGCACGATCGACGTGATCACGGCTGGCTCTCTCCCTCGGTCGCCGGGTCATTCGCCCTGGTGGCCCCCACACTATCCCTCCGGTACCGGACCCAGGCGTACAGAAAGCCGAGCGTGAAGCCGACGACGTGCGCGAGGTAGGCGACGCCGGGCCCGTGGGGGTCGTCCCGGGCGGCCTGCCACTGGAGGAAGAACCAGAACAGCAGCACGATCCAGGCGGGAAAGCGCAGCGGAAGGAAGAACAGGAAGGGGAAGACGCTGGTGACCCGGGCCCGGGGGAAGAGGTAGAGGAAGGCGCCCAGGACGCCGGCGATCGAGCCGGAGGCGCCCACCAGTGTCTGGCCCGAGGAGGCGTGCGCGGCCGCGTAGCCGAGCAGCGCCAGGTAGCCGATGATGAGGTAGAAGGCGGCGAACGGCAGCCGGCCCATCCGCGCCTCGGCCATCCCGCCGAAGACGTACAGAAACAGTATGTTGCCGAGCAGATGCAGCCAGCTGCCGTGCACGAACAGCGCGGTGAGCGGAGTGATCAGCGCCCGCAGCGAACCGCTCCAGAGCTCCAGCGGGATCACGCCCCACCGCTCGAAGTACGCGGTCTGCGCCTTCAGCAGGGCGTCGCCGGTGCCGTACATCCGGTTCAGGGTGCAGACGGGACCGGCCACGAAGACCACGCAGCACAGGCCGATCAGCACATTCGTCAGCCGCGAGAACACCGCGGTCAGGGACCGGGTGGGGTGCGGCGGGCGGGGGAGGAGGCCGGATGGGCGGGGCGAATCGGCGCGCGCGGAGCGCGGAGTACGGGGTGAACGGGGAGGGGGAGCCGACGCCGTCATGAAGTGATCATGGCGTAATGCGGGCAATCGGGACAGAGTGCCTCGCCGCGTCCCGGCTCCTGGGCGGGGCCCGCACCGGCCCCCCATCAGGCCGTAGGGTTGCAGGCAGTACCTTGCGTACTTCCGCAGTCCGACGGCGCACCGCGTGAACGGCGCAGCAGCATGAGATCGACGAGCATGAAAGAGGACGACACGATGTCTGTTCCCCTGCCGACGGCCGAAACCCGGTGGCGCTGCACGCTGTGCGGCAACCTCACCCGTTTCGATGTGACCCGCCAGGCCAAGGTCGTGGAGTACGTCCACCTGGACCTGGCAGGGGAGCCGAAGGTGGAGGAGCGCGAGGTCCTCAGTGAGAGCATCGAGTCCGTGCGCTGCCGCTGGTGCAACGCGGTCGACCAGATCGAACTGGTGGACCGTCCGGGCGCGAACGCCTGAGATCGGAGCGATGCAGCCGTGGTGGACCGTCCAGAAGGGGAGCCGGGAGCCGAGCGTGCCGACGCACCAGCGGGTGCGGCGGACGAGGTGCTCGACCGTCCGCTGCCCGAGGGCGTACGGCGCCGGGTCGTGGCGCTCACCGCGGAGTCCTTCGGCGCGCTGACCGTCGCCGAACTCCCGGCTCCACTGCGGCAGTACGCCCGGTTCACCCCGACCCGCCGGGCCAAGTTCGCCGGCAACGCGATGGCCGCGGCGCTGGAGGGCGACGCGGTCTTCCGGCAGCGGATCGCCGGCAAGCTGCGCGAGGCCCAGCCGGAGCTCGCCGAGGCGCTGGAGCACGGCACCCCGCCCGCCGCCGCCGATCCGCTCGATGTCGCCGCGGCCGCCTATGTGCTGCGGCCCGACGGCTGGGTCAAGCTCGTCGCGGCGGCCGGCGAGGAGGCGCAGCGGGCGCGCGCCGAGCGGGCCGGCGAGGAGGCCGAGCGGGAGCTGGCCAGGCTGCGCGCGGAGCTGGCGCAGGCGCGCGACGAGGCGCGCACGGACACCGAGCGGATCCGGGTGGACCTGGAGGCCGTGCGCAAGGAGAACGAGACGCTGCGCCGCAAGCTGCGCAGCGCGCTGAGCGACGTCAAGCGCGGTGAGGCCGCGGTGCGCAAGGCCGAGGCCGAGCTGGCCGACGTACGGGACCGGTCGGCGACGGAGAAGAACGCCGCGGACAGCGAGGTGCGCCGGCTCAAGGCCCGGATCGCCGAGGCCGAGGCGTCGCTGGAGACCAGCCGGCGAGCCGTCCGCGAGGGGCGCAGCGTCGAGGACATGCGGCTGCGGCTGCTGCTGGACACCGTTTTGGACGCCGCCCAGGGGCTGCGCCGCGAGCTGGCGCTGCCGCCCGCCAACGTCCATCCGGCCGACACCGTCGAGGCGGTCGCGCCGGGCCGGATGACGCCCAAGGACATCGCGACGCGTGCGCTGTCCGAGACGGACCCCGCGCTGCTCGACCAGCTACTGGCGCTGCCCCAGGCACATTTGGTGGTGGATGGCTACAACGTCACCAAAACCGGCTATCCGACCATGCCGCTCGACAAGCAGCGGCTGCGCCTCCTGGGCGGGCTCGCGGTGCTGGCGGCGCAGACCGGCGCCGAGATGACCTGCGTCTTCGACGGCGCGGAGCTGGCGGCGCCGGTGCTGCTCGCGCCGCCGCGCGGGGTGCGGGTCCTGTTCAGCAAACCGGGCGTAACGGCCGACGAGTTGATTCGTCAACTCGTACGTGCCGAACCGCCCGGCCGCCCGGTCGTCGTGGTCTCCACGGACCGGGAAGTGGCCGACGGTGTGGCGAAGGCCGGGGCGCGGCCGGTCGCATCGGCCCTGTTGCTCAAGCGACTTGCCCGTACCTGACGGGCGGGATTCGGACTTCCGGACCGCGGAAGAAAATGCTCGTCATCCGTCTCTCAGTGTCAATTGGCGCTCACTGCCTGTGTGATGTTGGTAAAGGATGGGGTTTGTGGCGCAGATTTTTCCTATGAGGATTTGAAGCGATCACAGCTCGGTTACTAAGGTCAGGCGCGAACCTTCATACAGGTGATCATCCAACCGGGATGAACAGTGAAGGTACCGCCGAGTCCGCGGCGTTCACGCGGAGCCGGGGTCTTGCCCCCCCACTTCCCGGTAGGCGGCTGGAGGAAGAAGGAGCTCGCCCCCGTGGCGTCCCACCGTCGACCCAAGCAGCCGAGCCGTACCCGCGTGACCGTGCTCACCGCCACCGCAGCGGCGGCCGTGGCCCTTTCGTCCCAGGCCGCCCAGGCCGCCCCCTCGCCGTCGAAGAAGGACGTCAAGTCCGAGGTCGACAAGCTCTACGAGCAGGCCGAGCAGGCCACCGAGAAGTACAACGGGGTCAAGGAGCAGCAGGACAAGCTCCAGAAGGAGGTCGACGACCTCCAGGACAAGGTCGCGCGCGGGCAGGGTGAGCTCAACCAGCTCCGCAAGGGTCTCGGCGCGGTCGCCTCCGGCCAGTACCGCAGCGGGTCCATCGACCCCTCGGTGCAGCTGTTCCTCTCCGGCGACCCGGACACCTACCTCGAAAAGGCCGCCACCCTCGACCAGTTGAGCGGCAAGCAGGCCGAGCAGCTCAAGACCATCGCGGACAAGCAGCGCCGGCTCGCCCAGGAGCGCGCGGAGGCCGCGAGCAAGATCCAGGACCTCACCGAGACCCGTAAGGCGCTCGGCGAGAAGAAGGACGAGATCAAGGGCAAGCTCGCCAAGGCGCAGCAGCTGCTCAACACCCTGACGGCCAAGGAGCGGGCGGCCATGGAGGCCGAGCAGGCCCGCGCCGACCGCAGCAACGAGCGCGCCGACCTCGGCAACGACGTGCCCGCCTCGCAGCGCGGCGCGGCCGCCCTGGCCGCCGCGCAGTCCAAGATAGGGTCGCCCTACGTCTGGGGTGCCACGGGCCCGTCGTCCTTCGACTGCTCGGGCCTGACCTCCTGGGCGTACCAGCAGGCCGGCCAGTCGCTGCCGCGCACCTCGCAGGCGCAGGCCAACGCCGGTACCCGGATCAGCTCGCAGGACGCCCTCAAGCCCGGCGACCTGGTGCTCTTCTACGGCGACCTGCACCACATCGGCCTCTACGCGGGCAACGGCACGGTACTGCACGCCCCGAAGCCGGGTGCCTCCGTGCGCTACGAGTCGATCAACAACATGCCGTTCATGTTCGGCGTGCGGGTCTGACCGGACTCGCCGCCGCCTCAACCTGCCGCCCGAACGGGCGAATTGCGGCCTTCGCCGCTGACCTCCCGCCCCGCCGGTGACCTGCACAGTCACCGGCGGGGCGGCTTTTTGTGCACCGAATGGGGTTTTTGGCCGGTGTGCACCGGCGCGGTTACTGTCTGCCCTCGCAACATCCGGTCACCGCGCGCCCTCCCGGGCGACAGGGGATTCCCCCACGCTCTCGGCCGGCCCCCAGGCTCTCGGCTCCGCTCAAGCAGGGGAGGGCCCTACGAGCAGGCGGGACCCCCATCGGAAGGAGTGTGGCTCTCGTGGCGTCCCACCGCCGTCCCGCACAGCACGGCCAGGGCACCCTCGCCGGGGTCACCCTGCTGTCCGCCGCGCTGGCGACCGCGGGACTGTCGGCACCGCCGGCCTCCGCCTCCCCCACGGACCCCGCCGGCCGCGACGCGGCGCTGGCGCGGGTCCGGACGCTCTACGAGCAGGCGGAGCGGGTCACCGAGAAGTTCAACGGCGCCGACGCCCGCACCAGGAAGCTGCGCGACGAGGCGACCACCCTCCAGGACCGCACCGCCCGCGCCCAGGAGCGGGTCAACCGCATGCGCGGCCGGATCGGGGCGCTGGCCGCCGCCCAGTACCGGGCCGGCGGTCTGGACCCCGCTCTGAAGCTGATGCTCTCCGAACGGCCCGACAGCTACCTGGAGAAGGCCTGGGCACTCCACCGGCTCGGCGCCGTCCAGGCCACCCACCTGCGCGAACTGCGGGCGGCGCAGCACACCCTGGAGATCCAGCGCCGGGACACCGCGGGGAAGCTGGCCGAGCTGGAGTCCAGCCGCCGGCAGGTCGCCCGCCACAAGAGGAACGTCCAGCGCAAGCTGGCCATCGCCCAGCGGCTGCTGAACGCGCTCCCCATGGAGGCCAGAGCGGCCTACGACCGGATCTCCAGGAGCGACGGGCGCGGCGAGATGGTCCCCGACCTCGGCGGCGCCGTACCGGCCTCCGGGCGGGCCGCCGCCGCCGTCGACGCGGTGCGCGCCGCCGTGGGTTCCCCGTACGCCTGGGGAAGCAACGGCCCCGGCGCCTTCGACTGCTCCGGACTCACCCAATGGGCCTACAGCTGGGCCGGCGTCTGGCTGCCCCGTACCTCACAGGGCCAGCGCGGCGCCGGCCGGCAGGTTCCGCTCGGCCAGGTGCAGCCCGGCGACCTGGTCATCTACCGCTCGGATGCCAGTCATGTCGGCATGTACGTCGGAAACGGCCAGGTCGTGCACGCGCCCCATCCCGGCGCGCGGGTGCGCTACGACCCGGTCGGGATGATGCCGATCTCGTCCGTCACCAGGCCCTGAGAGGGCGCCCCAGCGTTTTTGCCCCGGCCGGGCCGGAATTACGATCGGCCGCATGTCACACCAGTGGGCGAGACGGCCGTCGCGGGCCGGGGCGGCGGGCTGTGCCGTCGCGACCGGCCTCGCGCTGCTCGCACCCCTGGCCGGCTGCGCGCCCAGGACCTCCTCCTCGGCCCGCTTCCCGGACGTCCAGCGGATGCTCGACGACCGGGCGCGGGCCGTCCAGAAGCGGGACGAGGCGGGCTTCCTGGCCGCCGTCGACCCCCGTGCCACCGGCTACCGCGCCCGCCAGCGCGCCGTGTTCGCCCACCTGTCGGGCATACCGCTGACCGGCTGGCGCTACGACCTCGACGCCACCGACGCCTTCCCCCTCACCGGCCCCGGCGGCGGCGAACGGCTGGCCGCGAAGGTCCGGCTGCGCTACCGCCTCTCGGGCTACGACACCGCGCCGGTCAACGCCGTGCAGTACCTCACCCTGACCGAGCGCGACGGGCGCTGGCTGATCTCCTCGGACACCGACGGCGCGGCGGCCGGCAAGAGCGGCACCCGCCAGCTGTGGGACCAGGGCCCGGTACGGGTGGTCCACGGCCGGCACAGCCTGGTCCTCGGCGCTGCCGCCCACCTCGACCGCCTCAAGGACCTGGCGCGCCGCGCGGACCAGGCGGTGCCCGCGGTCTCCGCGGCCTGGAAGGGCAAGTGGGCGCGGAAGGTCGTGGTGGAGGCGCCGGACTCGGTCGAGGAGATGGCGCAGCTGATGGGCAGCGACGACCCCTCCGGCTACCGGGGGATCGCGGCGGTCACCACCGGTGAGGCGGGCGTCACCACGGCCGCCCCGGCGGACCGCGTGATCATCAACCCCGACGCCTACGAGGAGCTCAACGACCTGGGCCGCAAGGTGGTCCTCACCCACGAGACCACCCATGTCGCCACCCGTACGGTCACCACCGCGGCCACCCCCCTGTGGCTGTCCGAGGGCTTCGCCGACTGGGTCGCCTACCGCGGCACGCACCGCAAGGCCGCCGCCACCGCCCCCGAGCTCACCCGCGCGGTCCACAGCGGCAAGCTCCCCGCCAAGCTGCCCACCGACGCGGACTTCGGCTTCAGCGCCGGCGCCGACCGGCTGGCGAAGGCGTACGAGGGCAGCTGGCTGGCCTGCCGCATGATCGCCGAGAGGTGGGGCGAGGCGAAGCTGCTGGCCTTCTACCGGGCGGCGGGCCGGAGCGGGCTGCGTACGGCGGCGACCGGAGGCGCGCCGATGGAAGCGGCCACGGTGGCACCGAGCGGCGCCGGCCCGGCGTCGCCGGCCGCCGGTTCCGGCTACCGCCCGCTGACCCGCGCCGACCGCACCGACCGCGCCATGCGGGCCCAGCTGGGCGTCGGCCTCGCGGAGTTCACCGCACAGTGGCGGGCGTATGTGCGTAAGCAGCTGCGCTGAGGGGCTCCGTACCGTCCACAGGGCCGCGGGTGGCGGCCCACAGCCGCCGGCAGGCGAGCAGCGACGCGGCGACCAGCAGCCCGTTGCGCAGGGCCAGCAGGGCGACGCCCCACGGATCGCTCGCCACGACGTGCGCGAACCCGAGGGGGAACTCCAGCAGGGTGACCCCGGTGGCGAGCACGACCAGCACCGCCGGCAGCGCCTGACGGCTCGCCCGTACGGTCGTGCACACCGCTCCCAGCCCCACCAGCCAGAGCATGTACTGCGGGCTGATCACCCGGCTCGTGGTCGTCAACAGCAGGGTGGCGGTGAAGGCCGCGTCGCACAGCGTCGCACGGGTCGACGGCCCGGCCCGCAGCCGCCACAGCACCAGCCAGCCCAGGGCGGCCCCGCTCAGCGCCAGCGCCAGGGAGCTGACCAGCTCCACACCTGGCCCCAGGAACTCCACCGAGCCGTAGTTGAGCAGCACCTGGCCGTCCCACCCGTAGTGGCGCGCGACATGGAAGACCAGCCCGCCGAGCGACTCGATCTCCGTGCCGCGGTCGCGCTGGAACGTGAAGAAGGCCAGCGCGCCCGGCGCGGCGGCCACACAGCACACGGTCAGCCCGGCCGCGGTGGCGCCCGCGCTCCGCCACAGGGCACCCGCCCGGCTGCCGCGCAGCGCCACCCCCGCCAGCAGCAGCGCCGGCCAGGCCTTCAGCAGGGTGCCGAACGCGACCAGCGCGCCCGCCACCCGCGGCCGGCGCACCGCCGCGAAGAGCGCCGCGACGGCCACCACGGTGACCATCAGGTCGTAGCGGGCGTACGCGGTCGGGCCCAGCAGCGCCACACCCGCGATCCACACCCAGGCCCCGGCCGGCCGGTTGCCGGCCCGCCGGCCCGCACGCAGGAACAGCGCGAGTCCCGCCGCGTCGGCGACGAGCACCAGGGCGAAGAACGCCGGGGCGTAGTCGAGGAACGGCAGCAGACCGGGCGCGAGGACGGCGAGGGCGGCCGCCGGCGGGTACTGCCAGGTCACATCGTCCAGTGGGTACGTACCGGTCTTCAGGACCTCGTACCAGCCCTGGTAGATCACCGAGACATCGGTGGTGACATCCGGCCCCGGCAGGACCACCACCCTCAGCACACACAGCAGCACCACGGCCCGTGTCACGGCCCAGCAAACGACCGGAAGCCACACTCCACGCACTCCGCCACCGCCGGTCATCGCCACCTCTTCGCCGCCCCTTCCCGCTGCTCCCCGCATCATGCCCGGCGCGAGCGGCCGCGGCGGCGCGGCGGGCACCGGCGTGGCGGGGCGGCCCGCCCCCGGCGGCGCGGTGCCCGGTACTGTCGGGCCCGAACCGCCGAGAGCGACCGCTCGGACCGACCGTCGAGAGACCATCGTGCACAAGACCCTGATCGTCACGAACGACTTCCCGCCCCGGCCCGGCGGCATCCAGGCCTTCCTGCACAGCATGGCGCTGCGTCTGGACCCCTCCCAGGTCGTCGTCTACGCCTCCACCTGGAAGCGCAGCAAGGAGGGTCTCGCGGCCACCGCCGCCTTCGACGCCGAGCAGCCGTTCCCGGTGGTCAGGGACCGTACGACGATGTTGCTGCCGACGCCCCGGGTGACCCGGCGGGCCACCGCGCTGCTGCGTGAACACGGCTGCTCCTCCGTATGGTTCGGCGCCGCGGCCCCGCTCGGGCTGATGGCGCCCGCGCTCCGCGCGGCCGGCGCCCGCCGCATCGTGGCGACCACCCACGGCCACGAGGCGGGCTGGGCGCAGCTGCCCGCCGCCCGTCAGCTGCTGCGCCGGATCGGCGAGGGCACCGACACCCTCACCTACCTCGGCGAGTACACCCGCTCGCGGATCGCCGCCGCGCTCACCCCGCAGGCCGCCGCGCGCATGGTCCAACTCCCGCCCGGCGTCGACGAGAAGACCTTCCACCCCGGCTCCGGCGGCGACGCCGTACGGGCCCGGCTCGGCCTCACCGGCCGCCCGGTCGTGGTGTGCGTCTCGCGCCTGGTCCCGCGCAAGGGCCAGGACACCCTGATCGAGGCGATGCCCGCCATCGTCGCCGCGGTGCCCGACGCGGTGCTGCTGATCGTCGGCGGCGGCCCGTACGAGAAGGAACTGCGCGCCCTGGCCCAGGAGAAGGGCGTGGCGGACGCGGTGCGCTTCACCGGCGCGGTCCCCTGGGAGGAGCTGCCGGCCCACTTCGGCGCCGGCGACGTCTTCGCGATGCCGTGCCGCACCCGTCGCGGCGGTCTCGACGTCGAGGGCCTGGGCATCGTCTACCTGGAGGCGTCCGCCACGGGGCTCCCGGTGGTCGCGGGGGACTCCGGCGGCGCCCCCGACGCCGTCCTCGACGGCGAGACCGGCTGGGTCGTCCCCGGCGGCGCCCCCACCCCCGCCGCCGACCGCATCATCACCCTCCTGAAGGACCCCGAACTGCGCCGCACGATGGGCGAACGGGGCCGCGCCTGGGTGGAGGAGAGGTGGCGCTGGGACCTACTGGCGGAGCAGCTCAGGGAGCTGCTGTAGCCGTTCCGCTGCGCTTGGCCGGCTTCCCACGTTGTCGGCTTTCCCGCCGTGGTGGTTTCTCGCTGTTGCGCCTGGCGGCGGGCGGGGTCCGCTGCGCGGGGCTTTCGGGGTGCGGTGACGGTCCTCCGGGGTAGGGGTGTGGGACTGCTGCGCTTTACGTCCCACACCCCTACCCCTCCGGCCCGTCTCCTCCCGTGGGTGGGTGGGAGAAGCAGGCCGGTGGGGGCACCTCTGATCGGTCGCCTACCGGTAGACGAGGGCTTACGGGCACCCCCACGGGTTTCTCCCACCCACAACGGGAGGGGGCGGGCCGGAGGGGCTGGGTGTCCGGACGTAAAGCGCAGCAGTCCGGACACCCAGCCCCGCAGGCTCGTCACCGGCAGCCGAACAGCCCCGCGCAGCGGCACCGCCCGCCGCAGGCGCAACGGCGAACAACCACCACGGCGGGACAGCCAAAAACGTGGGAGGCGGGCAAAGCGCAGCGGAAGGGCCTAGCCCCGGTAAATCGCCTCGATCTCCTCCGCGAAGTCCTTGGCCACCACGTTCCGCTTCAGCTTCAGCGACGGGGTGACATGGCCGGACTCCTCGGTGAACTGGGTCGGCAGGATGCGGAACTTGCGCACCGACTCGGCCTTGGAGACGGCCGCGTTGCCGTCGTCGACGGCGCGCTGGACGGCGGCCAGCAGCTCCGGGTCCTCGGCGATCTGCGACGGCGTGATGTCGGCGGGGTGGCCGTGCTCCTCGGCCCAGCGGGGGAGGAACTCCTCGTCGAGGGTGACCAGCGCGCCGATGAAGGGCCGGCCGTCGCCGACGACCATGCACTCCGCGATCAGGGCGTGGGCCCGGATACGGTCCTCGATCACGGCCGGGGCGACGTTCTTGCCGCCGGCGGTGACCAGTATTTCCTTCTTGCGGCCGGTGATGGCGAGGTAGCCGTCCTCGTCGAGGGTGCCGATGTCGCCGGTGTGGAACCAGCCGTCGGAGAGCGCCTCTTCGGTGGCCGAGGGGTTGTTCCAGTACTCGGTGAAGAGGTGTTCGCCGTGCAGCAGGACCTCGCCGTCGTCGGCGATGCGCACGACCGAGCCCGGCAGGGGCTGCCCGACGGTGCCGATCTTCTGGCGGTCCCAGGGGTTGAAGGCGGTGGCCGCACAGGACTCCGTCAGGCCGTAGCCCTCCAGGGCGGTGAAGCCGATGCCGCGGTAGAAGTGGCCGAGGCGCTCACCGAGCGGGGCGCCGCCGGAGATGGCGTGCGTGGCGCGGCCGCCGAGGACGGCCCGCAGCTTGCCGAAGACCAGCCGGTCGAAGACCTTGTACTTCAGCTTCAGGCCCAGCGCCGGGCCGTCGGGCGTGTCCAGGGCGCGGCTGTAGGCGATCGCCGTCTCCGCGGCCTTGTCGAAGATCTTGCCCTTGCCGTCGGCCTGTGCCTTGGCCCGCGCCGAGTTGTAGACCTTCTCGAAGACCCGCGGGACGCCCAGGATCAGCGTCGGCCGGAAGGAGGCCAGGTCGTCGGTGAGGTTCTTGATGTCGGGGGCGTGGCCCAGCTTGATGGGGGCCATCACGGAGGCGACCTGCACCAGGCGCCCGAAGACATGGGCGATGGGCAGGAAGAGCAGGACGGAGGAGTGGCCGGTGTTGAACAGCGGCCGCAGCCGCTCGACGACGTTGCCGCACTCGGCGAAGAAGCTGCGGTGGCTGAGCACACAGCCCTTGGGGCGGCCGGTGGTGCCGGAGGTGTAGACGATGGTGGCGGGGGAGTCCGCGTCGGCGAGGGCGCTGCGCGCGTCCACCTCGTCGTCGGACAGGCCCGAGCCGGCGGCCTGCAGCCGGGCGATGGCGTCCCGCTCGATCTGCCAGATGTTCGCCAGCTCGGGCAGCCGGTCGCGGACCGACTCGACGGTCGCCTCGTGGGCGGGCGTCTCCACCAGGCAGGCCACCGCGCCGGAGTCGCCGAGGATCCACTGGATCTGCTCGGCGGAGCTCGTCTCGTACACGGGGACGGTGATCGCGCCGGCGCTCCAGATGGCGAAGTCCAGCAGCGTCCACTCGTAGCGGGTGCGCGACATCAGACCGACCCGGTCGCCGGGCTGGACTCCGGAGGCGATCAGGCCCTTGGCGGCGGCGCGGACCTCGGCGAGGAAGGTGACGGCGGTGACGTCCTGCCACTGCCCGTTCACCTTGCGTCCCATGACGGCAACGTCCGGGTGCTGCGCGGCATTTCGGCGGATGAGATCCGTCAGGTTGCCGTCCGCGGGGACCTCGTACAGGGCCGGAAGGCTGAACTCGCGCAAGACTGTTGCTCCTCAAAAGCGCCGGCGCCACGACGCTGTGTGCACACCGGCGGCGGTCCATGATCAAGCAAGGGGGATTGGACTGCCCGGACGTTACCCATGGGTATTGCTTTTGGGATAGGGGGGAACGGCCAGATGTTTCATGCGTCACACGCTTGCGGAAACGCCATGGGGACTATCCCGCGCAGACTAGACCAGCCGGTCGGTGACCCGAAAGTAACCACTAATCGGGCGCACAGTACGGGGGGCCCTCCCGGAGGCCCGCACCCGCGATCTAGGGTGACGCCATGCGCGTGCATGTGGTCAGTGACGTACATGGCAACAGCCGGGACCTGGCGGCGGCCGGGACCGGGGCCGACGCCCTGGTCTGCCTCGGCGACCTGGTCCTCTTCCTCGACTACGCCGACCACTCGCGCGGCATCTTCCCCGACCTCTTCGGCGTGGCCAACGCCAGCGCGCTCGTGGAACTGCGCACCGCCCGCCGCTTCGACGAGGCCCGCGCACTCGGCCGCCGGCTGTGGGGCGAGCTGGACGGGACGGGCGGCGGCCGCGAGGCCGTCATCGAGACCGCGGTCCGCCGGCAGTACGCCGAACTCTTCGCGGCCTTCCCGACCCCCACGTACGCCACCTACGGCAACGTCGACATGCCGCGCCTGTGGCCCGAATACGCCGGACCCGGCACCACCGTCCTGGACGGGCAGCGGGTGGAGATCGGCGGCCGGGTCTTCGGCTTCGTCGGCGGCGGGCTGACCACCCCCATGCGGACGCCCTACGAGATCAGCGACGAGGAGTACGCCGCCAAGATCGAGGCGGTCGGCGAGGTGGACGTGCTGTGCACCCACATCCCACCGGACGTCCCCGAACTCTGCTACGACACCGTCGCCCGCCGTTTCGAGCGCGGCAGCGCGGCCCTGCTGCACGCCATCCGCGCCACCCGGCCGCGGTACTCCCTCTTCGGCCACGTACACCAGCCGCTCGCCCGCCGGGTCCGTATCGGGGGCACCGAATGCGTCAATGTCGGCCACTTCAACGCGACCGGAACGCCCTACGTCCTGGAGTGGTGAGCCCGGCCGCGTCCACCGCCCATCCCCCGCGCGGTAGCCTTCAGCAGCAGAGACGCCATATTGCGGACACCGCGCAATGGGGTCTCCCCCGCTCGAACGAAGCTGAGAGCTCGGGGAAAACGTCGGCGGACCGGCACGAATCGGCATGGAGGAGTCACGGCGATGGCCGAACACACCAGCTCTAGCATCACGATCGAGGCGGCACCCGCCGAGGTGATGGGAGTGATCGCCGACTTTGACCGCTATCCGGAGTGGACCGGCGAGGTCCAGAAGGCGGAGGTCCTCGCCACGGACGACCAGGGCCGCGCGGCGCAGGTGCGCCTCCTGCTGGACGCCGGAGCGATCAAGGACGACCACACCCTCGCCTACACCTGGACCGGCGCCGACGAGGTCAGCTGGTCCCTGGTCAAGTCCCAGATGCTGCGCGCCCTCGACGGCTCCTACCGTCTCGCGTCCCTGAACGACGGCAAGAGCACCGAGGTGACCTACCAGCTCACCGTCGACGTCAAGATCCCGATGCTCGGCATGATCAAGCGCAAGGCCGAGAAGGTCATCATCGACCGCGCGCTGGCCGGGCTGAAGAAGCGCGTCGAGAGCGGCCCCGACGCCGGGCCCGCCGACCAGGCCGAGCCCGCCGACGAGGCCAAGAAGCTCTGAGCGTGCGCATCGTCCTCGTCACCGGCCCCGGCGGCGCCGGCCGCACCACGCTCGCCGCCGCCACCGCCCTGGCCGGCGCCCGGCGGGGCGCGCGGGCACTGCTGCTCACCACGGAGAGCAGCGCGCCGGAAACGGTGCTGGGCACCCCCCTCGGAGCCGACACCCCCACCCCCATAGCGCCCGGCCTGCACGCCCGCCGGATCGACCCCGCGGACCGCTTCCGCCAGGAGTTCCTCGCCTTCCAGGAGCGCGCCGGCGCCGCCCTCGACCTCCTGGGCGCCGCCCCCCTCGACGAGGACGAACTCACCGAACTCCCCGGCTCCGAGGACTTCGCGCTGCTGCACGCACTGCGCGCCGAACACGCCTCGGACGACTGGGACATGGTCGTCGTCGACATGCCCTCGGCCGCCGAAACGATCCGGCTGCTGGCCCTGCCGAACCAGGTACGCCGCTATCTGCGCCGGCTGCTGCCCCCCGAGCGCCAGGCGGCCCGCGCGCTGCGCCCGGTGCTCGCCCAGCTCGCCGGCGTCCCGATGCCGGCCCAGAAGCTGTACGAGGCCGCCGAGCGCTGGGAGAGCGAACTCGCCGCCGTCCAGCGGGCGATCGACGACCCCGGCACGTCCGTACGCCTGGTCACCGAGGCCGGCCCGGTCGCCGCGGCCAACCTGCGCACCATCCGCGCCGGACTCGCGCTGCACGGCCGGCGCACCGACGGCGTGGTCGTCAACCGGCTGCTGCCCACCGGCTCCGCCGACCCCTTCCTCGCCGCGCTCTCCGGCAGCCAGCAGACCGCCCTCAAGGCGCTGCGCGAGGAGTTCCCCGACGTGCCCGTCCATGAGGTGCCGCATCTGGGCCGCGACCCCCAGGGCGTCGAGGAGCTCGACGAGCTGATCGGCGGTCCGGCCGGTGAACTCGGCGCCGCGCACCCCGGGCCGGAGCGGCGCACCGACCCGTGGACCGTCGACGACCGCCTGGCCACCGACGGCATCCTGGTCTGGCGGGTCCCGCTGCCCGGCGCCGAGCGCAGGGGGCTGGGCCTGGTCCGCCGCGGCGACGAGATCGTGGTGACGGTCGGCCGCTTCCGCCGGATCCGTACGCTCCCCTCCGCGCTGCGCCGCTGCACCGTCTCGGGCGCCGGACTGCGCGACGGCGTCCTGGAGATCCGCTTCAGTCCGGACCCGGACCTGTGGCCCAAGAACGACTGAAGCACGGGGTGCGGGCCGGCGCCTCATCCGGCCCGACCCGTGCCACATGCCTCACCCGGATACCACCGTTCGGGTACCGTCGAGGGTGAGCCGCCGCTTCGGCGTGCCCGCCTCGACGTGCCGTGTCCCGACGGGCCCGCCCGCACCCTTCGCCGTACCGCCTCGCCGCAGCAGTCCACGGAGTTCAACATGAGCGATGCCACCGAGCGCCCCGCCGACCGCAAGGCCGAGCCCGACGCCGACGCCTGGGAGACCGCCTGCGCCGAGGACCTCGCGGCCGAGCAGGCCCGCCGCCGGGCCACCTACGGCCCGCCGCCGGCCAGCGCCGCCGAGGAACTGCGCAAGCTCGCCGACGCGGTGACCGAGAAGCTCGCCGGCATCCAGCTGCCCGGCGCGCTCGGCGGGATCGCCGCGCAGAGCGCCGTCAGCCAGCTCTTCAAGCAGGCCAAGGCCGCCGTCGAGCCGGTCATCGAGCGCAACCCCGACATCTTCGACCACCTCGCCGCGGCCGGCTCCGAACTGCTCGCCGCCTACCGCTCCGCCGTCGAGGGCAGCGAGCGCCGCTGGACCCGCGACGACGCCGACGACCGGCCCGAGGGCCGCCGCGGCGACGACCCGCGCGACGACGACGGCCCCACCGGCACCGAGCGAATCGATCTCGACTGATCCCGGCTCCGGTACGGTGGGTCCTGGCGGGGTTCGAGCGAAAAACTGAGGGACACATGGGACTCACCATCGGCGTCGACATCGGCGGCACGAAGATCGCGGCCGGCGTGGTCGACGAAGAGGGCTCGATCCTTGAGACGTGCACGGTGCCGACCCCGCAGGCCACCGACGCGCTGACCGAGGCGATCGCGGACGCGGTCCGCACGGTGGGCGCCGGCCACCGCATCGAGGCCGTCGGCATCGGCGCAGCCGGCTACGTCGACGAGAAGCGGGCCACGGTCCTGTTCGCACCGAACATCGACTGGCGCCACGAGCCGCTCAAGGACAAGGTCGAACAGCGCGTCGGCCTGCCCGTCGTCGTCGAGAACGACGCCAACGCCGCGGCCTGGGGCGAGTACAAGTTCGGCGCGGGCCAGGGCCACAGCGACGTCATCTGCATCACGCTCGGCACGGGCCTGGGCGGCGGCATCATCATCGGCAACAAGCTGCGCCGCGGCCGCTTCGGCGTCGCCGCCGAGTTCGGCCACATCAGGGTCGTGCCCGACGGCCTGCTGTGCGGCTGCGGCAGCCAGGGCTGCTGGGAGCAGTACGCCTCCGGCCGCGCCCTGCTGCGCTACGCCCGCCAGCGCGCCTTCGCCACCCCCGAGAACGCCCAGATCCTGCTGTCGCTCGGCGACGGCACCTCCGAGGGCATCGAGGGCCGGCACGTCAGCGAGGCGGCCCGCCAGGGCGACCCGGTGGCCATCGACTCCTTCCGCGAGCTGGCCCGCTGGGCCGGCGCCGGCCTGGCCGACCTCGCCTCGCTCTTCGACCCCTCCGCTTTCATCGTCGGCGGCGGTGTCTCCGACGAGGGCGAGCTGGTCCTCGAACCGATCCGCAAGTCCTTCCGCCGCTGGCTGGTCGGCAACCAGTACCGGCCGCACGCCCATGTGCTCGCCGCGCAGCTCGGCGGCAAGGCCGGACTGGTCGGCGCGGCCGACCTGGCGCGCCAGGGCTGACGCGGATGGTGGCTGAGCACCCCGGACTCCCCGCGTCCGGCACCGAGGAGGGTGCGGCGGTGGTCCGTGTGCTCAGCTACAACATCCGCTCGATGCGCGACGACCGGGCGGCGCTGGCCAGGGTCATCCGGGCCTGCGCCCCCGATCTCGTGCTGATCCAGGAGGCGCCGCGGTTCTTCCGCTGGCGCAAGGCCGCCGAGCGGCTGGCCCGCTCGGCGGGGCTGGTCTACGTCACCGGCGGCGGCACGACCGCGGGCCCGATGATCCTCGCCACCCTCCGCGCCCATGTGGAGCGTACGGAGGACGTCCTGCTGCCCCGCACCCCCGGGCTGCACCAGCGCGGCTTCGCCACCGCCGTGGTCCGCATCGGCCGCGCCCGGCTCGGCGTCCTCAGCTGCCATCTCAGCCTCGCCGACCGGGAGCGGTACGAGCAGGCCGGGCTGCTGCTGGAGCGGGTGGCGGGCCTCGGAGCGGCGCACACGGTCGCCGGGGGCGATCTCAACGACCGGCCGGAGGGCCGGAGCTTCCGGCGGGTGGCGGGCACGCTCACCGACGGCTGGGCGGCCAAGCCCTGGGGAGGGGAGTACACCTCCACGCCCCGGGAGCCGCGGCAGCGCATCGACGCCGTGTTCACCAGCGACGGCGTCGAGGTGCTCGGCTGTGGAGTGCCCCGCGGTCTGCCCGGTCTACGGGACGCGGACCTGCTGGCCGCCTCCGACCACCTGCCCGTACTCGCGGCCCTGCGGGTACCGGCCGACGCCTAGGGACGCCTCTCCGCTCGCCCCGCGCGTGGGGGCCCTGGTGCGCACCCACTCGGTGCGCACCGCCCGATGTACACCACCGGGTTCACACCACCGCGCCGCCGCCCGGCAGATGGTCGTCGTCCTCGTCGTCGTTCTTCATCCGCGCCACGAGCGTGGCGAAGCCGCCGAGGAACCCGCCGATGCCCAGGACCGTGATCCACCAGGTCACGGGCTGCTGGAAGAGCACCATGGCGACCAGGAGCAGCGGGCCGCCGAGCACGGCGAGCCAGGCGAACTTGGTGGTGGTGTCGGCCTTCGGCAGCGGAGGCGGCTCGGGCGGGGTGAAGTGGCCCTCGTCGGTCTCGTCGAAGTCGTCGTCGGACGCCTCGGCGCCGGACCAGTCGCGCGGGCCGACGCCCGGGGCGAAGACGACGAAGCTGCCCGGGCGCGGGGCTCCGCCCTCACCGGTGCCCTTGCCCGTGGCCCCGTCCGTGCGCGGCGGCTCCTCCGGAGAGTCCTTGGCGTCCTTGGGGCCCAGGCCCTCCTCGGCATCCTTGGGACCCCGGCCGTCCTTGGCGTCCGCGGTGTCTTCGGCGCCGGGGGCACCCGCGGTGCCCGGGGAGTCCTTGGTGTCGCCGTCCGCCTCGGGGAACGACGGCTGCTCGCCGTAGCCCGCCACGATCTCGGCCCAGGCGGCCTCTTCGTCCAGCGGATCGCGGGGATCGCGGGGGCTACGCTCCGCCACGGGCCGCCGTCCCCTCCTGTGCCGCGTCCGCCGCGTCCGCCCGCGCTTCGGGGGCGAGCCGGGAGATGAAGGCGAAGGTCTCCTCGCAGATCTGCTCGGCGTCGTGGTCGAGCGTGGCGACGTGGTAGCTGCGCTCCAGCAGGGTCTGGCGGACGTCCGTGGACGAGACCCGGGCGAGGATCCGCTCGGAGTCCACCGGAGGTACGACATGGTCCTGCGGGCTGGTCATCACCAGCAACGGCTGGGTGACGCCCGGGAGTTCGGAGTCCACCTGCTGGAAGAACAGGCGCAGCGAGTGCGCCGCGTGCAGCGGCACCCGGTCGTAGCCGACCTCCTCCACGCCGGGCTTGGCGATGTCGCTGGCGATGCCCTTGGTCGTCTGTACGAGGTGGCGCAGCACCGGCAGCAGCGGCCCGGCCGCGTCGTGCACCTTGTTGCCGGGGTTGACCACGGCCACCCCGCTGATCGCGGCACCGTGCTTGGCGGCCAGCCGCAGCGCCAGCGCGCCGCCCATCGACAGGCCGCAGACGAAGACCTTGGCGCAGCGCTCGGTCAGCGCGCGCAGCTCGCGGTCGACCTCGGCGTACCAGTCCTGCCAGGTCGTGATCTGCAGGTCCTGCCACCGGGTGCCGTGACCGGGCAGCAGCGGCAGGGAGACGGTCAGCCCCTGGTCGGCCAGATATTCGGCCCAGGGGCGGACGGACTGGGGGGAGCCGGTGAAACCGTGGCACACAAGGACGCCGACCTCTCCGCCGTCACGGCGGAACGGCTCGGCTCCGGGAAGGAACGGCACCGGGGGACTCCGATCGATGAGAGGGCCTGGCGAGTTACCTCAGGGTACGCAAAGTGACCGCGAGCGGGTAGGTCCGACGGCGCTCGCGGGCGGGTGAGGGGCCCGTACGCGGGCGTGCACCTGCCGTCGCGCACCTTCGCCGCCCCGTCGGGGCCAGCGTGTCACCGAGGCAGGTTAAGGTCTTTGCGTCACACACAGGAGGCAGTCGGTTGATCTACGGCGCAATGAAGTTTTCCATCGGCGGGTCGCTGAAGCTTGCCTTCAGGCCCTGGGTGGAAGGCATCGAGAACATTCCCGCCGAGGGTCCGGCGATCCTCGCGAGCAACCACCTGTCCTTCTCGGACTCCTTTTTCCTGCCCGCGGTGCTCGACCGCAAGGTCACCTTCATCGCGAAGTCCGAGTACTTCACCTCGCCTGGCGTGAAGGGCAAGCTGACCGCGGCGTTCTTCAAGGGCGTGGGCCAGCTGCCGGTCGACCGGTCGGGAGGCCGGGGCGCGGGCGAGGCGGCCATCAAGAGCGGCATCGAGGTGCTGGAGCGCGGTGAGCTGTTCGGCATCTACCCGGAGGGCACCCGCTCCCCGGACGGCCGGCTCTACCGCGGCAAGCCGGGCGGTCTGGCCCGTGTGGCGCTGGCCACCGGCGCGCCGGTCATCCCCGTGGCGATGATCGACACCGAGAAGGTGCAGCCTCCGGGCAAGGTCGTGCCGAAGATGATCCGGCCGGGCATCCGCATCGGCAAGCCGCTGGACTTCACCCGCTATCAGGGCATGGAGGGCGACCGCTTCATCCTGCGGTCGGTCACCGACGAGGTCATGTACGAGATCATGAAGCTGTCGGGCCAGGAGTACGTCGACATCTACGCGACCGCCGCCAAGCGGCAGATCGCGGAGGCGGCCAAGGCCGCGGAGGCGAAGAAGAAGGCCGAGGCGGAGCAGGCCAAGAAGGCCGCCGCCGAATAGGCCGAAGTGACGGGCAGGGCCGAGGCCGGGCGCGGGCGCGTCCGGCGAGGGGTTGGGGGCCGGCAGTGACGGACGCGGGCATACGTACGGTGGACGGCGGGATGACCGCCAGGCGCCACGGCAAGCACCCCAAGGTGGTGCGGATGTCCGTCGAGCTCCCGCTGTGGCGCGCGCTCACCGGCTACCGCGTCCTCACCCTCGTCTACACCCTGTGCCTGGTCGCGCTCTCGTACCGCAAGTACGAGCATCCGCTGGTCGCCGTCGCCTACATGGGCGCGCTCACCGTCTGGATGGCGCTGACCTGGCGGCGTACCACCTCCCCCGAGCGCTGCACCCGGCACTTCCTGATCGCCGACCTTGGCTTCGCGGTCGGCGGGATCCTGCTCACCCTGCTGGTCGACAGCCGCGCCCGGATCATGGACGGCGCGCCGACGCTGCCGTCCATCTGGGCGGCGGGCGCGGTCCTGGGCTTCGCGATCAAGGGCGGCTGGCGCTGGGCCGCGGTGGCCTCCAGCGCGGTGGCGGTCGCCAATCTGGTCGTGCGGCAGGAACTTGCCCGCGACACCATCCACAACGTGGTGCTGGTGTGGGTCGCCAGCGTCGCGATCGGCTATGTCGTCGAGGTGGCGCGCGCCAGTGAGCGCACGCTGGCCCGCGCGCTGCAGATCGAGGCCGCGACCCGCGAACGGGAGCGGCTGGCCCGCGACATCCACGACAGCGTGCTGCAGGTGCTGGCGATGGTGCAGCGGCGCGGCGCCGCGATCGGCGGGGAGGCGGCGGAGCTGGGCCGGATGGCGGGCGAACAGGAGGTCGCGCTGCGGACCCTGGTCGCCGGCGGGCTGGTGCCGTCGGCGCGGCCGGGCACCGCGCGGCCGGTGCCCCACGAGGCCGGCGGGGACGGCGAGGCGCGGTCCGTGCCGTACGAGGAGGGCGCGGCGGGCCGGGCGGCTTCGTCCGGGAGCGTGCCGGCACCGGCCGGCGGTGAGCCCTGCGACGTCCGGGCGCTGCTGGCGCCGCACGCCGGCGCCGGCGTCACGTTCTCCGAACCGGGCGCCCCGGTCAGCCTGCCGGCCGCCGCGGCGGCGGAGCTCGCGGCCGCTGTCAGTGCCGCGTTGGACAATGTGCGGGTGCATGCGGGGGCCGACGCCCAGGCATGGATCCTGGTGGAGGACGAACCGCACGCGGTGATCGTGACGGTCCGCGACGACGGCCCCGGCATCCCCGAGGGCCGGCTCGCGGACGCCGAGCGCGAGGGCCGGCTGGGGGTGGCCCTGTCGATCCGCGGCCGGCTGCGGGATCTGGGCGGCCGCGCGGAGTGGGTCTCGGTCCCCGGCCAGGGCACGGAAGTGGAGTTGACGGTCCCCAAGGGCGCGGCGCCCGAGGGTGGAAGGCGGGGGAAGGCGACGGCGTGAGTGAACAGACGGGCCTGAGGGTCATGGTGGTCGACGACCACCCGATGTGGCGCGATGCGGTCGCGCGGGATCTGTCGGAGGCCGGCTTCGACGTGGTGGCGACGGCCGGCGACGGCCTCCAGGCGGTGCGCAGGGCGCAGGCCGCCTCGCCCGAGGTGCTGGTCCTGGACCTCAATCTGCCGGGGCTGCCCGGCGTGCGGGTGTGCAAGGAGCTGGTCGGCGCCAATCCGGCGCTGCGGGTCCTGGTGCTGTCCGCCAGCGGTGAGCACGCCGATGTGCTGGAGGCGGTCAAGTCCGGCGCGACCGGCTATCTGCTGAAGTCGGCGAGCACGGAGGAGCTGCTGGACGCGGTGCGGCGCACGGCCGCCGGCGACGCGGTGTTCACACCGGGCCTGGCGGGCCTGGTGCTCGGCGAGTACCGCAGGCTGGCGACGGAGCCCGCCCCGGCGACGCCGGACGAACCCGGCGCCCCGCAGTTGACCGAGCGTGAGACCGAGGTGCTGCGTCTGGTGGCCAAGGGGCTGTCCTACAAGCAGATCGCCGAGCGGCTGGTCATCTCGCACCGCACGGTGCAGAACCACGTCCAGAACACCCTGGGCAAGCTCCAGTTGCACAACCGCGTGGAGCTGGTGCGCTACGCGATAGAACGCGGACTCGACGAGGCCTGAGCGGGCGGAGCGCGGGTCCCCGGTCGCAGGCCGGGCGCCGTGCGGGGTTCCGGGGGAGTTTTCGGCGCATGCGCCGCCTTCCCGGGCCGGGGCCGGGCCGTGTCCCGGAGCGGTCCGCTCGTACGGGTGAACACCTCGCATCAACTCCCCGGTAAATCACCGGAATCACCGTTTGTCCCATCCCAGAGTGACCCAGATCACCATTAGCGTGACCGGCGTCGGATCGACCATGGCCGTGCGCGGCCACTGAAACGGGATGTAGGTGATTGCAGCGATGCGGGTCGGAGTACTGACCGGTGGCGGCGACTGCCCGGGTCTGAACGCGGTGATCAGGGGCATCGTCCGCAAGGGCACCCAGGAGTACGGATATGACTTCGTCGGCTTCCGGGACGGCTGGCGCGGGCCTCTCGAAGGCGACACACTGCCGCTGGACATCCCGGCGGTACGCGGCATTCTGCCCCGGGGAGGCACGATCCTCGGCTCCTCGCGGACCAACCCCTTCCAGCAGGACGAGGGTGTCCGCCGGATCAAGGACAACCTCGCCAAGCACGAGATCGAGGCGCTGATCGCGATCGGCGGCGAGGACACCCTCGGCGTCGCGGCGCGGCTCTCCGACGAACACGCGATCCCCTGTGTCGGCGTCCCCAAGACCATCGACAACGACCTGTCGGCGACGGACTACACCTTCGGCTTCGACACCGCCGTCGGCGTCGCCACCGAAGCCATCGACCGGTTGCACACCACCGCCGAATCCCATATGCGCGTCCTGGTCGTCGAGGTGATGGGCCGGCACGCCGGCTGGATCGCGCTGCACTCCGGTCTGGCCGGCGGGGCGAACGTCATCCTCATCCCCGAGCAGCGCTTCGACATCGAGCAGGTCTGCCGGTGGATCGACTCCCGTTTCAAGGTGCGCTACGCCCCGATCGTGGTGGTCGCCGAGGGCGCCATGCCCAAGGACGGCCAGATGGTGCTCAAGGACGACTCCACCGACTCCTTCGGGCACGTCCGGTTGTCGGGCGTGGGGGAGTGGCTGGCCAAGGAGATCGAGGCGCGTACGGGCAAGGAGGCCCGTACGACGGTGCTCGGGCACACCCAGCGCGGCGGCACGCCCAGCGCCTTCGACCGCTGGCTGGCCACCCGCTTCGGGCTGCACGCCATCGACGCGGTGCGCGACGGCGACTTCGGCAAGATGGTCGCGCTGCGCGGCACGGACATCGTCCGGGTGCCGATCGCGGAGGCGACCGCGAAGCTCAAGACGGTCGATCCGGCGCTCTATGCCGAGGTCGGCGTGTTCTTCGGCTGAGGCCGGACGCCCCCGCCGGCTGCCCTCGGTGCCCCCGTCCGTGTTCCGGGGGCACCGCCGGGCGATGGGTCGTATATTCGCTTACGCGGCATATGCACCGATGTGCGGCCCATCGCCCCGCGGCGGGGCCGCTCACCGGCGGTGGCACTGAACCGGCGGGAGAACCGGGAGAGCTCGTGGAGATCGTCGCCTTCGGCGTACAGGTGGATGAGCGTCCGTTCCTGGAGCGGGCCTTCGCCGGCCACCACCAGATCCGCAGCCTGGACGTCTCCCTCAACCGCGACACCGCCCCCATCGCGCACGGCTACGAGATCGTCAGTACCCACGTCAACGCCGATCTGAGCGCCGACGTCCTGCAGACCCTGGCGGCCGGCGGGACGAAGATGGTCGCCCAGCGCTCCACGGGCTTCAACAACATCGATCTCCAGGCCGCGGCCGACCTCGGCATGAGCGTCGGCCGGGTCTCGGCCTACTCGCCGTACTCGGTCGCGGAATTCGCCTGGGCCCTCGCGCTGGCCGTCGACCGGCGGCTGATCCGGGCCGGCCACCGCACCCGCAACTTCGACTTCCGGCTGGACGGCCTCATGGGCCGCGATCTGCGCGGCCGCACGGCGGGCGTGCTCGGCACCGGCAGGATCGGCGAGGCGTTCACCCGGATCGCCCACGGCTTCGGGATGAACCTGCTGGGCTGGGACATCGCCGAGAATCCGCGCTGTGTCGAGCTGGGCATGAAGTACGTCGCATCGGAGCGGCTGTTCGCCGAGGCCGACCTGATCACGTTGCACCTCCCGCTGGTGCCGGCCACCCGGCACTTCGTCGACGCCGCCGCGCTGGCCGCCATGAAGGACGACGCGATCCTGATCAACTCCAGCCGCGGCGGGCTCGTCGACACCGCCGCCCTCGTCGACACGCTCAAGGCGGGCCGGCTCACCGGCGTCGGCCTGGACGTCTACGAGGAGGAGGCCGGGGTCTTCTCCTTCGACAAGTCCCTGGACGTCATCGACGACGACACCCTCGCCCGCCTGATGACCTTCGGGAACGTCCTGGTCACCGCGCACCAGGCGTACTTCACCGAGGAGGCGGTCGGCCAGATCATCGAGGCCACCGTGGCCAACGTCGAGGACTATCTGACCGGCCGCACCAACGAGAACATGCTGGTCACACGAGGACAGCTGCCAGCAGCTGCGCGGTGACCGCGGCGCCGTCCAGCGTCAGCACCGACTCGGGGTGGAACTGCACCCCCGCGAAGCCCGGCCCGCGCAGCGCATGCACCTCGCCGGTCTCCGCGTCCCGGCTCAACTCCACGCGGTGCATGGCCAGTTCGGCCTCCGTGCGGTCGTCGCAGCGGGCCGTGAAGGTGTTGTAGAAGCCGACCGTCTCCTGACGCCCGAAGAAGTCGATCCGCTCCTGTGCGCCCTGGTAGGGCACCTCCTTGCGAACGATGTCCAACCCCAGCTCCGCGGCGAGCAGTTCATGCCCCAGGCACACGCCCAACAAGGAGGGGCGGCCCGAAGGGCCTCGATGAGGGGCGGTGGCCGGGAGACGGGCGGGCCCGTGCCGGTGCTCGGCGACCAGCTCGGCGGTCAGGGAGCGCAGAAAGCGCATCTTGGGGTCGGCGGCGTCGGACGGATCGCCCGGCCCGGGGCCCAGCACGACGGGGCCCTGGTGCGCGCGGGCCGCCTCGCGCAGCCCCGGCTCGTCGAAGCGGCGCACCGTCACGGTCAGCCCCGAGGTGCGCAGCAGATGCGCGAGCATCGCGGTGAAGGTGTCCTCCGCGTCGACGACCAGGGCGTGCCCGCTGAGCTCGGCGGTCGGCGCGGTGGTCTGCATCCGCAGCCAGAAGGGCGCGAGGTCGGCGCGGCGGGCGTCCAGCGCGGCCCGCACCCGCGGGTCGTCGGCCAGCCGCGGTGCCGGGCCCCCGGCGGCCGGGCGCGCCGGTGCCGCGCGGACCCCCAGCGCGGTGAGCACGCCCGCCGCCTTGGCGTGCGTCTCGGCGACCTCGCCGTACGGGTCGGAGGCGCGCACCAGCGTCGCGCCGACCGGCACCCGCAGCCGGCCGTCGGCGGCGATGTCGGCGGTACGGATCAGGATCGGCGAGTCCAGCGTCTGCGCGCCCCCGGCGTCCCGGCCGAGCAGCGCCAGCGCGCCCGCGTAGTAGCCGCGGCCGCGCCCGTCCGGCCCCACCGGCTCGTGCCGCTCGATGACCCGGCAGGCGTTCTGCACCGGCGACCCGGTGACCGTCGCCGCGAACATCGTCTCCTTGAGCACCTCGCGCACATCGAGGGTCGAGCGGCCGCGCAGCTCGTACTCGGTGTGCGCGAGGTGCGCCATCTCCTTGAGGCGGGGCCCGACCACCACCCCGCCCCGGTCGCCGACGGTGCACATCATCTTCAGCTCCTCGTCCACCACCATCGACAGCTCCTCGACCTCCTTGCGGTCACCGAGGAACGCCAGCAGGCTCTCGGGGGTGGGGCCGCCGGCCGGGTAGCGGTAGGTGCCGCTGATCGGGTTCATCACGACCGTGCCCCCGCTCATCCGGACATGCACCTCGGGGCTGGCGCCGACCAGGGTGCGCACCCCGGGGCGGTGCACGACGTACGTCCAGTACGCGCCGCGCTCGCCGGCCAGCAGCCGCCGGAACAGCGCCAGCGCGTCGGCGGCCGAGAAGTCCGCGAGGGTGCCCTCGAACGTCCGGCGGATGACGAAGTTCGCCCCCTCGCCGGTGCCGATCTCGTCCCGCACCACCCGCTCGACGATCTCGGCGTACGCGTCGTCGTCCACGTCGAACGCCCCGTCCGTCACCCGCACGTCGTGCGCCGGCAGCGCCGCCAGCACCTCCTCCAGGGGCAGCTCGTGGGTCTCGTGGGGGCGCAGCACCGCCAGCGGCGTGCCGTCGTCGTGGGCCCGGAAGCCGCGCTCGCGGATCTGCCGGAACGGGACCAGCGCCAGCGCGTCGATGACCGGCTCCTGGGACTCCGTCTCAGCCAGTGGGATATCGGCCAGCCGTGCGACCTCGGTCACCTCGCCGATCAGCACCTCGACCATGGGGGAGGCCGCCTCCCGGCCGGGGGCCCGTCGGCGCAGCAGGGCGAACGGCGGGCAGGCGGGGTCGAGCAGCCGCTGGACGAGCGCGGCGGCGTCGCCGCGGGCGGGGCGGGGGTCGCGGTGCATGGCGGGTTCCTTCCGGAAAGGGCCGGGAAGAGCCGCGAGAGGGAAGGGCCGCCGGAAACGCCGAAGGCCGCCCTCGGGCGGCCTTCGCGAAGTCTGGGATGTGCGCGCGAATCAGTGGGCCGCCGGATGAGCGGTCCACCACCAGTCCTGGTTCATGAACGGTCGCGTGTACACGGGGGGCACCCTACCGGACCGTCCGAGTGCGGTGCGTCTCAAAGTCCGGATGGCGGACGGACACCTCTTCGGGACCCCGTAATGTGGGGCATGTGACCGTGAACGCTGAAACCCACGCCGGTGGCAACACCTGGCGAGACCTGCCCGCGGCGCAGCAGCCTGACTGGCCGGACCAAGAGGCTCTGCGCGATGTGATCGCGGAGCTCGAGTCCTATCCGCCGCTCGTCTTCGCGGGCGAGTGCGACCAGCTGCGCGAGCGCCTGGGAGCGGTCGCCCGTGGTGAGGCGTTCCTGCTTCAGGGCGGCGACTGCGCGGAGGCCTTCGACGCCGTATCCGCCGAGCACATCCGTAACAAGCTCAAGACGCTCCTGCAGATGGGCGCCGTCCTGACCTACGCCGGGTCCGTCCCGGTGGTCAAGGTCGGCCGGATCGCCGGCCAGTACAGCAAGCCGCGCTCCAAGCCCACCGAGACCCGCGACGGGGTGACCCTGCCGACGTACCGCGGCGACTCCGTCAACGGCTTCGAGTTCACCGAGGCGGCCCGCATCCCGGACCCGCAGCGGCTGAAGCGGATGTACAACGCCTCCGCGGCGACCCTCAACCTCGTGCGCGCCTTCACCACCGGCGGCTACGCCGACCTGCGGCAGGTGCACGCCTGGAACCAGGACTTCGTGAAGTCCTCGCCCTCCGGACAGCGCTACGAGGCGCTGGCCCGCGAGATCGACCGTGCGCTGAACTTCATGAACGCCTGCGGGGTGGACCCGGAGGAGTTCAAGACGGTGGAGTTCTTCTCCTCGCACGAGGCGCTGGTCCTCGACTACGAGTCGGCGCTGACCCGCGTCGACTCGCGCACCGGCAACCTCTACGACGTCTCCGGCCACATGGTCTGGATCGGCGAGCGCACCCGTCAGCTGGACGGTGCGCACATCGAGTTCGCCTCCCGCATCCGCAACCCGATCGGCGTCAAGCTCGGCCCGACGACCACGCCGCAGGAGGCGCTCACGCTCATCGAGCGCATCGACCCGGAGCGTGAGCCGGGCCGGCTGACCTTCATCACCCGCATGGGAGCGGACAAGGTCCGCGACAAGCTCCCCGAGCTGGTCGACAAGGTCACCGCCTCCGGCGCGCAGGTCGCCTGGATCTGCGACCCGATGCACGGCAACACCTTCGAGGCGGCCTCCGGTCACAAGACCCGGCGCTTCGACGACGTGCTGGACGAGGTCAAGGGCTTCTTCGAGGTCCACAAGAGCCTCGGCACGCACCCGGGCGGCATCCACGTCGAGCTGACCGGTGACGACGTCACCGAGTGCGTGGGCGGCGGCGACGAGATCTTCGTCGACGATCTGCACCAGCGCTACGAGACCGCCTGCGACCCCCGGCTCAACCGCAGCCAGTCGCTGGACCTGGCGTTCCTGGTGGCGGAGATGTACCGCGACCAGTAAGCGGCGAATCGCACGGAAGTGGGGGGGGGGGGGGGGGGGGGGGGGGCGGCCGGGGGGGCGGGGGGGGGGGGGGGGGGGGGGGGGGGGGGAGGGCGGGAGGATGAGGGGTGGGGGTGAGAGGGGGTGGGGGCCTGGGGGGGTTTTTCCCCCCCCCCCCCCCCCCCGGGAGCACCGGCCGCCCCCCCCCCCCCCCCCCCCCCCCCCCCCCACTGCGTTGTTCGGGCCCGGGGGGCCGTTGTGAAGCCCCAAGGGGCCGGGTAAGGTAAGGGTAACCTCACTCAAGATCAGCTGATCTGGTCGATGAGTCGTCCCCGAGAGCCCCAACGGAGGTGAACCCGCGTGTACGTCTGCTCCTGCTTCGGGATCACCGAGCAGCAGGTTCGCGAGCACGCGGACACGGGCGCCTGCACGCCCCGCCAGATCGCCTCCGCCTGCAAGGCCGGCACCGACTGCGGCAGCTGCGTACGGCGCATCCAGGCCCTGCTCGGCAGGGGCGACTGCCCGCGCCGGGAACTCATCGACAGCGGCGCGTCCGACCCGCTGGCCCCGGAGGACCGCACGCCCGGGCCGCAGCGGGGCGCGGGGGTGGTCGCAGTGGTGCCCGTGGCGCTCTCGGAGGCCGCGTAGTCCCCAGGGCCGTCCGGGCTCCCGCCATCGCGCCGCCCGCTCAGCTCGGCTGCTCGATCACCTGGGCGATGTAGAGCGCCTCCCCGAGCTTCTCGACGAGCTCCAGCTGCGTGTCGAGATAGTCGATGTGGTGCTCCTCGTCCGCGAGGATGTCCTCGAAGATGTTCGCCGAGGTGATGTCGCCCTTGTTGCGCATCAGCTCGATACCGCGCTTGAGCCGGTCGATCGCCTCGACCTCGATCTGCCGGTCGGCCTGGAACATCTCGGTGACCGACTGGCCGACCCGGACGTGGAACAGCCGCTGGTAATTCGGCAGGCCGTCGAGGAACAGAATCCGGTCGGTCAGCACCTCCGCGTGCTTCATCTCGTCGAAGGACTCGGAGCGGGTGTACTTCGCGAGCTTCGTCCAGCCGAAGTTCTCCTGCATCTTGGCGTGCAGGAAGTACTGGTTGATCGCGGTCAGCTCGGCGGTCAGCTGCTCGTTGAGGAATTCGATGACCTCGGGGTCGCCCTGCATGGCTGCGGGCTCCTTCCACGCGAGAACTGGGCAGGTGCCGCGCATCCTCGCACCGCACGGAGAGGGCGTCCAGTAAGTTCACGCTTAGTACGAGTTGCCCGAATCCCTCCCTCCCTGGTCATCGGCACCCCTTCCGGTCTGACAACATGGAGGGCATGGGTCAGCCGGAAAGCCGCGAAGAGGAGCATGCTCAGCTGCCTCCGGGGCAGCGGCTGCAGAGGGGCTGGCCGGTGACGCACTACGGACCGGTCCCGAAGTTCCGCCCCGAACGCTGGGAGTTCCGGGCCTTCGGCGCCACCGCGGACGGTGCGAAGCACTGCTGGTCCCACGAGGAATTCACGGCGCTGCCCTACGCCACGGTCGTGGCCGATATGCACTGCGTGACGAAATTCAGCATGCTGGGAGCCGAATGGGGCGGCGTGCTCACGAAGACCGTCCTGGACCTCGCGCCGCCCGCGCCGGATGTCACCCATGTGATGGTGTGGGCCGAGTACGGCTTCAGCTCGAATCTGCGGCTGGAGGATTTCGCCGCGGAGAAGTGCATCTTCGCCACACACCGCTCCGGTGAACTGCTCACCGCCGAGCACGGCTTCCCGGTCCGCCTGATCGTTCCGCATCTCTACGCCTGGAAGGGCCCCAAGTGGGTCCGCGGCATCGAATACATGCGGGCCGACCGCCGCGGCTTCTGGGAGGAGCGCGGCTACCACAACCTGGGCGACCCGTGGCGCGAGCAGCGCTACTCGTACCAGGAAGAGCCCGGGGACGGGCCCGAGCTCTGAGAGCCCCGGGCCCCGGGCGCCTCCCCGTACGCTCCTAGTACGGCCGAAGCCCCTTCAGGCGCGCCACATCGGCCGCATGCCCCTCCTTGCCGCCCGGGGTCTCCACGACCAGCGGCACCCCGGAGGTCGAGGGGTGGGTGAACAGCTCCGCGAAGGGCTCCGCGCCGATGTGACCCGCGCCGATGTTCTCGTGCCGGTCCTTGTGCGCGCCCACCACGTCCTTGGAGTCATTGGCGTGGATCAGCTTCAGCCGGCCCTCGCCGGTGACCTCCACCAGCTCGTCCAGCAGCGCCTTCATCCCGCCCGGCGCCGCCATGTCGTGCCCGGCCGCGAAGGCATGGCAGGTGTCGAGGCAGACGCCCAGCTTCGGGTGCCGGTCCAGCGCGTCGAAGTACGGCCCCAGGTCCTCGGCCCGGGAGCACAACGAGGCGCCCTGCCCGGCCGTCGGCTCCAGCAGCAGCCACGGGTCGTCGGGGTGCGTCAGCTCGTCGAGCAACGGCCGCATCCGCTCCCTGACCTGCGCCATCGCCGCCTCGCGGGGCCGTCCGCCGGTCGCCGAGCCGGTGTGCACGACCACCCCCAGCGCGCCGATCTCCCGGCCGCGGCGCAGCGAATGGCGCAGCGACGCCACGGACCGCTCGACCGTCGCCTCGGTGTGCGAACCGAAGTTGATCAGATACGGCGCATGCACGTACACCGGCATCCCCTGCAGCGCGCAGGCCGCACGGAACGCCTCGTCCTGTTCGGGACTGCCGGGCAGCGTCGCCCAGCCGCGCGGATTGGCCACGAAGACCTGCACGACCTCGTCACCCATCTCACGGGCGTACGGAATGCCGGTCTTCGCCAGGCCGCCGGCCACCGGTACATGGCCGCCGACCGGATTACGGGCACGGGCGCGCTGCTCGGCGCCCTCGGGGGAGGGGGATCTGCTCACCCTCCCAGGGTGCCAGGTGCCTCGCGGCCGCCCTGCCGCGGATCCCCGCCGCTAGAGCGCACCCTTGAGCTTGATGGTGATCGTGCCGCCCTTCGGAGCCTTCTCACCGGGCTCGACGGACTGGGTGTCGACCTCGTCCTGCGGGAACAGGAACGGCTTCTTCACCTCGACCCGGAAGCCGTGCGCGGTCAGCTCCTTCTTGGCGTCCGCCTCGCTCATGCCGGTGACATCCGGGACGGTGATCATCTCGGGGCCCTTGGAGAGCGTGAGGGTGACCGTCTCGCCATTGCCGAGCGGTTCGCCCACACCCGGCGTCTGCCGGGCGACGGCCCCCTTGTCCTGCGGGGAGAACACCCGCTCCTCGGCGATGCGCACCCGCAGGCCCGCCGCGCGCAGCGTGGCCTCGGCCTCCGCGCGGTCGCTGCCGACCACACCGGGCACATCGATCCGGGCGCCCCGGCTGACGGTCAGCGCCACCGCCGTGTCGGGCCGCCGCTTGGTGCCCGCGGCCGGGTCCGTGCGGATCACCGACCCCGGGGCGACGTCCTTGTCGAAGTCGCGGGTCACGGTGCTCGGGATCAGACCGAGGTCGCGCAGCTTGCGCTTGGCGTCCGCGACCGGGGTCCCCGACAGATCCGGGATGGTGACGATCTCCGGGCCGCGGGAGACGGTGATCGTGACCGTGCCCGTGCCGCGGATCTGCTTGCCGTTCGCCGGGTCCGTCTTCATGACATGGCCGCGCTCCACATTGGAGCTGAAGCCACGGACGACCTTGACCCCCAGCCCCGCGTCCCGCAGCGTCTTGACGGCCTTGTCCTGCGGCATGTCCAGCACCGCGGGGACGGTGGTGAACTGGCCCGAGTTGATGTACCAGACGCCGGTGCCGACGCCGAGGAGCAGCAGCACGGCCGCGATGACGGTGGCGAGCCGCCGCCGCTGCAGCAGCCCGCCGCGGGGCGCCGCGGGGGCGGCCGGCACCGGCCGCAGCCTGGTCGTCTGCTCCGCCGGCGGCACCTCCAGCCGGCTGGTGCGGTTCAGCTGGGCCTCGTCCGTCCCGGGCAGCGGCAGCTGCACACCGCCGGGCCGCGGCAGCACGTCCGTACGCTCCGTGCCGTCGCCCGCCCCGGCGCCGCCCTCGGGCACCTCCCTGGCCTGCGGCGGAACGACGTCCAGCTGCTCGTCGGTCAGCCCCGCCCGGGTTTCCCGCGCCTGTGACAGCAGCGCCACCGCGTCCTGCGCCCGCTGCTGCGGATCGCGGGCGCAGGCCAGCGCCACCAGCTCGTCCAGCCGCGGCGCGAGCCCGGGGACCAGCTCGGACGGCGGAAGTACGTCCTCGTGCAGATGCTGGTAGAGCACCTGCGCCACCGAGCCGCCGGTATGCGGTTTGCCGCCGGTCAGCATCTCGTAGAGCACCACGCCACAGGCGTAGACGTCGACCCGGGCGTCGGCGGTGCCGTGCTCCAGCTGCTCGGGCGCCAGATACGACACGGTCCCCAGGAGCGACCCCGTCGAGGCGGTGGTGTTGGTGTCCACCGCCCGCACCAGACCGAAGTCGGCGACCTTGACCCGGCCGTCGTCGCCGATCAGGACGTTCTCCGGCTTCATGTCGCGGTGCACCAGCCCGGCGCGGTGCGCGGCCCCCAGGGCGGCCAGGATCGGCTCCAGGATGTCCAGCGCGGCCCGCGGCTGCAGGGCGCCGCGCTCGCGCAGCACATCGCGCAGGGTGCAGCCGGCGACGTACTCCATGGCCAGATAGACGTACGTACCGTCGGTGCCCTGGTCGAAGACACCCACCACATTCGGGTGCGACAGCCGGGCGACCGACTTCGCCTCACGGATGAAGCGCTCCACGAACGCCCCGTCGGCGGCGAGGCTCGGATGCATCACCTTCAGCGCGAGCACCCGGTCGAGGCGGGTGTCCACCGCCCGGTAGACCGTGGCCATACCGCCGGCGGCGATGCGTGCCTGGACGCGGTAGCGGCCGTCGAGCAGCTGGCCCACGAGCGGGTCTTGGAGCGTCGTATCCACGGCAGACGAGTCTACGGGTCCGCTGCGCTTGGCCCGCCTCCCACGTTGTCGGCTTTCCCCGCCGTGGGGGTTTGCCACCGTTGCGCCTGCGGCGGGCGGTGCCGCTGCGCGGGGCTTTCGGGTGCCGGGGGGGGGGCGGTGGGGGGGGGGGGGGGGGGGGGCGCGCGGCTTACCGCGAAGACCCAAAACACCCACTCCCATCCCTCCTCCCTGGTTGG
>NZ_JBWKCJ010000030.1:26754-69028 GCF_056436545.1 Streptomyces sp. NPDC043738 | reverse complement strand
GGTTTGTGGGGGCCGGGGGATGGCTGGGGGGGCGGGGTCCCCGGCCCCCCCCCCCCCCCCCCCCCACCCCCCCCCCCCTCCGGCCCGTCACCTCCCGTTGTGGGTGGGAGAAGACCGTGGGGATGTACGTCAGCCCTCGTGTGCAGGTAGTCGAGTGAGGGGGCCAGCCCCCACCGGCCCGTCTTCCCACCCACCCACGGGAGGGGACAGACCGTAGGACGGAGTCCGTAGGGCTGTCACCGCACCCGAAAACACCACGCCCGCCGCAGGCGAAGCGGCGGGACGGCACCAGGGGGCCGCACCCGAAAACACCACGCCCGCCGCAGGCGAAACGGCGAACAACACGCACGGCGGGACAGCCGACAACGTGGGAAGCCAGCCAAGCGCAGCGGACAGGTAGCGGAGGGGCTAAAAGGCCGGCCTCTCCGGATCCAGTTCCGCCACGCCCCCCGTAGGGGAGGACGCCAGTGCGAAGTGCCGGCGCGGTATCCGGCCCGCCCTATAGGCCAGCCGGCCCGAGGCCACCGCGTGGCGCATCGCCTCGGCCATCAGCTCCGGTTCCTGGGCGCGGGTCACCGCGGAGGCCAGCATCACCGCAGCGCAGCCCAGCTCCATGGCGAGGGCGGCGTCCGAGGCGGTGCCCGCGCCGGCGTCCAGGATCACCGGGACGCCGGCCCGTTCGGTGATCAGCTGGAAGTTGTGCGGGTTGCGGATGCCCAGACCGGAGCCGATCGGCGAGCCCAGCGGCATGATCGCGGCGCAGCCCACGTCCTCCAGTTTGCGGGCCAGCACCGGATCGTCGTTCGTATAGGGCAGCACGGTGAAACCGTCGTCCACCAGGGTCTCGGCGGCGTCCAGCAGCTCGATCGGATCGGGCAGCAGGGTGCGCTCGTCGGCGACGACCTCCAGCTTGACCCAGTCGGTGCCGAGCGCCTCCCGGGCGAGCCGGGCGGTGAGCACCGCCTCGCCCGCGGTGAAGCAGCCCGCCGTATTGGGCAGCACCTGGATCTCGTGCCGTTCCAGTACGGACAGCACCGAGCCCTGCACGGTCGGGTCCAGCCGCCGCATGGCGACCGTCGTCAGCTCCGTTCCGGAGGCGAGCAGCGCGCGCTCCAGGACGTCGAGGCTGGGCACCCCGCCGGTCCCCATGATCAGACGGGACCCGAAGGTGGTGCCGGCGATGGTGAGGGGGTCGGGGCCGGCGGCGGACGGGGCGGGGGCCGCCCCTCGGGACACTGCGGTATCGGTCATGTCTGCGGATCAGCCTCCCTGGACCGCGGTGAGCACCTCGACGCGGTCGCCTTCGGCGAGCGGGGTGGTGGGCCACTGGGTGCGCGGCACCACGACTTCGTTGAGTGCCGCGGCCACCCCGGTGGGCGCCGCGGACAGGGTCGCGACGAGCCGGTCGAGGGTGAGCCCGCCGGGGATCTCGCGGGCCTCGCCGTTGACCGACACGGACACGCTGGCGCTGCTCATACGGGCTGGTCCTCCAGGAAGCGGGCGCGCGCGGGCCCCGCGGCGGCGGTGAGGGTCCCGCCACGGGAGAAGCGTGCGGGGGTGAAGGGAAGGGCCTCGTCGGGGAGGTTCCCGGTGGCCAGCACCTCGGCCATCACGTCACCGGTGACCGGCGTCAGCAGGACCCCGTTGCGGAAGTGGCCGGTGGCCAGGTGGAGGCCGGGCAGCGCGGTCGGCCCGAGGAGCGGCGCGTTGTCGGGGGAGGTGGGGCGCAGCCCGGCGCTGGTCTCCACCAGCGGCAGCTCGGTGATGCCGGGGACCAGCTCGTGGGCGTCCCGCAGCAGCTCGTAGACCCCGCCCGCGGTGACGGTGGTGTCCCAGCCCAGCTCCTCCATGGTGGCGCCGACGACCAGCTCGCCGTTCTCCCGCGGCACCAGGTAGAGGGGGTTGCCGCGGACGACGGCCCGTACGGTGCGCGACAGGAAGGCCGGGGACCCGGCGGGCACGTCCGGCAGCCGCAGCCGCAGCACCTGCCCCTTGACCGGCCGGACCGGCGGCAGCACCTCGTCGGGGATCCCGGTCAGACGACCGATGTGGCTGCCCGCCGCGAGCACGGTCTGACCGGCCGACAGCCGTGTGCCGTCGGCGAGTTCGGCGCCCGAGGCGCGACCGCCGTCGAAGGTCAGCCGCTCGACCCGGCTCCGGTGCAGGACCACCCCCGCCCGTTCGCAGGCCACCAGCAGGGCGCTCGCCAGCCGCCGCGGATCGACCTGGTGGTCGCCGTCGACCCGCAGGCCGCCGCGTACGCCGGGGGCCAGCATCGGCTCCAGGCGGCGGCACTCGCGGCCCGTGAGCCACTGCGAGTCCAGGCCCGAGCGGATCTGCAGGGCGTGCAGTTCACGCAGGTGGGCGCGGTCGTCGGCGTCCAGCGCGACGGCCAGGGTGCCGCACCGCCGGTAGCCGATCGACGTCCCGGCCGCCTCCTCCAGCTCCTCGGTGAACCGCGGGTAGCGCCGCGCCGAGTCGAGATTGAGGGCCAGCAGGGTCTGCTCGCCGTAGTGGAGCTCGGTGACCGCGGCCAGCATTCCGGCCGCGACGTGGGCCGCGCCGCCACCGGGCGCCGGGTCGGCCACCGTGACGGTCAGCCCGCGGCCGGCCGCCCGCCAGGCGGTGACCAGGCCGATGATGCCGCCCCCGATGACGAGCACATCAGGGTGCCCGGTGACTGGTTTCGATGGTGTGGCAGATGGATGCATGGGCGTCCAGCCCCTCCCTTCGCCGGCATGACCCGGATCAGGTTCGTACGGTCGGAGGCCGGCCAGCCTCCCTCTCAGCCCGGTGCGTCCGGGCTCCCGCGAGTGCGTGTAGCCGTCACCCTAATACGGGGCGCGAGTCCGGGTAAGGGAACGGTCGGTGTACGCGGGGGCCGCGGCCGTCGGGGGCGCGGCACCGGCGGCGCGTGCGTGGGCGTGCCGTCCCCGGAGCCCGCGGGGCGGGGCGCGGCCCCCTTGGGCGCGGTCATGACGCTGTGTCAGAGATCTCGTCGCGCGGTGCTGCGGGCGGCGTCGCACACCGTCCTAGAGTGATCGGGTGAGCGAGCAGAGCACATCCTCCCAGTCTCCCGGCCACCCGCCGCGCGTCGTGATCGTCGGCGCCGGAATCGCGGGCGTGCAGACCGCGGTCGCCCTGCGCGAACAGGGGTGGCGCGGCGCGATCACGCTGCTCGGCGACGAGCCCCACCAGCCCTACGACCGCCCCCCGCTGTCCAAGGCGGTGCTGCTGGGCAAGGCGGACGGCTCCGCCTTCGACGTGGACTTCGCCGCGCTCGACATCGAGCTCCACCTCGACCGCCGGGTCACCGCCCTGGTGCCGGACGCCCACCGGGTCGAGACGGTCCGGGGCCCGGTCGCCTACGACTACGCGGTGATCGCGACCGGTGCCGACCCGATCACGCTGCCCGGCAGCGAGGGCCTGCCCGGCGTCCACCTGCTGCGCACCCTCGACGACGCCGAGCGGCTGCGCCCGGTGCTCGCCGCCCAGCACGAGATCGTGGTCGTCGGGGCGGGCTGGATCGGCGCCGAGTTCGCCACCGCGGCGCGCGAGGCGGGCTGCGCGGTCACCGTCGTCGAGGCCGCCGACCGCCCGCTGGCCGGTGCGCTGCCCGCCGAGGTCGCCGCCCATATGGCCGGCTGGTACGCGGACGCCGGCGCCGAGCTGCGTACCGGCGTCCGGGTCGCGGCCGTCACCGCCGGCATGGTCACCCTCGAGGACGGCGCCACGCTGCCCGCCGACGCCGTGGTCGTCGGGATCGGTGCCCGGCCCGCCACCGCCTGGCTGGCCGGCTCCGGCGTCGAGGTGTCCTCCGAGGACGGCTCCGTGCTCGCCGACGACCGGCTGCGCACCTCCGTGCCCGATGTGTACGCGGTCGGCGACTGCGCCTCCTTCCCGTCGGCCCGTTACGGCAGCCGTCTGCTGATCCACCACTGGGACAACGCCCTCCAGGGCCCCCGTACGGTCGCCGAGAACATCGCCCGCGGGGAGGCGGAGGGGATGGTCTACGACCCCGTCCCGTACTTCTGGTCCGAGCAGTTCGGCCGGTTCGTGCAGTACGCGGGCCATCACGGCGACGCCGACGAACTGGTCTGGCGCGGTGACCCGGCCCAGGCCGCCTGGTCGGTGATCTGGCTGCGGGGCGGACGGCTCGTCGCGTTGCTGGCAGTGGGACGGCCGAGGGACCTCGCCCAGGGGCGCAAGCTCATCGAGCGGGGCGTCAGCCTCGACCGGGACCGGGCCGCGAACGCCGCCGTGCCGCTGAAGGCCGCGGCGCAGTAGGGCGTAGCGCGTAGCCGGGTTCCGGTCCGCCGGACGGGTGCGGCGGGCGCGGAGCGCGCCGAGGGGCCCGCCGGCAGGTGTGCCGACGGCCGTGTCGACAGGCGTGTCGTCACCCTCCGGTGTGCCGGTGGCCCCTGATGGCGATGCCCGGCTACCGACTGTCAGTGCGAGGTGGCAGGCTTGTCCTGTGACCGAGATTGACGCAAACATCGATGGACTCGTCCCCGCCTGGCTCACCCTCCCCGACATCGCCGAAAAGCTCGGCGTCGAGGTGACCCGTGTCCGGCAGCTGGTCAAGGAGGGCCAGCTGATCGCGGTGCGCCGCGGCGAGAACAGGGTGCTGCAGGTACCCGCCGATTTCATCAAGGACGACAAGGTGGTCAAGGGCCTCGTCGGCACGCTCACGCTCCTCAAGGACGACGGCTTCACCGACGAGGAGATGCTGGAGTGGCTGTTCACCGCGGATGAGACCCTCCCCGGAACCCCGGCGCAGGCGCTGCGCGAGAATCGCGGCACGGAGGTGAAGCGCCGGGCCCAGGCGCTCGCCGTCTGACGCGCCCGGCGCTCGTCAGCAACCGCACCAGCATCCGTAACCACATCTAAGGGGTGTACGGGCCGGAGGGTCCGGCCCGTACACCCCCGACCTGGGGGGAAGCCGCCCGATGACCACCGCACGACAGGCCCTGTCCGACGCCCGGCTCTACCTCTGCACGGACGCCCGCAGGGCCCAGGGCGACCTTCCCCGGTTCCTGGACGCGGTGCTCGCCTCCGGCGTCGACATCGTCCAGCTGCGCGACAAGGGCATGGAGGCCGGCGAGGAGCTCCGCCACCTGGAGGTCTTCGCGGACGCCTGCCGCCGGCACGGAAAACTGCTCGCGGTCAACGACCGCGCGGACGTCGCCCATGCGATCGGCAGCGATGTGCTGCACCTCGGGCAGGGCGATCTGCCGGTCCCGGCCGCCCGCGCCGTCCTCGGCGCGGACGTCCTCATAGGTCGCTCCACCCACGCCGAGGCCGAGGTGGACGCCGCGATCGCCGAGCCCGGGGTGGACTACTTCTGCACGGGCCCGTGCTGGCCCACGCCCACGAAGCCGGGCCGCCACGCCCCCGGCCTCGACCTGGTCCGCTACACCGCGGCGCGCGCTCCGCAGCGCCCCTGGTTCGCGATCGGCGGGATCGACGCCGGCAATCTGGACGAGGTGCTCCGGGCGGGCGCCCGCCGGGTCGTGGTGGTCCGCGCCATCACGGAGGCCGACGATCCGGGCGCGGCGGCCGCAGCGCTGGCCAAGCGTGTCCGCGGCTGGGACTAGGGCCTGTCCGACGGGTCGTGGCCGGTCGTGGCCGGGCCTGGGGGACCCCCCCGCTCGTGCTCCGGAGAGCCGGGGCACGGGGGCGACGGGGGCGTGAATCGGACGTCCAGGAGGCCGGAAAATGTCCAATCAGTGGACACGAAGCCGACCAACCAGGCAAAACGTCGATGACGGTTGGTGTGTGCCCGGCCCGTGGTTAACCTGCCGGTATGGCCCTAGGTACAGCTTCCACCAGGACTGATCGCGCACGCACCGTGCGCGAACTGCTGGCTTCCGGCAAGCAGTCATACTCGTTCGAGTTCGCCGCCCCGAAGACCGAGAAGGGTGAGCGGACCCTGTGGAACGCCATTCGTCGGATCGAGGCCGTCGCCCCGACGTTCGTCTCGGTGACATACGGCGCCGGCGGCACCTCCCGTGACGGAACGGTGCGCGCCACCGAGCGCATCGCCACCGACACCACCCTCACCCCGGTCGCCCATCTGACCGCGGTCAACCACTCGACGGCGGACCTCCGCAACATCATCGGCCAGTACGCCGACGCCGGGATCCGCAATATGCTCGCGCTGCGCGGCGACCCGCCCGGCGACCCGATGGGGGAGTGGGTCAGGCACCCCGACGGCCTCGCCTACGCCGCCGACCTGGTCCGGCTGATCAAGGAGTCCGGCGACTTCTGCGTCGGCGTCGCCGCCTTCCCCGAGATGCACCCGCGCTCGACGGACTGGGACACCGACGTCGCCCACTTCGTCGACAAGTGCCGGGCCGGCGCGGACTTCGCCATCACCCAGATGTTCTTCTACCCCGAGGACTACCTCCGGCTGCGGGACCGGGTTGCCGCGGCGGGTTGCTCGACGCCCATCATTCCGGAGATCATGCCGGTCACGAACGTCCGCCAGATCGAGCGGTTCGCCCAGCTCAGCAATGCCGCGTTCCCGCCCGAGCTGGCCGAGCGCATCCTCGCCGTCAAGGACGACCCGGCGGCGGTACGCTCCATCGGGATCGAGTACGCGACGGATCTGTGTGCGCGCTTGATGGCCGAGGGCGTTCCCGGGTTGCACTTCATTACCCTGAACCACTCCACGGCGACCCTGGAAATCTACGAGAATCTGGGGCTGCACCAGCAGTCCTGATCACGGTGGCCGGCGAACGGCGGAAGTAGGGCGTATATGGGCTGGACGGTCCTCTATATCGCGTTCGGCCTGGTCGCCCTGTGGCTGCTGGGTGAGGTACTGCTCCAGTACAAGGCCCGGCTGCGCTGGCGGCTGCTCGCCTTCACCGGCTTCCTCGGTGTGGTCGTCGGCGTCATCATCCCCTCGGTGATCGTGATCGGGGTGGGCCTGGCCGCGTTCGCCGTCGGCCAGGTCAATGTGACGCTCTCCTTCAAGCGAGGCTTCACCACCGGCTGGGCGCTGGGCGGCAAGCCCGGCGCCAGCCGCCGCCGACGGGGCCGTGCGGCGGGCGCGCCCGCCGCCGAACCGACCCTGCAGGTCTCCGACTTGGAGGCGGCGGAGCCCACCGACGGCCCCGGCCGGGGCGTCGACGGGGGCCCGGACACCTTCGAGAGCACCGGCGGCTTCCAGAGCACGGGCGGCTTCCAGAGCCAGGACACCTACGCCGGACAGGGCTCGTACGACTACCAGGCCGACGGCTACCCGGCCGACGGCGGCTACCGCGGCCAGGACCCGTACCAGGACCCGCAGGACCAGAGCGTCTTCGCCACCCAGGCCTTCCCCGCGCCGTCCTACGACGGCCCGTCCTACGGCGCCCAGCAGTACGACGGACAGGACGACTACGCGCGGGCCGACGCCGCCACCGTCTACGCCCCGCAGCCGATGCCCGACGAGACCGGCCAGTACGGCATCTACAGCCCTGACGCCCGCACCCCGCAGCCCGGCTACGGCGGCTACGACGCCTACGGCACCGGCACCGGCACCGGCACCGGCGCCGACAGCGGGAGCAGCGACGGCAACGGCTATGCGTACGGCGGCGGTTACGGCCAGACCGCGGCCGGCCAGGACGCCTACGCCGACCCCTACGCGGCCTACGGAGACGGCGCCGGCCAGGGCCAGGCGCCCTACTCCGACCCCTACACCGGCGCCCAGCAGTACTCCGGCACCTACGACCCCTACGAGCAGCAGGACCCGTACGCCCAGCCGTCCTACGGCGCGCAGCAGTACGACGGGCAGGGCGGGCAGTCCGGCCAGGGCTACGGCGGGACACCGCCCGGCGGGGTCTGGGTCCCGCAGCAGCGCGACGGCGAACTCCCGCCCGAGCAGCCGCCCTACCCGCCGTACCAGCAGCAGGGGTACGACGGGCAGCCCTACCGCTACTGATCCGCACGGGCCGCAGGGGAGCGCGGCGACGGCTTCCTGCCGGCCACGGCCCGCCGTCGGGCCCGCACCCGGCCGCCGTCAGGCCCGCACCGCTCGCCCCGGCGCCGTCACCACGCTCAGGTGGAGCCGTGCCAGTCGTCGCCGTTCACGATCAGGCCCGCGACCAGCGCGCCGGACATCCCGGAGTGCGCCAGCCCGCCGCCCGGGTGCGACCAGCCACCGACCGCGTAGAGCCCCGGTATCCGGGTGCGGTTGCCGGGCCGCAGAAAGCGCCCGTCCCTGCCGGCCAGCGCCGGGCCCGGTACCAGCGCGTCCTCCGCCGGCGGCAGCACCTCGCGCCACAGCACCCGCTCCCGCAGCCCCGGCACCGCCGCCCCGGCGACCTCCGCCAGCCGGTCCGCGGCCGCCTCGGCGGCCGCCCCCTCCAGCCGGCCGTCCGGGCCGGGCGGGGCGACGGTCGCGGTGAGGGTCACGGCCTCATGGCCGTCGTCGGGCCGGGTGGCGGCATCGTCCGGGCGCAGCACGGTCACCGTCGGCCGCGCGCAGGGCGGCCGCGGACCGTCGCCGTCGCCGAACACACCCGCCAGCTCCGCCGCACGGTCCGCGGCATGCACCACGGTCCGATGGACGGCACCCGCCTCGCGCGCTCCGCGCAGCGCCAGACAGACCGTGAGCCGGCCCGTCGCGTGATCACCGGGCCCGGCCGGCGGCCGTACGTCGTCCGGGCCGTACGGCTCGCGCCCGTCGAGGAGCGCCGGCAGCCGGGCCGGATCGATACCGGCGACCACGAACTCGGCCGGTGCGGTCTGCCCGTCGGCCAGCTCGACACCCGTCGCCCTGCCGTCCTTCTCGACGATCCGGGTCACCTCCGCGCCGAAGGCGAACTCCACCTTGCGCGCCAGGCAGCGCTCGTACAGCGCGTCGGCAAGCGCCCGCATGCCGCCGCGCGCGTACCAACTCCCGAAGGTCTGCTCCATGTACGGCAGCACGGCCGCGCTCGCCGGGGCGCTGCGCGGGTCGAAACCGTACGCCAGCGCATGGCTCTCCAGCAGCGCGATCAGCCGGGGGTCGGCCAGCTCACGGCGGGCGACCTCGGCGAGCGTGGCGGTCGTGGGGCCCTTGCCGCGCCCGAACAGCCCGCGCCTGCGCACCGCCGGATACGGATCGCGCCCCAGCACCCGCCACTCCTGCCACAGCGGCTCCTCCAGGAGCGGCCGCCGGGTGGCGTCCCAGGCCTCGCGGGCGCGGCCCACCAGCGCGCTCCAGCGCTCACCGGCGCCCGCGCCCAGCGCCTCGTCCAGGGCCGCCAGGACGCCGGCCCGCGAGGCGTTGGGCAGCGACACGGCCGTGCCGTCGGCGAAGACATGGCGGCTCGCGGGGTCGACCTGGGAGAGCTCGACGCAGCTCTCCAGCGGCTCACGGCCGGTCTTGAGGAACAGGTCGCGGTAGACGGCCGGCAGATGCAGCAGGCCCGGCCCCGTGTCGAAGGAGAAGCCGTCCCGCTCCAGCCGCCGTACCGCGCCGCCGTGCGTCGCGCCGCGCTCGAACACCGCCACCTGGTGGCCCGCGACGGCCAGCCGGGCGGCGGCTGCCATCGCGCCCATCCCGGCGCCGATCACCGCAATCCGTGCCATGCCTGCGACTTTATCCGGCGCCACCGACAACGCCCGCGCCGCCGGTGCCCCAGAAGGCCCGCACGGGGCGGGCCGCGCTCAGCCCGCCGGCGGCACCGCCTGGCCCGCCGCGGCCAGCCGCTTCTCCTCGCGCCGCGCCCGCCGGCGCCGCAGGAACCGGCGGATCCGCGACCAGAGCAGGACCACCAGCGCGATGCCCGCCGCCAGCAGCACCGCCGCGATGACCGCCGCGGCCACCGGATGGAAGACCGCGAACGCGATGAGGCCGGCGACGCCGAGATCCTCCAGCAGGCTCAGCACGATGTTGCTGGCCGGCTCCGGCGAGGTGTTGACCGCGATCCGCGCGCCCGCCTTGACCAGATGGCTCAGCAGCGCCGTGGTGCCGCCCACCGCACCCGCCGCCAGCTCGGGCAGCGAACCGTCGTGGCCGGCCAGCAGGGCCGCCACCACGCCACCGGAGATCGGCCGGATCACCGTGTGCACGGCGTCCCATACCGAGTCCACGTACGGGACCTTGTCGGCGACGGCCTCGCACACGAAGAGCACCCCGGCCACGATCAGCACATCGGGGCGCTGCAGCGCCGCGGGCACCTCATCGGTGACGCCGGCCGTGCCGAGCAGGCCGAAGAGCAGGACGACGGCGTAGGCGTTGATCCCGCTCGCCCAGCCACTGGTGAAAACCAAGGGAAGTACGGACACGCCGCAGATCGTAGGCCCCCACTGGGGGCCGGTGCTCAGCTTTGAGTATCCGTACTCAGACGCCCAGATGAGTAGGTACGCGGATGGGCCGGAACCCGCCAAGACGGAAGAGTATGCGCCACGGAAGGGAAGCGGCGCCGCACCGCCGACACGGGGCGGCGGAGCGGCGCGGCTCCCGGACGTGACGGGGGGACACGGGGGAAGTACGGGGGGCACGGGGGCTCCACGGGGGAGCACGGGGGAAGCGCTGTCCTGGTCGGATCGGCGGGGGAACGATTCGTGCCAGGGCAACGCACTCTTTCGTGCGGGCCCACGGGGGAGAAAGGGTGCGCGCCGTTCCTGACCACGACGGCGCGCACTTCTCTCCCGGCGCCCAGGAGATCGCCGACCGCCCAGGGGCACGGCCTGCCTCCGCCCGCTACGAGGGAGGGCCGCTGACCCGCCCCTGGAGCAGCCGCGACAGCGCGGCGTGCACCTCGTCGATCGACCGGTCCGGCTGGTAGGACTGCCAGTCCAGGGCGGCCACCAGCACCATCCCGAACAGCGCCGAGGCCGTCAGCGGGATGTCGATCTCCTCGCTCAGCTCCTCGTTGGCCACCGCCTCCCGCAGCACGTCCTCCACCACCGTGATGGCCCGCTCGCGCACCACCATCAGCGTCGACTGCCAGGCCCGGTTGGTGCGCCACAGCTCGGCGACGTAGAGCTGGGTGAGCGCCGGGTAGCGGGAGATGAAGTCCAGCCCGGCCCGGATCATCGCGTCCAGCGCGTCGATCCGGGTGCCGCCCCGGTCCGCCACCTCCTCGGCGGCCGCCTGCAGGGAGGTCGCCAGCAGCTCGATGCCGTGCCGCAGCAGCTCCTCGAAGAGAACGTTCTTGCTCGCGAAGTTGTAGTAGACGGTGCCCTTCGCGACGCCCGCCCGCTCGGCGATCTCGTCCACCGTGGTGGAGGAGAAGCCCTGTTCGGCGATGAGCGTGACCGCGGCCTCGAAGAGTTTGCGCCGAGTGGCGTCGCGGCGTGTAGTGGAGCTGTCCATGGAGGCGATTGTGCCGTTCCCCATCGGGTGCGTGCTCACAGGCTCAGCTCCGGATGCAGGTCCTTCATCCGCACCACCTGGCGGCCGCGCGCCGTCAGGGACGTCAGCACCAGTGCCCCGGCGGTGAACGCCAGCAGCACCGCACTGCCCTGCCATACGGGCGCGAGATCACCGCCCGTGATCAGCCGGCGCAGCCCCTCCACGATGTAACTCATCGGCAGATACGGGTGGATGGCGCCGAAGAAGCCGGGGCTGGTCTGCACCGGGTAGGTACCGCCCGCCGAGGTCAGCTGGAGCATCAGCAGCGCCAGCACCAGGATCCGGCCGGCCGGCCCGAACTGCGCGTTGAGCCACTGCACGATCGCCGAGAAACAGGCCGTGACCAGCACCAGGAAGCCGATCGTGCCGCCCGCCCGGGCCATCTCCAGGCCCAGCGCGAAGTGCAGTACGGACATCAGGGCCGCGGTCTGCAGCACCCCCACGCCGACCACCGGCAGCCAGCCGGAGACCGCCACCCGCCAGGAGGACGCGCCCATCGCCAGTGCCCGCCGGTTGAGCGGCTGGATCAGCATGTACGCCACCATGGCGCCCACCCACAGCGACAGCGGGATGAAGTACGGGGCGAACCCGGTGCCGTAGTTCGGCGCCTTGTGGGCGGAGTCCGAGGCGAGCTGCACCGGGTCGGACATGACCAGGGTGCGTGCGTCGCGGTCCTTCTTGCCGTAGTCGGGGATCTGCTTCACTCCGTCGTGCAGCCCGCCGGCCAGCTTCCGCGAGCCGTCGGAGAGCTTGAACAGCCCGCCGTCCAGGGTGTGCGCGCCGCTCTTCAGCCTGCCCACGCCCGCGTCCAGGTCGCCCATACCGGAGGCGGCCCGACCCGTGCCGTCGTGCAGTTGGTGGGCCCCGTCGTCGAGCTTGCCCGCACCGGCGGCCAGTTGGGCGTTCCCGGCGGCCAGTCGGTGGGCGCCCGTGGCCACCTTGTGCGCGCCGTCGTTGAGGTCGTTGATCTTCTTGACCGCGGCGTCCATGTCGGCGCCGAGCGTCGGTCCGTGCTTCGCCAACTCGCTCGCCAGGTCGTGCAGGGCGGCCAGGTCCCGGTCCAGCCGGTCCAGGTTCTTCTGGTCGTGCACGTACCCGCTGATCTCCTCGGCCTTGTCCGCCGCGGCGGCCGCGTCGTCCCTGAGCTGCTTCAGCTCGTCGCAGGAGGTCTCCAGGGTGATGCCGCTCTCACAGCGCGAGTGGTAGTACCTCGCCAGGTGGTCGGAGATCCCCCGGGAGAGCTTCGCCCCTGTGGAGGCCGCCGCCGGGAGCGCGCCCAGGTGGTCGCGGACCGCCTGCGAACCGTCCGCGACGAGCTGCGCCACCTCGCCGATCTCCTTGCCGTGCGCCCGGACGAAGGGCCCCACCTTGCGGTCGATGCGGTTGACGGTGTCGGCCAGCTGCTGGGTGCCGTCGGCCACCTGCCGGGAGCCGTCGGCCAGTTGGCGCGACCCGTCGGCCGCCGTACCGGCTCCCCGCGCCAGGTCGGAGCTGCCCTGGGAGAGCCGCCCGGCGCCCGCGTCGAGGTCGCCCAGACCGGTGACGAGTCGTCCGCTGCCGTTCTTCGCGGTGCCCAGCCCGTCGGCCAGTTTGCCCGCGCCGTCCTTCGCCTGCCCGATGCCGTCCCGGAGGCGGCCGGCGCCGTCCGCGGCCTCCTGGGTCTTGTCGTGCAGGGTCGAGAACGAGACGAAGATCTTGTCGAAGAAGGTGCGGGACGCCTTCTTCGAGGCCGCCGCACGCACCTCGGAGAACACCGTCCGGGAGATCTGCCCGACGATGTAGTTGTTCGCGTCGTTCGTCCGCACCCTGAGGGCGCCGGTCTCCGGGTGGTCACCGGAACTGGAGGCGATCCGCCGGCTGAAGTCCTCCGGGATCGACAGCGACAGGTAGTACGTACCGTCCTCGACGCCCCTGGCGGCCTCCTCGGCGTCCACCGGGCGCCAGTCGAAGGTGTGGCTGTCGGCCAGCCCGTCGACGATGCCGTCGCCCGCCGAGATCCGTTTCCCGCCGACGTCCGCGCCCTTGTCCGCGTTGACCAGCGCGACCGGTATCTTGTCCAGCCGCCCGTACGGGTCCCAGAAGGACCACAGGTACAGCGCGCCGTACAGCAGCGGCAGTAGCAGGAGCGCCGCCAGCGCGGCGCGCGGCAGCTTCCCCCTCCCGAACCGCTTCAGCTCAAGCGCGGCCAGCTTCGGCGAGCGCATCGGCCGCCCCCTCCTCGTCGTCCTGCTCGTCCTGTGCGGGGCTCTCGTCGTGCCCGTTCCGCGCGGGATGCTCGTCGTGCCCGTTCTGCGCGGGGTGCTCGTCGTGCTCTCCCCGCGGGGAGTGCTCGTCGCGCTTGTCCTGCTTGTCCTGGCTATCCTGCGAGGCTTGCTGGTCGTGCTTGCCCTGTGCGGGCTGTTCGCGCTGGCCGCCCTCAGGGGTGGCCTGCTCCGGGCGGCCGCCCGTACCCACCAGCACCACACCCTCGCCGCCCTCGGGGGGCTCGCTGCACACCGCGAGCACCGTCGTCCCGGCCGCCGCCAGATCGCGCAGCATCGTCCAGGCCGCCGCACGCTCCTCGTCGGACAGCTTCAGATCGGTGTCGTCGACGGCGAGCAGCCGCGGGCCGCCGATCAGCGCCAGCGCCACGGACAGCCGCAGTGCCTCCAGCCGCTCCAGGTCGCGCACGGAGGTACGGATTCCCTTGGGCAGCGTCTCCAGATCGAGGCCGGCCGCCTTGAGCGCACCGTCCACCAGCGCGCGGGCCTCGGCCCTGCGCTCCCGTCGGGGCCGCAGCAGCGCACGCAGCGAACCGCCGAACCTGCCCTGCAACAGGGCGCGTTCGCGCAGATGCTCGCCTACAGTGAGAGAGGGATCAAGCTCGGCGACGCCCGGCACATGGGCGAGCGCGGACACGGACCGGACCGCGGCCATCTTCTTCGGCAACGGCAACCCGCCGACCTCGGCGGTGCCCGCGGCCGGCTTCATCCGCCCGGTGAGCGCGAGCAGCAGACACGTACGGCCCGAGCCCGAAGGGCCCTGCACGGCGATCAGCGAGCCGGGCCCGGCGGTGATGTCGATGTCCCTGAACGCCCAACCGCGGGGGCCCTCGACCCCGAATCCCGCGGCCGTGACCGCCGCCCCGTGCGGGGTGCTGTCCACGATCCCTCCCTTGAACTGACCAGTCAGTTCAAATCACTATGGGCATTCCACCCCCCGTTCCGCAAGGGGGTGTTGGCAATCCGCCGGGATCGCACCCGGATTCCACCCGGATTCGATCCGAATTCCACCCGGATTCGACCGGGATGCGTCGACGTGCCCGGAACGGCCTTTCGTGGCGAGGCGGACGGGGAGGCCGGTCGGGCTTCGGCCGGGAGTCGTGCCGCGGCTCGGGCGCAGTTTGGCCGGGACTCGGGTCGGGGCTCCGATCGGGATTCCGGGCGGGACTTCGAGCGGGACTTCGAGCGGGACTTTGGGCGGGACTTCGGTGGGAGTGTGCGCCCCGGGCGAAAACCTTCCCGTTTCCAACGAAAGAGCAGGTCAGGGGCGATTGTCAGTGGTGTACCTCACGATGGGGTCATACGGTCCGAATCAGCATTCGGTCCCAACCGGCATGCGACGACAGGAGGTTCGTCATGGCAGCTCGTCCCAACGGGGGCAGCTCCGCTGCGTACGGTCCCCCGAGCGATGTCCACCCCGTCCTGCGGCGGGCCACCGCACCACCCGCCGCCCTCGACCTGCTCGCCCAGGCCCAGCACGGCCTCGACGAAGCCCAGACCCTGGAAACCCCCAACGAGCGGTTCGCCACGGCCCATCTGGCCGCGCTGCGCACCGCGGCCGCGGTCCTCGCCGTCCGCGGCCGTCCGGAGACCACGGTTCGGCGTAGGCAGCGTATCCGCAGCGCCTGGGAGGTCCTGCCCGAGGTCGCCCCCGAACTCGCGGAGTGGAGTGCTCTGTTCGCCGCCGGAGCCGCCCGCCGGGCCAAGGCCGAGGCCGGCATAGCCGGTGCGGCCAGCCGCCGCGATGCCGACGATCTCCTGCGCGATGCCGCGATGTTCCTGCGCCTGGTGGAGCGCATGCTGCTCCTCCAGCCGTCCCTGCCGCCCCAGCGGGCGGGGTAAGGGGAGGGGAAGAGAGGTAGGGAGAGCCGGACCGGGGCCGAGATCTCCGGGAGAGGCGGGGAGGGGTGGGGCGGGGGAGGGGCCCGGGGGGGGAGGGGGAGGGAGGGGGAGAGGGAGAGTGGGCCGCCATCCTGCCCCACCCTCTGCCTGCGGCCTTTTGCCGCCTTTTGCGGCCCTCTTCGGCCCCCGCGGCTCCCTTCGGCCCCCGCGGCTCTCTTCGGCCCGCACGGCCCTTTTCGGCCCGCGCGGCTCTCTCGGGTCGGCCTCCTGCGGCTTCCCCGGACCCAGGCGTCACCCATGGGACGCCTGGGTTCCAGCCCTCCGCCCCAGCCCTCCTCCGCCCCCAGCCTTCCGCCCCAGCGACCACCCGCCCCCCCCGTGCGTTGGCGCCCCGTGGCGGCGCCGACCACCCGCCTGCGTTGGCACCCCGTGACGGGGCCGACCGCCCCCCACGCGACGGCGCCCCGTGACGGCGCCCCACCATGCGGCGCCGCCCGCGATCCCTCCGTGCGACCACCCCTGCGTGACCGCTCCATCAGCGATCACGCCCCGCATAACGATCACGCCTCGCGCAATCCGTTCGGCTCCGCAATCGGCGGATGGCGTGGGACGGAATAGGGTGGTGGACGCCTAGATGTTCATGCCCCCGCCGAGGAGCCACCCGCCGTGTCTGACCCGCTGCGCCCGCGCGCATCCCTTCGTACCGCCGTGGTCTGGGACGTCCTCAAGGACGCCCTGGAGCGCCGGGTCAAGGCAACCGGGCGCGACGCCCTGGACGTCCTCGACACCGGCGGCGGCTCCGGCAACTTCGCCGTGCCGGTCGCCCGCCTCGGCCACCGCGTCACCGTCGTCGACCCCAGCCCCAACGCCCTCTTCGCCCTGGAGCGCCGCGCCGCGGAGGCGGGCGTGGCGGACCGGGTACGTGCCGTACAGGGCGACGCCCACGGCCTGTTCGACGTCGTCGAGCGCGGCGGCTACGACGCCGTGCTCTGCCACGGCGTGCTGGAGTACGTCGACGACCCGGCGGAGGGCATCCGCAACGTCGTCGACGCGCTGCGCCCGGCCGGCACTCTCAGCCTGCTCGCGGCCGGCCTGGGCGGCGCCGTCCTCGCCCGCGCCCTCGCCGGCCACTTCACCGAAGCCCACCAGGCCCTCACGGACCCCGCCGGCCGCTGGGGCGAGGGCGACCCGATGCCCCGCCGGTTCACTGCCGACCAGCTCACCGAACTGATCGCCGCCACGGGCCTGGAGGTCGGCGCGGTGCACGGCGTGCGGGTCTTCGCCGACCTGGTCCCCGGGGTGCTGGTCGACACCGAGCCGGGCGCCATGGACGCGTTGCTGAAGCTGGAGGCGGCCGCCGCCGAGCAGCCCGCGTTCCACTCCGTGGCCACGCAGCTGCACGTCCTCGCGGAGCGCGACTGACCCGCACGGTACGGCCGGCTACCGCGTGCAGTCGGCCACAGGCCACCCGATCAGCCCCTTCGCCCCGTATGATCGGGGTACGACGTTCCGGCATGACGGACAGGCGGGTGGGGAATGCAGGCAGCATCACCACCGGCCGCTGCGGCGGCCCGGACAGTGAATTGGCGTCGAGGGGCGGGTTTCACGGGGGCGAATCCCTGCCTATCCTGAAAGGGTCGCACCCCGGTCGCCCCCCGCGACCGACGAGTAGGAGGACTCCGTGCCGCTCTCGGAGCACGAGCAGCGCATGCTCGAGCAAATGGAGCGAGCGCTGTACGCCGAAGATCCCAAGTTCGCGACAGCGCTTGAGGGAAGCGGGCTGCGTACGTACACCCGGCGACGGGTCTACCAAGCGGTCGCGGGCTTCCTGGTGGGTATCGCCCTGCTCATGGCCGGCATGGTCGCGCAGCAGATCTGGATCAGCGTGGTGGGCTTCCTCGTCATGCTCGGCTGTGCGGTGCTGGCGGTCACCGGATGGCGCAAGGCTCCCAAGCCCGGTGAGCAGCAGGCCGGTGCGGGTGCCGGAGGTGGCGCGGGTGCAGCGGCACGCCGTCAGACCAGGCAGCGGCGCTCGATGATGAACCGCATCGAGGACCGCTGGCAGCGGCGCCGGGACGAGCAGCAGGGTCACTGACGCCTGACGTCCCGAGTCCGGCAGCCCAACCGGCCTGGATCTCGCCCTTTTCGTAGTGCTGTTTTTCTTTGTAGTGCTGTGGTTCTTCAGTTCTTCCTGATGCTGTGGCCGCCCGGCGGGACCGGGCGGCCACAGCGCTTTTCGTGCCGCTCACGCCGTCTGAACTCGGCCTCGTCTGTCTGAGCGCACCCTTCTGATCACGCTCATTGCTCCTGTCTGATCACTGCTACTGCTACTGCTACTGCTACTGCTACTGCTACTGCTCACTGCTCCTGCGTCATGCCCGCCGCCGGCGTCCCGGCCGTAGGGCGGCCAGCGCACGCCGCGCCGAGGTGACCGGGCGGCTGGTGCGGCATCGGAGCGTCAGGGACGCCCAGCGGGCGGCGCAGGCCCACCGGAGGCGGGCCGCGGAGCGCGGGGCGAGCCGGGCGCGCAGCCGTATGCCACGTGTCGCGCCGGTCTGCAACCCGGCCCGCACCTGCTGTACGTCCGGGGCGAGGCCGGATGCCGGCTGGGGCCGCGGGGCGTACAGGACCTGCTCGACGGCGGCCGCGACGCGATGCGCGGCCGCGGCAGGCTCCGGTTGCAGTTCCCCGACGCGAATGATCCGCGCGGCCGCCTTGCGCGGCGTCAGCGACTCGTCCGGCAGGATGCCGAAGTCCCAGGCGGTGTCGAGCAGCTCCTGCCAGGCGGCGAGAACGCCCGCCGTACCGTCCCGGCCCGGGGCGCCGCCCGACAGCCGCCCGGAGCGGATCCGCAGCCGCCACAGCAGCGGGATCACGGGCAGCACCAGGACGAGCAGCGCGGCCAGCGCGATGCCGGCCACCGCCCAGGGGGAGGGGCCGCCGTCGGACGGACGGGCGCCGGACTCCGCGGGCAGTGCCGTGCATCCCGAGCCCGCACCGGACGGCTGCTCGCCGGGGCCGCACGAGGGCTCCGCCGACGGGGTGTCGGGAGAGGCCTCGGGCCGGGAGGGCGCGGGCGCCGGGGCGCCGGGGTCGGCCGTGTCCGAGGTGTCGGGGTAGGCGTAGTCCGGGATGGTGCCCCGGCTCGGGGTCGGCTCGAAGCGGGTCCAGCCGATGCCCTGGAAGTACAGCTCGGGCCAGGCGTGCGCGTCCTTGAGGCTGACCGATGTCGTGCCGTCGGGCTGTTTGGTGCCCGGGGTGAATCCGACCGCGACCCGGGAGGGGATGCCCAGCGTGCGGGCCATCGCCGCCATCGAGAACGAGAAGTGGACGCAGAAGCCTTCCTTGTCCCGCAGGAAGCGCGCTATGGCCTGGGAGCCGCTGCCGGCGCGGACGTCGGTGTTGTAGCTGAACCCGCCGTAGAGCGCGAACCAGTCCTGGAGCTTGACGGCCCTGGCGTACGCGGTCGGTGCGCCCTTGGTGACCTGACGGGCGGTGGTCCGTACGACCTCGGGGAGGGAGCCCGGGACCTTGGTGTACTCGCGCAGCAGGTCCGCGGGCGGCGCCGGGGCGCCGGCCAGCTGACGGGACGTGGGCCGCACCTGAAGGCTCTCGACCTGGTACTGCAGGCCGCGGGTGTTCTGTCCGCGGTCGCCGACGAGCGTGCGGCCCTGGGGTTCGTAGCGCCAGCGGCCGGAGATGTCCACCTTGGAGGCGGGGAAGGGGAGCGGCAGCCAGTTCTGGGCGTACCACTGCGCGGTGGAGATGGAGGTGTTGATCCGGTTCAGGTCGACCGCGGGGCTGAGGCCGGTTGGTTGCGGTAGCCGCTCGGGGACGTCGGTGACCGTCCGCTCCGACGGCTTCCAGGTCGTGCCGTCGAACTGGTCGAGGGCGACGATCCGCAGATACAGATCGCGGGTGTCGGCCGCGGTGGTGCGGTAGTTGAGGACCTCCTTGTCCTCGGGTTGGTTGAGGCTGTCCTGCAGCGACACCAGCGGGTTCACCGCGGAGATCGTGCCGCCACCGCCGCCGGGGCCGGCGCCGCTGCCGGTGCGGCCGAGCAGCCCGCCGCCGAGGGAGGGCAGCGCGGCGGGCACCACCAGCGCGATGCCCAGTACCAGGGCCCCGATCCGGTGGCCCGTACGGACCGGGGCCAGCGCGGCTTGGCCCACCCCCGCGGCGAGGCCCCGGCCGCCGGGCCGGTCCGCTCCGGCAGCCGGGCCGCCGAACACCCGGCCCCACTGGGAGAGCCGGTCGCGGCCCTCGGCCAGCAGGAGCAGCAGATAGCCGGCCGCCGCGAGCAGGAACCACAGCCAGCCCGCGCCCCCCTGGGTCAGCCCGGCCGCTACCGAGTACAGCGCGAGCAGCGGCAGCCCGGCGGGCGCGGCGCTGCGGTAGGTGACCGCCAGCGCGTCGACGATCAGGCCGATCACCAGGACACCGGCGATCAGCAGCAGCCGGATGCCGGGGGTGACGGGGGCGGGGATGGCGTACCGGCCGACGTCCTGGACGCCGTTGCGCAGCAGCCGGCCGAACTCCGTGAGGGCGTCCGGGCCCGGCAGCAGTCCGAGGATCGCCTCGCTCGGGGCGAAGAGGAAGGTCAGCAGCAGGACGGCCACCAGGGCCTGGACGCCGATGGTCAGCGGTCTGGCGAGGGGGACCCGGCGGGCCGCCGCCCCCGTGCCCGTCATGAACGCCAGCAGCAACGCCGCCTGGAACATCCAGCCGACCGGTTCGACCAGCGGCAGCAGCGCGCAGGCGGCACACAGGGTGGCCACCGCCGCGGTCAGCGCCAGCCGCGCCCGGCCGCTCATGCCCGTCCCCCGCATCGTCCGGGGCGGCATCCGTATGCCCCGCGGTCGTGCGCCAACGCCCAGCTCCCCCTCATGTCCGTCCCCCCGCCACCGTCGCCGAGCCGTGGCCCGTCTCTCCGACCACGTCAGCCGCCCGTTCGGACAGCGTCCCCGCACGGTCCGCCGCCGCCCGCCACAGGTCGGGGAGGGAGTCGCCGGGCGTCACCGGCAGCGCCGTCCAGCCCGCTTGCCGCAGCAGCCGCAGCCGCTCGGCCATCGGGACCTGGCCGGTGGAGAACCTGATGCCGCCGGGGCCCCGGGCCCAGGCGTCACCGTCCAGGACGAAGGCGATCGCGGCGCCGCTGCGCCGGCGCATCTGCCCGGCGACCGCGGCCTGTTCGTCGTCCAGATCGCCGAAGAAGGCGACCAGCAGCCCTTCGCTGCCGCCGCGCAGCACGTCGTACGCCGCCGAGATCCCCTCCTGCTCGGAGTGCTCCACGACGGCGAGGGAGTCCAGCAGCAGGCCCGCGGCATCGGCGGACGCCGTGCCGCCCGCGAAGCCGCCGTGGCCGTCGGGGCCGGGCACGGACATGCCGGTGTCCGTCAGCAGCCGGACCGAGAAGCCGCGCTCCAGCAGATGCACCGCGGTCGACGCGGCCGCCGTCACCGCCCACTCGAAGGCCGAGTCGGGGCCGCCTCCAGGATGGGCGAGCTCGCGGGTGTCGAGCAGGACCGTGCAGCGCGCCTTCTGCGGCTGCTCCTCCCGGCGCACCATCAGCTCGCCGCGGCGCGCCGTGGACCGCCAGTGGATCCGGCGCCGGTCGTCGCCGTGCCGATAGTCGCGCGGAATGATGTCGTCGTCGCCGGCCAGTGCCAGCGAGCGCTGCAGTCCCTCGCCGTACCCGGCCGTCTCGCCGGCCAGCCGGACCGCGGGCAGCGGCTCGGTCCGGGGGACCACCGTCAGTGTGTCGCAGGCGCTGAAGGAGCGGGTCAGCTCGCACATGCCGAACGGGTCGGACAGGCGCAGCTGCAGCGGTCCCAGGGGATAGCGGCCGCGCAGGTCGGAGCGGACGCGGTAGGAGACCTCGCGGCGGCCGCCGGCCTCGACGCGGTCCAGGATGAAGCGCGGCCGGGGGCCGAGGACGTAGGGCACCCGGTCCTGGAGCATCAGTACGCCCGTGGGCAGCCGGGAGATGTTCTCCATCCGCAGCCGGACCCGGGATTCGGAGGCCGCGGGCACTCGGGCGGGGGAGAGCGTACGGCTGCCGGCGACGCGGTAGCGGGTGCGGTGCAGCACCAGGACGCAGACCAGTGGCAGGGCCGCGAGCAGCAGCCCGACGCGCAGCAGATCCGCCTGCCCCAGGAGGTAGGAGCACACCGCGGCGGCCACCCCGGCGGCCAGGAACGACCTGCCCCGTGTCGTCAGCCCCCCGAGGGCCGCCCGCAGCCCGCCCCGCTCGGGCGTCCCCTCGATCCCCCCCTCGGCCATCACAACCCCCGTACGCCGGGCGGCTGCCGGCCGTGGCTCCGCCACGGCTGCGCGGAGGGGTCGGGGACCGGGACGCGCTGCAGGATCTCCAGGACGAGCTGTTCGGCCGAGCGGCGGTTCAACTGGGCCTGGGCGGTGGGCAGCAGACGGTGGGCGAGCACCGGCACCGCCAGGGACTGCACATCGTCCGGCAGGGCGTAGTCCCGCCCCAGGAGCGCGGCGGAGGCCTTGGCGGCGCGCAGCAGATGCAGCGTGGCCCGGGGCGAGGCGCCGAGCCGGAGCTCGGGGTGGCTGCGGGTGGCCACCACCAGGTCCACGGCGTATCGGCGGACCGTCTCGGCGACATGGACCTCGCGCACCGTGTCGATCAGCTTCAGGATCTCGTGGGCGTGCGCCACCGGCTGGAGGTCGTCGAGCGGGGAGGCGCCGCCGTGCACGTCGAGCATCCGCAGCTCGGCCGACGGGCTGGGATAGCCGATCGACACCCGCGCCATGAAGCGGTCCCGCTGTGCCTCGGGGAGCGGGTAGGTGCCTTCCATCTCCACCGGGTTCTGGGTGGCGACGACCATGAAGGGGCTGGGCAGTTCGTAGGTCTGCCCGTCCATCGTGACCTGGCGCTCCTCCATGGACTCCAGCAGCGCGGACTGCGTCTTGGGAGAGGCGCGGTTGATCTCGTCGCCGATGACGATCTGGGAGAAGATCGCGCCGGGCTTGAACTCGAAGTCGCGGTGCTGCTGGTCGAAGATGCTGACGCCGGTGATGTCGGAGGGCAGCAGGTCGGGCGTGAACTGGATGCGCCGCACCGAGCAGTCGATGGAGCGGGCCAGGGCCTTGGCGAGCATGGTCTTGCCGACGCCGGGAACGTCCTCGATCAGCAGATGGCCCTCGGCGAGGAGCACGGTCAGTGCGAGCCGTACGACCTCCGGCTTGCCTTCGATGACGCTCTCCACCGACCGGTGAACGCGCTCCGCGGTGGCGGTCAGATCTCCCCCGGCGCTCGGCTTCCCCCGCACGGGCGGACCCTCAAGGCTCGCTCGTTCGTCATACGTCGTCACTCGGCCCTCCTCGGCCCTGTACCGCGGGCCGACGCCCCCTCTGCGGACCCGGCCCCTCCCCGAACACGCGCGTCCCGCCCGGCCACCGCCGGCGCGACGTCACCTACGCATTCTTGCTGCCCGCGCGGCTCCGCGTCATGGCCTGTGGATAACTCACCACGCGATATCGGTACCTTCCCGGCGAACCGGTCCTTCCGGCTCGATCCGCGGGTCCGCCGGGAAGGTCGCGCAGGTCAGGCGCGCGGCTCGATCTCCCGCAGCAGACCCGTTGTCACGTCGAACACAAAGCCGCGGACGTCGTCGGTGTGCGGCAGGAAGGGGGAGGTGCGCACCCGCTCCATGGACTGCCGGACGTCTTCGTCGAGGTCCTTGAACGCCTCGACGGCCCAGGTGGGGCGCTGTCCGACCTCGTCCGCCAGTTCGTGGCGGAAGTCCTCGGTCAGGCTGAGCAGACCGCAGCCGGTGTGGTGGATGAGGACGACGGAGCGGGTGCCGAGGGCCCGCTGGCTGATCGTCAGGGAGCGGATGATGTCGTCGGTCACCACACCGCCCGCGTTGCGGATGGTGTGGCAGTCGCCGAGTTCGAGGCCGAGGGCGGCGTGCAGGTCGAGACGGGCGTCCATGCAGGCCACCACGGCGACCTTGAGGACCGGACGGGCGTCCATTCCGGGGTCGGTGAAGGCGGCGGCATAGCGCTGGTTGGCCTCGACGAGACGGTCGGTGACCGTGCCACCGCTACGGGCGGTGTCGTCGGCGGACTGGGGCAGCGGCTTCGACGCAGGTATGGGCATGGACTCACGGTAATGGCCACAGGCCGTTCCGGCTGTATGAGAGGCCGGGCATAGGGGGCAACGTCACTCCTTGTGAGGTAATGCACAGGCCCGCCCGCACGCCCGCCATCCGGGTGAGAAGCCGTCGCGAGGCCCGCGGAAAGCCGTCGCGGGACGCGCGGAACCGGTTGATTGACCGGGACAGCCGGTGGACTAAAGTGGCGCGAAGTGGGAGGCGTGACGCTCTCCTTGGATACCGAATTCCTCGCGTGCGCGAATCGTACGTACGGCTCGGCCTCCTCCCGCTCCTATGGTCTTCCGACGTCACTTCCCCGTCGCCGGAGGGCCACTTCCCCTTCAGAGCGGGCGGGGACCAAGCGGTACGTGCGGCCTCCCCCAGCCAGCGGCCGGGGGACCCACCTGCCGCCCGGCCATCGGAAGGCGCATGAGCAGCAATACTCGCCACGTACCCGTCATGCTCCAGCGTTGCCTGGACATGCTCGCCCCCGCGCTCGCCGAGCCCGGTGCGGTCGTCGTCGACTGCACGCTCGGTCTCGGAGGGCACAGCGAGGCACTGCTCACCGCCTTCCCGGCGGCCCGCCTCATCGCCCTCGACCGCGACCCGGCCGCCCTGAAGCTCGCCGGGGAGCGGCTGGCCCCCTACGGCGAGCGCGCCACCCTGGTGCACGCCGTCTACGACGAGCTCCCCGAGGTCCTCGACCGGCTCGGCATCCCGCGCGTCCAGGGCGTGCTGTTCGACCTCGGCGTCTCCTCCATGCAGCTCGACGAGGCCGACCGCGGCTTCGCGTACGCGCAGGACGCCCCGCTGGACATGCGGATGGACCAGACGACCGGCATCAGCGCCGCCGAGGTCCTCAACACCTACGCCCCCGGTGAGCTGGTGCGGATCCTGCGCTCCTACGGAGAGGAGAAGCAGGCCAAGCGGATCGTCGCGGCCGTCGTGCGCGAGCGCGAGAAGGAGCCGTTCACCAACAGCGCGCGGCTGGTCGAGCTGATCCGCGACGCGCTGCCGCAGGCCGCCAAGCGCACCGGCGGCAACCCCGCCAAGCGCACGTTCCAGGCGCTGCGCATCGAGGTCAACGGGGAGCTGGCGAGCGTGGAGCGGGCCATCCCGGCCGCGGTGAAGGCGCTCGCGGTCGGCGGCCGGATCGCCGTCCTGTCGTACCAGTCGCTGGAGGACCGGCTGGTCAAGCAGGTCTTCGCGGCCGGTGCGAGCAGCACCGCGCCGCCCGGGCTGCCGGTCGTCCCCGAGCGCTACCAGCCCCGCCTGAAGCTGCTGACCCGCGGCGCCGAGCTCCCCACGGAGGAGGAGATCGCCGAGAACCGCCGCGCCGCCCCCGCCCGGCTGCGCGGCGCGGAGCGGATCCGCGAGAACGTCGAGGACACCGCGTGAGAGGCCAGGGGCGGCCGCGGAGACAGAAACGGCTCTCCGCGCTGTTCCCCTCCTCCGCCGCCCCGCGCGGCACCGCGGCACGCACGCCCTTCGTGCTCCTGATCGTCGTCCTGCTCGGCTCCGGACTGATCACGCTGCTGCTGCTCAACTCCGCGCTCAACCAAGGGTCGTTCGAGCTCGACAAGCTGGAGCGCGAGACCGGCGAGCTGACCGACGAGCAGCAGGCGCTGCAGCAGGAGGTGGACGCCTCCTCCGCCCCGGACGCGCTGGAGCGCCGGGCCCGAGAACTGGGGATGGTGCCCGGGGGCTCCCCGGTGTTCCTGCTCCCGGACGGCAGGGTGCTCGGCAGCCCGCACCCGGCCACGTCCCAGGGGGCGCCGCTGAGCAGCTCCGCCAAGCCCTCGGCGGCCGCGCTTTTGAGGGCGGCCGCACTGAACGCCCCGTCCACCTCGTCCGCCCCCTCCGCCCCTGCGGCGCCGCCCGTCGCGGCGCCCTCGGTCCGGCCGCCGGTCCCGGTCGGCTCCGTCACGCTGGCCCCGGAGAGCACCCCGCCGCCGGCGGGCGCCCACGGCACCCCGGCCTCCGCCGCATCCCCGGCCCCCGAGGCCGCCCCCGCATCCCCGGCCTCCGCCACCCCGCGCGTCCCGTTCGGCATCGGCGCCCCCACCGCCCCCGTATGGGGGTCGGTGCCCGCCCCCTCCCCGACGACCTCCGGCAGGTGAACGCGGCATGACCGAGCCCAGGGAACCCCGCCGGGTACCGCGCCCGGCCCAGCGCGGCGGTCAGGCCGGGAACCGCGCCGGGCGCCCACCCGCCGCCGGGCGCCCGCGGCCCAAGCCCGGCGCGCCCCGGCGGGGCACCCCCAGGGCCGGCGCCGGTCGCCCCGCCCCCCGGCCGGCGCGTCCCCGCTCCGGGCCGCCGCCGCTGCGTCTGGCCAGCCCGCGCCCCCGGCTGCGGCTGGTCGCCCTCGGACTGACGCTGATCATGCTGGTCTTCGTCGTACGGCTCTTCCAGGTGCAGGCCGTGGACGCCGGGGCGTACGCCGCCAAGGCCAACGAGAACCGCTATGTGCCGGTCAAGCTGGCCGCCGAGCGCGGGGCGATCACCGACCGCAACGGCGTGAACCTGGCCACCACCGTGGACGCGTACGACATCACCGCCGACCCGAGCCTGCTGGCGTCCGACAAGACCAAGATCGACGACGCCCCCCGGCGGGCTGCCGCGCTGCTGGCACCGCTCCTGGGTGAGGACGAGGCCACCCTCACCCGCAAGCTCGACCAGCCCAAGGTCCGCTACGTCCTGCTCGCCCGGCAGCGGACCCCGCAGGTCTGGAAGCGGATCAAGGACCTCCGCAAGGACCTCGACGCCAAGGCGGCCGCCGCCCCCAAGCGCGCGCCCCGTCCCAACGTGCTCGTCGGGATCTTCGCCGACAAGCACTCCAAGCGCCTCTACCCCAACAAGGACCTCGCCTCCGGCGTCCTCGGCTTCGTCAACAGCGCGGGCAAGGGCGGCGGCGGCCTGGAGGCGCGCCTGGACCAGCAGCTGGCGGGCAAGGACGGCAAGTTCGTCTACGCGCAGTCCGGCGGCCGCCGGGTGCCCACCGCCGACACCCACGAGATCCCCGCCGTCCCGGGTACCGACGTCGAGCTGACCCTGGACCGCGACATCCAGTGGGCGGCCCAGAAGGCCATCGCCAAGCAGGTCGCCAAGTCGGGGGCCGACCGCGGCTACGTCGTCGTCCAGGACACCCGCACCGGCGAGATCCTGGCGCTGGCCAACTCCCCCGCGTTCGACCCCAACGACATCTCCCGGGCCGACCCGGAGGCGCTGGGCAACGCCGCGCTCTCCGACGCGTTCGAACCGGGGTCCACCAGCAAGCTGATGTCGATGGCCGCCGTACTGGAGGAGGGCGTCGCCACCCCCTCCACCCGGGTCACCGTGCCCAACCGGCTGCACCGCGGCGACCGCCTCTTCGCCGACGACGTCGACCACAAGACCTGGCACCTGACGCTCAACGGCGTGCTCGCCAAGTCCAGCAACATCGGCACGATCCTGGCGACCGGCCAGCTCGGCAGGAACCAGCCCGAGGCCAACCGGGTCCTCTACTCCTACCTGCGCAAATTCGGCATCGGCAAGCCGACCGGACTGGGCTTCCCCGGGGAGACCGCCGGCATCCTGGCCAAACCGCAGGACTGGAACACCTCCCAGCAGTACACGATCCCCTTCGGCCAGGGACTGTCGCTCAACGCCCTGCAGGCCGCATCCGTCTACTCCACGATCGCCAACGGCGGCGAGCGCATCGCCCCCACACTGGTCCGCGGCAGCACCGGACCCGACGGCCACTACGTCCGGGCACCCAAACCCGCCAAGAACCGCGTGGTCAGCAAGGAGACGGCGCGCACGCTGGCCACCATGCTGGAGTCGGTGGTGGACGACGAGGAAGGCACCGGCTCGAAGGCGAAGATCGACGGCTACCGGGTCGGCGGCAAGACCGGCACGTCCAACCGGGTGGACCCCAAGACGGGCCGGTACCACGGCTACACCGCCTCCTTCGCCGGCTTCGCGCCGGCCGACAAGCCCCGGATCACGGTCTACTGCGCCGTGCAGAACCCCACCAAAGGCAGCTATTTCGGCGGCCAGGTCTGTGGTCCGATCTACCAGCAGGTCATGGCGTTCGCGCTGAAAACCCTCCAGGTCCCGCCGACCGGCGCCAAGCCCCCGCGGCTCCCGGTCACCTTCACGCCAGGCCAATGAAATCGAGGCAATTCCGCCGTGACGACCATCACCCCCGCCGGGTCCCCCGAGCCCCGAAGCCGCACCTCCACACAACCCTCACTTCGCCCCGGGCACGATCGGCCCGGTACGCTCACCGCCGTGTCACACGCTGATCAGTCCCCGAAAGCCCCGCACGCCGAGAAGGGCGGCCCCGGCACGTACCCGGGAGCGCCGCGCCCTGAACAGGTCCGCCCCACCCCCCTGGCGGACCTCGCCGAGCAGCTGGGCACCCCGATCTCCGCCGCGGGCCACGCCGGTGCCGACGCCGCGCAGTCCGTCGCCGTCACCGGGATCACCCATGACTCCCGGGCGGTCCGCCCCGGCGACGTCTACGCCGCGCTGCCCGGCGCCCGGCTGCACGGTGCCGACTTCGTCGCCCAGGCCGCCGACCTCGGAGCCGCGGCGATCCTGACCGACCCGACGGGCGCCGAACGCGCCGCCGCGACCGGCCTGCCGGTCCTGGTCGTCGACAACCCGCGCGCACGGATGGGCGCCCTGGCCGTCTCGATCTACGGCGCGCCGGGCGAGGACCTGCTCCAGATCGGCATCACCGGCACCTCCGGCAAGACCACCACCGCCTACCTCATCGAGGGCGGCCTGCGGGCCGCGGCCGCCAAGCGCCCCGACGGGGGCCTGACCGGCCTGATCGGCACGGTGGAGACCCGTATCGGCGACGAGCGCATCAAGTCCGAGCGCACCACGCCCGAGGCCACCGACCTCCAGGCGCTGTTCGCGGTCATGCGCGAGCGCGGCGTCCGCGCCCTGGCCATGGAGGTCTCCAGCCACGCGCTGGTCCTGGGGCGGGTCGACGGCTGCGTCTTCGACGTCGCGATCTTCAACAACCTCAGCCCGGAGCACATGGAGTTCCACTCCGGCATGGAGGACTACTTCCAGGCCAAGGCCCAGCTGTTCACCAAGGCCCGCAGCCGCGCCGGGGTCGTGAACCTCGACGACGAGTACGGCCGGCGGCTGGCCGAGGGCGAGTCCGAGGTCCCGGTCACCACCTTCTCCGCCGAGGGGCACCCGGACGCGGACTGGCGGGCCTCCGACGTCGAGGTCGGCGCGCTCGGCTCGACCTTCACGGTGCACGGCCCCGACGGGCGGACCGTGCGTGCCGCGTCCCCGATCGCCGGCCCGTTCAACGTCGCCAACGCGCTCGCCGCGATCGTCTCGCTGGTCGTCGCCGGCATCGACGCGCAGACCGCGGCCGACGGCGTCGCGGCGGTGCCCGGCGTCCCCGGCCGCCTGGAGCGCGTCGACGCCGGCCAGCCGTACCTGGCGGTGGTCGACTACGCGCACAAGACCGATGCCGTCGAATCGGTCCTGCGCGCGCTGCGCAAGGTCACCGACGGCAAGCTGCACGCCGTGCTCGGCTGCGGCGGCGACCGCGACCCGCACAAGCGCGCCCCCATGGGCGCCGCGGTGGCCCGCCTCGCCGACACGGCCATCCTGACCTCCGACAACCCCCGCAACGAGGACCCGCTCGCGATCCTCGCCACCATGCTCGCGGGCGCCGCCGAGGTGCCGGTCCACGAACGCGGCACGGTGCTGGTCGAGGAAGAGCGGGCCGCCGCCATCGCCGCCGCCGTCGCCCGCGCCGAGCCCGGCGACACCGTGATCGTCGCGGGCAAGGGCCATGAGCAGGGCCAGGACATCGCCGGAGTGGTCCGCTCCTTCGACGACCGTCAGGTGCTGCGCGAGGCCATCGAGGCAGCACTGAAGTCGCAGCAGTCACCGCAGCCGAACCACCGGGGATGACACACCGCCATGCGCGCACAACCCTTCCGCCGTCACCGCCCGCCCCGCACCGGGGGTGACCTGTGATCTCCTTGTCGCTCGCCGAGATCGCGAGCATCGTCGGCGGGCAGCAGCACGACATACCGGACCCCGGCCTCCAGGTCACCGGGCCCGTCGTCACCGACTCCCGCGCGGTACGCCCCGGCGGTCTGTTCGTGGCCTTCGCCGGGGAGCGCGTCGACGGCCATGACTTCGCGCAGGGCGCCGTCGAGGCGGGCGCGGTGGCCGTCCTGGCCGCCCGCCCCGTAGGCGTCCCCGCGATCGTCGTCGACGACGTGGTCGCCGCGCTCGGCGCGCTCGCCCGTGCCGTCGTCGACCGGCTGGGCACCACCGTCATCGGCCTGACCGGCTCGGCCGGCAAGACCAGCACCAAGGACCTGATCGCCCAGTTGCTGCAGCGGCACGGCCCGACGGTCTGGCCCGAGGGCAACCTCAACAACGAGATCGGGCTGCCGCTGACCGCGCTGCGCGCCGATGACGCCACCCGGCACCTCGTCCTGGAGATGGGCGCCCGCGGCGTCGGCCACATCCGCTACCTCGCCGAGCTGACCCCGCCGAGGATCGGTGTGGTGCTCAACGTCGGCAGCGCGCACATCGGAGAGTTCGGCGGCCGCGAGAAGATCGCCGAGGCGAAGGGCGAACTCGTCGAGGCGCTGCCGGCGGCCGGTGAAGGGACCGAAGGGCCGCAGGCGGGCGGGATCGCGGTGCTCAACGCCGACGATCCCTACGTCCGCGCCATGGCCGCGCGTACGAAGGCCCGTACGGTCCTGTTCGGTGAGTCCGAGGACGCTGCCGTACGTGCCGAGAATGTCCGGCTCACGGAGCTCGGACAGCCCGCCTTCACGCTTCACACACCCTCCGGGTGCAGTGATGTGACCATGCGGCTGTACGGTGAGCACCACGTGTCGAACGCGCTCGCCGCGGCCGCCGTCGCCCATGAGTTGGGCATGCCCGTAGACGAGATCGCCACCGCGCTCTCCGAAGCCGGCACGCTCTCCCGCTGGCGTATGGAGGTCACCGAGCGCGCGGACGGCGTGACGGTCGTCAACGACGCCTACAACGCGAACCCGGAGTCCATGCGAGCGGCGCTGCGAGCGCTGGTCGCGATGGGCGCAGCCGCCAAGGCGAAGGGCGGTCGTACGTGGGCGGTGCTCGGTGAGATGGCCGAGCTCGGTGAGGAGTCACTCGCCGAACACGACGCGGTCGGGCGGCTGGTCGTCCGGCTCAACGTCAGCAAGCTCGTGGCAGTCGGCGGCAGGGAAGCGGCCTGGCTCGACATGGGCGCCAAGAACGAGGGTTCGTGGGGTGAGGAGTCGGTGCACGTGTCCGACGCGCGGGCGGCGGTCGACCTGTTGCGCAGCGAGCTGCGGCCGGGAGACGTCGTGCTGGTGAAGGCGTCCAGGTCGGTGGGGCTGGAGCGGGTCGCCGCAGCTTTGCTGGACGACCAGGGCATGGTGGGCGCCGCGGGCGCTGAGGGTGGAGCCGCGACCCGATGAACTCGATGAAGCAGATCCTCTTCTCCGGAATGATCGGGCTCTTCCTGACCCTGATCGGCACCCCGCTGCTGATCAAGCTGCTGGCGAAGAAGGGGTACGGGCAGTTCATCCGCGATGACGGCCCCCGCACCCACGGCAGCAAGAAGGGCACGCCCACCATGGGCGGTATCTCCTTCATCCTGGCGACGATCATCGCCTACGCCCTGACGAAGGTGATCACCTCCAGCGATCCGACCTTCTCGGGCGTGCTGGTGCTGTTCCTCTTCGCGGGCATGGGCCTGGTCGGCTTCCTGGACGACTACATCAAGATCGTCAAGCAGCGTTCGCTGGGCCTGCGGGCCAAGGCGAAGATGGCCGGCCAGCTGATCGTCGGTATCGCCTTCGCGGTGCTCTCCCTGCAGTTCGCCGACATGCGCGGGCAGACTCCGGCCTCCGACCGGCTGTCCTTCACCCAGGACTTCGGCTGGCAGATCGGCCCGGTGATCTTCGTGATCTGGGCGCTGTTCATGATCCTGGCGATGTCCAACGGCGTGAACCTCACCGACGGCCTCGACGGCCTGGCCACCGGCGCCTCGGTGATGGTCTTCGGCGCGTACACCTTCATCGGCATCTGGCAGCACCAGGAGTCCTGCGCCAACCAGATCACCGCCGGACCGGGCTGCTACGAGGTGCGTGACCCCCTCGACCTCGCGGTCGTCGCGTCCGCGCTGATGGGCGCCTGCTTCGGCTTCCTGTGGTGGAACACCTCACCCGCCAAGATCTTCATGGGCGACACCGGCTCGCTGGCCCTGGGCGGCGCGCTGGCCGGCCTGGCGATCTGCTCCCGCACGGAGCTGCTGCTCGCCCTCCTCGGCGGTCTCTTCGTCCTGATCACGATGTCCGTGGTCATCCAGGTCGGCTCCTTCAAGCTGACCGGCAAGCGGGTCTTCCGGATGGCGCCACTACAGCACCACTTCGAACTCAAGGGGTGGTCGGAAGTCCTTGTGGTGGTCCGGTTCTGGATCATCCAGGGCATGTGCGTCATCGTGGGACTCGGCATCTTCTACGGCGGCTGGCAGGCGGCGAAGTGACCACGCACGGCCCGACCGACGCCCCCGCGGGGTTCTCCGGTCTGCACATCACCGTCGCCGGCCTGGGCGTGAGCGGCGTTCCCGCCGCCCGCGCGCTGGCCGGCCTCGGCGCCCGTGTCACCGTCGTCAACAGCAGCGACGGCGACCGCGAGCGCGCGCAGGCCGCCGAACTGGAGGAGCTGGGGGTCACCGTCCGCCTCGGCGACGGCGACACCCTCCCCGAGGGCACGGAACTGATCGTCACCACCCCGGGCTGGAAGCCGACCAGCCCGCTCTTCCTCGCGGCCGAGAAGGCCGGCATCGAGGTGTGGGGTGATGTCGAGCTCGCCTGGCGGCTGCGCGGCCCGGACGCCGCCCCGTGGCTGGCCGTCACCGGCACCAACGGCAAGACCACCACCGTCCAGATGCTGGCCTCGATCCTGGAGGCGGCCGGTCTGCGGACCGCCGCCGTCGGCAACATCGGGGTCCCGCTCGTCGACGTGGTGCTCGGCGAGGGGAAGCGGGAGGACACGTCGTACGACGTGCTCGCGGTCGAGCTCTCCAGCTACCAGCTGCACTGGGCCCCCTCGGTGCGGGCGCACTCGGCGGTGGTCCTCAACCTCGCCCCCGACCATCTGGACTGGCACGGCTCCATGGAGGCCTACGCCGCCGACAAGGGCCGGATCTACGAGGGCAACACCGTCGCCTGCGTCTACAACGTCGCCGACCCGGCGACCGAGGACCTGGTCCGGGCGGCCGACGTCGAGGAGGGCTGCCGCGCGATCGGCTTCACCCTCGGCACCCCCGGCCCCTCCCAACTCGGTGTCGTCGAGGGCATCCTCGTCGACCGCGCCTTCGTCGAGAACCGGCACAAGCAGGCCCAGGAGCTCGCCGAGGTCGCCGACGTCCGGCCCGCGGCGCCCCACAACATCGCCAACGCCCTCGCCGCGGCCGCGCTGGCCAGGGCCTTCGGCGTCGCCCCCGCCGCCGTACGCGACGGGCTGCGCGCCTTTCACCCGGACGCGCACCGCATCGAGCACATCGCGGACATCGACGGCGTCGCCTACATCGACGACTCCAAGGCCACCAACACCCACGCCGCCGAGGCGTCGTTGGCGGCGTACGAGCACATCGTGTGGATCGCCGGCGGGCTCGCCAAGGGCGCGACCTTCGACGAGCTGGTCCTGAAGTCCGCGGCCCGGCTGCGCGGGGTGGTGCTGATCGGCGCCGATCGGGCGCTGATTCGCGAAGCCCTGGCGCGACACGCCCCCGATGTCCCGGTGGTCGACCTCGACCGGACCGACACTGGGGCGATGCCTCAGGCGGTCCGGGAAGCGACCCGTCTGGCCGCGCCCGGCGACACCGTCCTGCTGGCTCCGGCCTGTGCCTCGATGGACATGTTCGTCAACTACAACAAGCGGGGCGAGGCCTTCGCCGAAGCGGTCCGCGAGCTGACCGCGGGGGACCGGTAGACCCTTTCTCCCCGCTGCCGCCGGACCGGCGGCGAGCGCACCCGTGGAGGGGACGAGGATGACGGCCCGATCGGCGAAGGCGGCGGCGCGCCGGCCCCGCCGGACCACGCCGGTGCGCCCGCCGCGGGGCGGCCGTCCGCCGGGCGGCCCGCGGGGGCTCCACGCCCGGCTGAGACGGGCCTGGGACCGTCCGCTGACCGCGTACTACCTCATCCTCGGCGGCAGTCTGCTGATCACCGTCCTGGGGCTGGTGATGGTCTACTCGGCGTCCCAGATCAAGGCGCTGCAGTCCGGCCTGGCCCCGACGTTCTTCTTCCGCAAACAGCTGCTCGCGGCCGTCCTCGGCAGCGGGCTGCTGGTGCTCGCCGCCCGGCTCCCGGTACGGGTGCACCGCATGCTGGCCTATCCGCTGCTCGCCGGCTCGGTGTTCCTGATGTGCCTGGTGCAGATTCCGGACATAGGGGTCGCGGTCAACGGCAATCAGAACTGGATCAGCCTCGGCGGACCTTTCCAGATGCAACCGAGCGAGTTCGGCAAGCTCGCGCTGGTCCTGTGGGGCGCCGACCTGCTCGCCCGCAAACAGGACCGCAGGCTGCTGACGCAGTGGAAGCACCTGCTGGTGCCGCTGATCCCGGTGACCTTCCTGGTGCTCGGGCTGATCATGCTCGGCGGCGACATGGGCACCGCGATCATTCTCACGGCGATCCTCTTCGGGCTGCTGTGGCTGGCCGGGGCGCCGACCCGGCTGTTCGTGGGGGTGCTGGGCGCCGCCTCGGTGATCGGCGCGCTGCTGATCATGACGAGCGCCAACCGGATGTCCCGGCTGGCCTGCATCGGAGCGACCGATCCGGGGCCCGGTGATCAGTGCTGGCAGGCCGTGCACGGGATCTACGCCCTCGCATCCGGCGGATTCTTCGGTTCCGGGCTCGGCGCGAGTATGGAAAAATGGGGTGAACTCCCTGAACCGCACACCGACTTCATCTTCGCCATCACCGGGGAGGAACTGGGTCTGGCGGGGACGCTGTCGGTGCTCGCCCTCTTCGCGGCTCTAGGCTATGCGGGTATCCGCGTGGCCGGACGCACGGAGGACCCCTTCGTACGGTACGCCGCGGGAGGCGTGACCACCTGGATCACGGCCCAGGCCGTGATCAACGTCGGTGCGGTGCTCGGCCTGCTGCCGATCGCCGGTGTCCCGCTCCCGCTGTTCTCCTACGGAGGCTCCGCCCTGCTGCCCACGATGTTCGCCATCGGGCTGCTGATCGCCTTCGCGCGTGACGAGCCCGCTGCACGGGCGGCGCTGGCCATGCGGCAGCCGGTCTTCGGCAGGAGACCGGCTGGGGTGAGATGGAAGACGATGAGACGGCGCGTCAAGAAGCGGCCGTCCGGAGAGCGGTGAATTTCGGTGCATGTCGTACTCGCCGGTGGGGGGACCGCCGGCCACATCGAGCCCGCGCTCGCCCTCGCGGACGCACTGCGGAGGCAGGACCCCACCGTGGGGATCACGGCACTCGGCACGGAGAAGGGGCTGGAGACCCGGCTCGTCCCGGAGCGCGGCTATGAGCTGGGCCTCATCCCGGCCGTACCGCTGCCGCGCAAGCCCACCCCTGAGCTGATCACCGTCCCCGGGCGGCTGCGCGGCACGATCAAGGCCGCCGAGCAGATCCTGGAGCGCACGAAGGCGGACTGCGTGGTCGGCTTCGGCGGCTACGTGGCGCTGCCCGGCTATCTGGCCGCCAAGCGGCTCGGTGTGCCGATCATCGTCCACGAGGCCAACGCCCGCCCCGGCCTGGCCAACAAGATCGGCTCGCGGTACGCCAAGTTCGTCGCGGTCAGCACCCCGGACAGCAAGCTGCGCGGTGCCCGCTATGTCGGCATTCCGCTCCGCCGCACCATCGCCACCCTGGACCGCGCCGCGGTCCGCCCCGAGGCGCGGGCCGCCTTCGGCCTCGACCCCAACCTGCCGACGCTCCTGGTGTCCGGCGGATCCCAGGGCGCCCGCCGGCTGAACGAGGTCATCCAGGCCACCGTCCCGGCCCTGCAGCGCGCCGGCATCCAGGTCCTGCACGCGGTCGGCCCGAAGAACGAATTGCCGCATGTGGACAACATGCCCGGGATGCCCCCCTATGTCCCGGTACCGTACGTGGACCGGATGGATCTCGCGTACGCCGCGGCCGACATGATGCTCTGCCGCGCGGGCGCGATGACCGTCGCCGAGTTGTCCGCCGTCGGGCTCCCGGCCGCGTTCGTCCCGCTGCCCATCGGCAACGGCGAGCAGCGGCTCAACGCCCAGCCGCTGGTCAACGCCGGCGGGGGCCTGCTGGTCGACGACGCCCAGCTGACCCCGGACTGGGTGCAAAGCAGCGTGCTCCCGGTTCTGGCCGATCCGCACCGGCTGTACGAGATGTCCCGCGCGGCCTCCGAGTTCGGCCGCCGGGACGCCGACGAGCTGCTGGTCGGCATGGTCTACGAGGCGATCGCGCAGCACAACAAGTAGTGCACTAGGGAAGGCAGGGAGCGTGGCCGGACCGACAACCGCCCGGCGCGGCGAGAAGAAGTCACCGTCCGGCCCGCCCTCCGCCCCGGAGGCGCACGGACGCAGATTCCGTTGGGTGCGCGTCCCGTTTCGCGCGCCGGGCCGCCGCGGTCTGATCATCATCACGGTTCTCGCGGTGCTGCTCGGCACGTTTGGCGTCTGGGCGCTCTACGCCTCGAACTGGCTGCGGGTGGAGCGCGTGCGGGCCGCCGGCACCGCGGTCCTGACCCCGCGTGAGGTCGTCGCCGCGGCCCGCACTCCGATGAACACACCGCTGATTTCGGTGGATACGGACGCAATCGCCCGCCGGCTGCGCGCGCGGCTGCCGCGCATCAAGACGGTTGACGTCGAACGGTCCTGGCCGCACACGATCGGTCTGAAGGTGACGGAAAGGACGCCGGAACTACTGATGCCGACGGGCGGAAAGTTTGCTGAAGTGGACGCCGAGGGCGTCCGGTTCGCCACCGTCGGCGCCGCCCCCAAGGGTGTTCCGCTTCTGGAAATGGCCGCTTCCGACTCCCCGAGTCTGCGCCAGTTCGGAATCGACCGGTTGCGGCGTGCCGCGGTCGAGGTCGCTCAGGATCTGCCCCCGGCCGTACGCAAGAACCTCCGCAAGGTTCGCGTACGGTCCTATGACGCCATCACCCTCCACCTTTCCGGTGACCGCACGGTCGCCTGGGGCAGCCGCGAACAGGGCGCCGAAAAGGCGAAGGTGCTGACCGCGCTGCTGAAAGCGGCACGTGACGCGCGCCACTTCGACGTCTCGGTTCCCAGCGCCCCTGCGGTATCGGGGAGTTGACGTACTCAGCCGCAGGCCAGCACCCTGGATGGCTACGACTATGGGTGATCACATAGGGTGAAAAGAAAAACGGGAGGTTCGGCGTGTTCGTTGAACGGGCGCGCCTTGTCGACTTAGTGTCTCGTTCCAAAGGGACTATGGAACCAAGGAACACAGGCACAGGTAACCCTAAACTTCAACGTTAGGGTTCGGGTCGGCGATACGAACCGCCCCAATCGGCATCAGTCGGCGTCCACACGCACGTGCGGCGACGACACGTAACTCGAGGCGAGAGGCCTTCGACGTGGCAGCACCGCAGAACTACCTCGCAGTCATCAAGGTCGTCGGCATCGGCGGCGGTGGCGTGAACGCCATCAACCGGATGATCGAGGTCGGGCTCAAGGGCGTCGAGTTCATCGCGATCAACACCGATGCGCAGGCGCTGCTGATGAGCGACGCCGACGTCAAGCTCGACGTCGGCCGCGAAATGACCCGCGGCCTCGGCGCCGGCGCCAACCCGGATGTGGGGCGCAAGGCGGCCGAGGACCACCGCGAGGAGATCGAGGAGGTCCTCAAGGGGGCCGACATGGTCTTCGTGACCGCGGGTGAGGGTGGTGGCACCGGCACCGGCGGCGCACCCGTCGTCGCCAACATCGCGCGCTCGCTGGGCGCCCTGACGATCGGTGTGGTCACCCGGCCGTTCACCTTCGAGGGCCGCCGTCGCGCCAACCAGGCCGAGGACGGCATCGCCCAGCTGCGCGAAGAGGTCGACACCCTCATCGTGATTCCCAATGACCGACTGCTGTCCATCTCGGACCGCCAGGTGAGCGTGCTCGACGCGTTCAAGTCCGCGGACCAGGTGCTGCTGTCGGGTGTCCAGGGCATCACCGACCTGATCACCACCCCGGGTCTGATCAACCTCGACTTCGCGGACGTCAAGTCCGTGATGTCGGAGGCCGGCTCGGCCCTCATGGGCATCGGCTCGGCGCGCGGCGACGACCGCGCGGTGGCCGCCGCGGAGATGGCGATCTCCTCGCCGCTCCTGGAGGCCTCCATCGACGGCGCCCGCGGGGTGCTGCTGTCCATCTCCGGCGGCTCCGACCTCGGTCTCTTCGAGATCAACGAGGCCGCGCAGCTGGTCAGCGAGGCGGCGCACCCGGAAGCCAACATCATCTTCGGTGCGGTCATCGACGACGCGCTGGGCGACGAGGTCCGGGTGACGGTCATCGCCGCGGGCTTCGACGGCGGTCAGCCGCCGGCCCGCCGCGATGCGCAGGCCGCCGTGTCGTCCCCGAAGCGTGAGGAGCCGGCTCCGGCCCCGAGCCGTCCGGCCGCCCCGCCGGAGCCGCGTACGCCGTCGTCCTTCGGTGGCCTGGGCTCGGTGCCGGTGCGGGATGAGGAGCCGGCGCCCGCCGAGTCCTCCTCCTCGCTGGGCGAGGTCGCCTCGCCGTCGGCGGCCGGCCCGCAGGTTCCCCCGGCCCGTCCGTCGTACTCGGACTCGGCCGAGGAACTGGACGTTCCCGACTTTCTGAAGTGACGTAAAGCACCGAAGTGATAGGGCAACAGCACCACGAGAGCGGCGCGCACTTCGCCTTCACCGACAGGTGGGGCGGGGTGAGCGCCGCTCCGTATGAGCAGCTCAACCTGGGCGGCGCGGTCGGCGACGACCCGCAGGCCGTCCACGCCAACCGTGCGCTCGTGGCACGGGAACTCGGCCTCGACCCGGCCGCGGTGGTCTGGATGAACCAGGTCCACGGCCGGGACGTCGCCGTCGTCGACGGGCCGTGGCGCGACGCCGATGTCCCGTGTGTGGACGCGGTGGTCACCACCCGCCGGGGTCTCGCGCTCGCCGTCCTGACCGCCGACTGCACCCCGGTGCTGCTGGCCGACCCGGTCGCCGGGATCGCGGGGGCCGCGCACGCCGGCCGGCCCGGCCTGGTGGCCGGGGTGGTCCCGGCGGTCGTCGGGGCGATGGTGGAACTGGGCGCGGCGCCGGAGCGGATCCTCGCCCGCACCGGACCCGCGATCTGCGGGCGGTGCTACGAGGTGCCCGCGGCGATGCGCTCCGAGGTCGCGGCGGTGGTGCCCCAGGCGCATGCGACGACCAGTTGGGGCACGCCCGCGGTGGATGTCACCGCGGGAGTGCGGGCCCAACTCGCCGCGGCGGGCGTGGCGGTGCGTGAGGATTCCCACATCTGCACGCGGGAGTCCGCGGACTACTTCTCTTATCGGCGCGACCGTACGACCGGGCGGCTCGCGAGCTATGTGTGGCTGGGGGAGCTCCCTGGCCGGGGGCCGGGGGAGGCCGAGCTGTGACGGACGACCGCAGGACGCAACTGGCCGACAACCTGGCCCGGGTGGAAAATCGTATCTCCGCCGCCTGTGCCAAGGCCGGGCGGCCGCGCGACGAGGTGACCCTGATCGTGGTCACCAAGACCTACCCCGCGAGCGACGTCCGGCTGCTCGCGGAGCTGGGGGTGCGCCAGGTCGCGGAGAACCGCGATCAGGAGGCCGCGGGCAAAGCCGCCGAATGCAGTGATTTGCCCCTTACTTGGCACTTCGTGGGACAGCTGCAGACCAACAAGGTGCGGTCTGTGGCCGGTTATGCCGGGATTGTTCAGTCGGTCGACCGGGCACGACTGGTCACCGCGCTCTCCAAGGAAGCGGTCCGTGCCGAGCGCGAGCTGGGGTGCCTCGTCCAGGTGGCACTTGACGCGGAGTCGGGGGAGCGGGGCACCCGCGGCGGCGTGGCGCCGGACGGCGTGGCGGCGCTCGCGGAGGCGATCGCCGGGGCCCAAGGGCTGCGGCTGGACGGTGTGATGACCGTCGCGCCGCTGGCCGGGCCCTATGCCGGGCGGCAACTCGCCGCATTCGAACGGCTCATGGAAATCTCAACCGACCTGCGCGCCACCCATCCTGCTGCCAACATGGTGTCAGCAGGCATGAGCGCGGACCTCGAGGACGCCGTGGCGGCCGGAGCGACACATGTGCGCGTCGGCACTGCGGTACTCGGAGTCCGACCACGGCTCGGGTAACGTCGCCAAGCAAGTCGGACCACAGCACAAAATATGGTCATTCCCGCAGAAAGCGGGAGGCCCGCGTGGATCCAAGGCACCCGGTGACGGAGCCGATCCACCACAGAGCGGAGGACGCAGAGAATGGCCGGCGCGATGCGCAAGATGGCGGTCTACCTCGGCCTCGTGGAGGACGATGGGTACGACGGCCGGGGGTTCGACCCCGACGACGAGTTCGAGCCCGAGCTTGACCCGGAGCCTGATCGGGGGCGGCGTCAACAGCACCAAGTGCAGTCCGAAACGCGGCCGGAACGGGACGAACCCGTCCGTGCCGTGACGCCTCCGGCGCAACGCGAACCTACCCCGCTCGCCGCGGAAAGCGGACGACCCGCGCGAATCGCACCCGTGGCATCCATCACACCCGACCGCCCGAATCTGGAGAAGAACGCACCGGTGATCATGCCCAAGGTTGTGTCCGAGCGGGAGCCGTACCGCATCACCACACTCCACCCCCGGACCTACAACGAAGCCCGTACCATCGGGGAACACTTCCGCGAGGGCACTCCGGTGATCATGAATCTCACGGAGATGGACGATACTGATGCGAAGCGACTTGTCGACTTTGCGGCAGGTTTGGTGTTTGGTCTTCACGGGAGCATCGAGCGGGTGACGCAGAAGGTGTTCCTGTTGTCGCCTGCTAACGTCGATGTCACGGCGGAGGACAAGGCCCGTATCGCAGAGGGCGGGTTCTTCAACCAGAGCTGAGACGCAACACCGGGCACACCAGGGCCGTAAGGTCAACACAGAGGCAAGCAAGGGGAGAGGGACGCGCGAGATGAGTGTCGCTGGTCAGGTGATCTATATCGCGCTGTACTGCTTCCTGATCGTGTTGATCTTCCGGCTGGTGATGGACTATGTCTTCCAGTTCGCCCGTTCATGGCAACCGGGCAAGGCGATGGTGGTCATTCTTGAGGCCGCCTACACTGTCACTGATCCGCCACTCAAGCTTCTGCGGCGGGTAATTCCGCCGCTGCGTCTCGGGGGCGTGGCGCTCGACCTGTCCTTCTTCGTATTGATGATCATCGTGTACATCCTGATCACCGTCGTGAGGTCGGTGTTGTTGGTGTGAACGATACGGTCTTGCCGATTGCCGACGACTACGTTGAGGTGAAGTAGAGATGCCGTTGACCCCCGAGGACGTGCGGAACAAGCAGTTCACGACCGTCCGCCTCCGAGAAGGCTATGACGAGGACGAGGTCGATGCCTTCCTCGACGAGGTTGAAGCAGAACTGACCAGGCTGCTCCGGGAGAACGAGGACCTGCGCGCCAAGCTGGCCGCGGCCACCCGCGCCGCGGCGCAGAATCAGCAGCAGGGGCTGCGCAAGGGACCGGACCAGCAGCAGGAGCAGCAGCAGCGTCCCGGGGCTCCCGTGCCCGCCGCCATATCCGGTCCGCAGCCGGTCCCGCCGCAGCAGCAGGGGATGGGTGGCCCGCCCCAACTGCCCGGTGGTGCACCTCAGCTGCCGCCCGGTCCCGGTGGCCACGGCCCGCAGGGTCCGCACGGACCCGGCCCGATGGGCCCCGGCGGTCCCATGGGTGGCCCGATGGGCGGCCCCGGTGGACCGCAGCAGCTGCCGCAGGCCCAGCAGGGTGGCCCCGGCGGTGACAGTGCCGCACGGGTGCTGTCGCTGGCGCAGCAGACCGCCGACCAGGCGATCGCGGAGGCCCGTTCCGAGGCCAACAAGATCGTCGGCGAGGCGCGCAGCCGCGCCGAGGGCCTGGAGCGGGACGCCCGCGCCAAGGCCGACGCGCTGGAGCGGGACGCGCAGGAGAAGCACCGCGTGGCGATGGGTTCGCTGGAGTCGGCCCGCGCGACGCTGGAGCGCAAGGTCGAGGACCTGCGCGGCTTCGAGCGCGAGTACCGCACGCGGCTGAAGTCCTACCTGGAGAGCCAGCTGCGTCAGCTGGAGAACCAGGCGGACGACTCGCTGGCTCCGCCGCGGACCCCGGCGGCCGCCTCGCTGCCGCCGTCGCCCTCGATGGCGTCGGCCGGTGCGGGCACCATGGGCGGCAACCACACCATGGGTGGCGGCCAGTCGATGGGTGGCGGCCAGTCGATGGGCGGCAACCACTCCATGGCCGGGCAGTCCAGCGGCGGTCCGTCCTACGGCGGTCAGCAGCAGATGTCGCCGGCGATGACCCAGCCGATGGCTCCGGTGCGGCCGCAGAGCCCGCAGCCGATGCAGCAGACGCCGTCGCCGATGCGGGGCTTCCTCATCGACGAGGACGACAACTGACGCCCGCCTAGCGCGTAGCGTCGGCAATCAGGGCCGGGGGGCGCGGGGGGGCCTCGCCGGCCGGTGCCCCTCTTTTTCCCCTTTGCCGGAGGGGGGTGGTCGTTTTT
>NZ_JBWKCJ010000030.1:0-26744 GCF_056436545.1 Streptomyces sp. NPDC043738 | reverse complement strand
CCCAAGACAAGGACAACAACCCCCCCCCCCCGCCCCCGCAGCTCCGCCCCCCGGCCCCACCCCCCGCGCCCCCCCCTCGCCCCCCGGCCCTTTGTGCTGCCCGGTTCGCGGAGTGCGGTCGACTGTCCGTTCGTGGGCTGATATCACACCTACGGTCCGATTTTCCCTTCCTCTTCCTTTTCGGGGCGGGGTGGACGCGGGGAGGGGGAGGATGTGGGGTGAAAGGTGCACATAAAGGTGGGCGTAACGGCGGAGGTAAAGGCGGGTCAGGAGAGGAAAAGGGAAATGCCCCGGCGTGGTGTACGCCGGGGCATTTGTGCGGTGCGGGGGCTGGTTACACCTTGCGGAGGTGGAAGGTGAGGGCCAGAGCCTCGTCCGTGAAGGCGGGGCCGAAGGAGTCCTCCGGCTCGCCGGGAGCGAAGTCCGTGGCGAGGACCTCGTCGGAGATCAGGCCGGTGTGGTCGGTCAGCGCCGTGGTGACCTCGTCGTCCGTGGACCGCCAGCGCAGCGCGATCCGGTCGGCGACGTCGAGGCCGCTGTTCTTGCGGGCCTCCTGGATGAGGCGGATGGCGTCGCGGGCCAGGCCCGCTCGGCGCAGCTCCGGCGTGATCTCCAGGTCTAGGGCGACCGTGGCGCCCGCGTCGGAGGCCACCGACCAGCCCTCGCGCGGGGTCTCGGTGATGATCACCTCGTCGGGGGCGAGCGAGACGGCCTCGCCGTCGACCTCGACGCTCGCCGTGCCCTCGCGCAGCGCGAGCGAGAGGGCCGCGGCGTCCGCGGCGGCGACGGCCTTGGCGACCGCCTGGACGCCCTTGCCGAACCGCTTGCCCAGCGCACGGAAGTTGGCCTTCGCGGTGGTGTCGACGAGTGAGCCGCCGACCTCCGAGAGGGAGGCCAGCGAGCTGACGTTCAGCTCCTCGGCGATCTGTGCGCGCAGGTCCTCGGGCAGGCCCGCGAAGCCGTGCGCCGCGACCAGCGCGCGGGACAGCGGCTGACGGGTCTTGACGCCCGACTCGGCGCGGGTGGCGCGGCCCAGTTCGACCAGGCGGCGGACCAGCAGCATCTGGGCGGACAGGGTCGGGTCGATGGCCGCCTTGTCGGCCACCGGCCAGCCGGCGAGGTGGACGGAGTCGGGGGCGTCCGGGGTGACCGGGACGACCAGGTCCTGCCAGACCCGCTCGGTGATGAACGGGGTGAGCGGTGCCATGAGGCGGGTGACGGTCTCGATGACTTCGTGGAGCGTGCGCAGCGCGGCCGCGTCGCCCTGCCAGAAGCGGCGGCGGGAGCGGCGCACGTACCAGTTGGAGAGGTCGTCGACGAAGGACGAGAGGAGCTTGCCGGCGCGCTGGGTGTCGAAGGACTCCAGGGAGTCGGTGACCTGCTCGACCAGCGTGTTCAGCTCGCCCAGCAGCCAGCGGTCCAGCAGCGGCCGGTCGGCCGGGGCCGGGTCGGCGGCGGACGGCGCCCACTGGGACGTACGGGCGTACAGCGCCTGGAAGGCGACGGTGTTCCAGTACGTCAGCAGCGTCTTGCGGACGACTTCCTGGATGGTGCTGTGGCCCACCCGGCGGGCGGACCACGGCGAGCCGCCGGCCGCCATGAACCAGCGGACCGCGTCGGCGCCGTGCTGGTCCATCAGCGGGATCGGCTGGAGGATGTTGCCCAGGTGCTTGGACATCTTCCGGCCGTCCTCGGCGAGGATGTGGCCCAGGCAGACGACGTTCTCGTACGACGACTTGTCGAAGACCAGGGTGCCGACGGCCATCAGGGTGTAGAACCAGCCGCGGGTCTGGTCGATGGCCTCCGAGATGAACTGCGCCGGGTAGCGCTTCTCGAACAGCTCCTTGTTGCGGTACGGGTAGCCCCACTGCGCGAACGGCATCGAGCCCGAGTCGTACCAGGCGTCGATGACCTCGGGGACGCGGGTGGCGGTGCCCTGGCAGGTCGGGCAGGCGAAGGTGACCTCGTCGATGAACGGGCGGTGCGGGTCCAGGCCCGACTGGTCGGTGCCGGTCAGCTCGGTCAGCTCGGCCAGCGAGCCGACGCAGGTGAGGTGGTTCTCCTCGCAGCGCCAGATGGGCAGCGGGGTGCCCCAGTAGCGGTTGCGGGACAGCGCCCAGTCGATGTTGTTGTTCAGCCAGTCGCCGAAGCGGCCGTGCTTGACCGAGTCCGGGAACCAGTTGGTGTTCTCGTTCTCGCGGAGCAGGGCGTCCTTGACCGCGGTCGTGCGGATGTACCAGGACGGCTGGGCGTAGTAGAGCAGCGCGGTGTGGCAGCGCCAGCAGTGCGGGTAGCTGTGCTCGTAGGCGATGTGCTTGAAGAGCAGGCCACGGGCGGCGAGGTCCTCGACCAGGGCCTCGTCGGCCTTCTTGAAGAACTGGCCGCCGATCAGGGCGAGTCCGTCCTCGAAGGTGCCGTCGGGGCGGACCGGGTTGATCACCGGCAGGCCGTACGACCGGCAGGTCTTGAGGTCGTCCTCACCGAAGGCGGGGGCCTGGTGGACCAGGCCCGTACCGTCGTCGGTGGTGACGTACTCGGCGTTGACGACGAAGTTGGCGCCCTCCAGCTCGACCAGGGAGAACGGGCGCTCGTAGGACCAGCGCTCCATCTCGCGGCCGGTGAAGGACCGGCCGGTGGCCTCCCAGCCCTCGCCGAGGGCCTTCTCCAGCAGCGGTTCGGCGACGACCAGCTTCTCGGTGCCGTCGGTGGCCACGACGTAGGTGACGTCCGGGTGCGCGGCGGCGGCCGTGTTGGAGACCAGGGTCCAGGGGGTCGTCGTCCAGATGAGGAGGGACGCCTCGCCGGCGAGCGGGCCGGAGGTCAGCGGGAGGCGGACGTAGACCGAGGGGTCGACGACGGTCTCGTAGCCCTGCGCCAGCTCGTGGTCCGACAGACCCGTGCCGCACCGCGGGCACCAGGGGGCGACGCGGTGGTCCTGGACCAGCAGGCCCTTGTTGAAGATCTCCTTCAGCGACCACCACACCGACTCGATGTAGTCGGGGTCCATCGTGCGGTACGGGGCGTCGAGGTCGGTCCAGTACCCCATGCGGGTCGTGAGCTCGGCGAAGGCGTCGGTGTGGCGGGTCACCGACTCGCGGCACTTGGCGTTGAACTCGGCGATGCCGTACGCCTCGATGTCCTTCTTGCCGTTGAAGCCCAGCTCCTTCTCCACGGCCAGCTCGACCGGGAGGCCGTGGCAGTCCCAGCCGGCCTTGCGGTCGACGTGGTAGCCCTGCATCGTGCGGAAGCGGGGGAAGACGTCCTTGAAGACGCGCGCCTCGATGTGGTGCGCGCCGGGCATGCCGTTGGCCGTCGGGGGGCCCTCGTAGAAGACCCACTCGGGCCGGCCCTCGGACTGCTGGAGGGTACGGGCGAAGACCTTCTGTTCCTGCCAGAACTCGAGCACGGCGTGCTCGAGGGCGGGAAGGTCTACCTGGGCGGGTACCTGGCGGTACTGGGGCTGCTCACTCATCGGGGGCTTCCTCCGGCGGACACCTGCTGCGTTCTCCGTCCGGAGGGACGAGAGCCTGGGCTCCCGCGGTACCACCCTCCTTGGCGGTGCTGCTGCACCGCCCCCTCATTGGGGTCGCGCTGCCGGTTCTACTCGCCCTGGGTGGCCCGCGGCCCGTGGGCGGAGCCCACTGTCCAAAGCTTTCTTCCGGCGACTCCGGGGTGATCTTCACGTCGTGCACGCCCCCGGGCTTCCACCGTCCCCGGGTCGCTGCCGGCTGCGTACGACGCTACTCGTCCCATCAATGCCTCTCGCTCCGCCCAGTGTACGGGGCCGTGCCGACAGCGGCCGACCGAATTAGGGCGGCCGGGGGCGGGGAGGGCGGCCGGGGCGCCGTACGGGGACGCCCGCGACGTCGCCGTGACCCGAATGGCCAGCGGCCGGGTGCCGGACCGCCGGGCGGGTTACCCGGCGGGCAGCGGGGCACAACCGAGGCAGACCGGGCTTCCGGGCCGGGTGGCAGGACCCGTCGGGCGGTGCGCCCCGTTGCCGCGTGCCGTGCGGCGATTTATCGTTCCCGTCACGATTCGCGAACAACGTCACATATGTGAAGGGGTCGCGGCCATGGTGGCGAAGAAGACCGCCGCGCAGAAGAGCACGACGCCCGCCGACGAGGCCGTCGCGAAGCAGCCTGCACCGAAGACCCACGCTCCGAAGAAGGCCGCCGCGAAGAAGGCCGCCGCCAAGAAGACGGCGGCCGGCACGACCGCGCCCGACGAGACCGCGGCCGCGAAGTCCGCGGCCAGGAAGACCGCCGCCAAGAAGGCGGCGGCGAAGAAGACCGCGACGAAGGCTCCGGCCAAGAAGGCCGCGGTGCCCGCTAAGAAGACGGGAGCCAAGACGGTGGTGGCGAAGAAGACGGCGGCCGCGACGGCCAAGGCGCACGCGGACGACGCCCCGGTGCCCACGGCCCGGATGGCCGCACCGGGCGAGCTCGCCGTACGGCCCGGTGAGGATCCCTGGACACCCGCCGAGGTCGCCGAGGCGCGCACCGAGCTGATGGACGAGGTGGGGCGGCTGCGGGCGGAGATCACCGCCGCCGAGGACGCCATCGCCGGCCTGATGCGCGACTCCGGCGACGGCGCCGGCGACGACGAGGCCGACACCGGCACCAAGAACATCACCCGCGAGCACGAGCTGGCCCTGGCCTCCAACGCCCGCGAGATGCTCCACCAGACCGAGCGGGCCCTCGGCCGGCTGGACACCGGCACCTACGGGCTGTGCGAGAACTGCGGCAACCCCATCGGAAAGGCGCGGATGCAGGCGTTCCCCCGGGCGACGCTGTGTGTGGAGTGCAAGCAGAAGCAGGAGCGCCGCTGAGGCGGGGTACCCCGGTGGGGCGTCGCGGGCGGCACCCGTAGCGCCCGCCCCCGCACGTGTGTGCCGTACTCTCGTGATTCAAGCCAGGCACGGTCTGGCCGCGGACACGACGGGCTGAGGGACTCACACGTGGCAGAGGCGGAGCGCATCACCGGTACGCCGGAACCCGAGCCGGGTTCCGGGACGGATCCCACCGCGGGATCCGAAGGGGGAGGACCGGCGGAGCCGGAGCAGGGCGCCGGCCGCGGCAAGCGGCGGATCGTCGCGCTGCTGCTGATCGCGTTCTTCGTCTACCTGCTCGACCTGGGCAGCAAGGTCCTGGTCGTCGCGAAGCTGGAGCACCACGAGCCCATCCAGGTCATCGGGACGCTGCTGCAGTTCAGCGTGATCCGCAACCGCGGCGCCGCGTTCAGCATCGGCGAGGCACTGACGATCTTCCTCACGATCATCGCGGCGACCGTGATCGTGGTGATCGCCCGGATCGCCCGCAAGCTCTACAGCCTGCCCTGGGCCGTCGCGCTCGGACTGCTGCTCGGCGGTGCCTTCGGCAACCTCACCGACCGGATCTTCCGCTCGCCGGGCATCTTCGAGGGCGCGGTGGTCGACTTCATCGCCCCGGCGCACTTCGCGGTCTTCAACCTCGCGGACTCCGCGATCGTCTGCGGCGGCATCCTGATCGTGATCCTTTCCTTCCGGGGGCTGGACCCGGACGGCACGGTGCACAAGGACTGATTGCCCCGCGGCGTGCGGGGCCGGGGCGGAGCCGTGGGTGGTGTCGGTTGACGGGCGGGCGCTCCGCACCGCCGGACGGGTCACCCTGGCGTAACTGACATACTCGTGGGGTGAGCACCATTCCCGAGATCCGCACCCTGCCCGTACCGGACGGCCTGGAGGGCGAGCGCGTGGACGCCGCGCTGGCCCGGATGTTCGGCTTCTCCCGTACGAAGGCGGCCGAACTCGCCGCCGCCGGAAAGGTCCGGGTCGACGGATCCGAGGTGATGAAGTCCGAGCGAGTGCGCGGCGGCGCCTGGCTGGAAGTCGAGATGCCGCAGGCCGCGCCGCCCGTGGAGATCGTCGCCGAGCCCGTCGAGGGCATGGAGATCGTGCATGACGACGACGACATCGTCGTGATCGTCAAGCCGGTCGGCGTGGCCGCGCACCCGAGCCCCGGCTGGAGCGGCACGACCGTCATCGGCGGACTCGCCGCCGCCGGCTACCGCATCTCCACCTCCGGCGCCGCCGAGCGCCAGGGCATCGTGCACCGCCTCGACGTCGGCACGTCCGGGCTGATGGTCGTGGCCAAGTCCGAGCGCGCCTACACGCTCCTCAAGCAGCAGTTCCGCGAGCGCACAGTGGACAAGCGCTACCACGCCCTGGTCCAGGGCCACCCGGACCCGATGAGCGGCACCATCGACGCCCCCATCGGCCGGCATCCGCAGCACGACTACAAGTGGGCGGTCACCGCCGAGGGCAAGGCGTCGGTCACGCACTACGACCTCATCGAGGCGTTCCGCGCGGCCAGCCTGCTCGACATCAAGCTGGAGACCGGTCGCACCCACCAGATCCGGGTGCACATGTCCGCGCACCGCCACCCGTGCGTCGGCGACCTGACCTACGGCGCGGACCCCACCCTCGCCAAGCGGCTGGGGGTCGGCCGGCAGTGGCTGCACGCGGTCCGCCTCGGCTTCGAGCACCCCGCCGACGGCGGCTGGGTGGAGTTCGAGAGCGCCTACCCGGACGATCTGCAGCACGCCCTCGACACCGTGCGCGACGAGAGCAGCTAGAGCAGCTGACACGGCACGTCCGGCGCGGGGGTGCCGGAGCCGGCGGATCCACAGGCGTCTGGCACGCTTGGGGCGGAATGTGAGCGAATCCGACCCTTCCGGAGCGTCGTCACCGTGGACCAGCTGGCTCTGATCTCCCTCCTGCTGCTCGGAGCCGTGGTGATGGTCCCGGTCGGCGACCGGCTGGGACTGCCGTCACCGGTGCTGATGACGCTCGCCGGGGCCGTACTGGCGCTGCTGCCGTTCGTGCCCAACGTCGAGGTGCCGCCCGAGTTCATCCTGCCGGTGGTGCTGCCGCCGCTGCTCTACGCGGCCGTGCAGCGCACCTCCTGGCGGCAGTTCACCGCCAACCTCCGCCCGATCTTCCTGCTCGCCGTGCTGCTGGTCTTCGCCACCACGGCCGCGGTCGCCGCGGTCGCGCAGGCGGTGGTGCCCGGGATGCCGCTGGCCGCCGCGGTGGTGCTCGGCGCGCTGGTCGCCCCGCCCGACCCGGTCGCCGCGACCGCCGTCGCCGGCAAGCTGGGACTGCCCCGCCGGATGGTCTCGATCCTGGAGGGCGAGGGGCTGTTCAACGACGTCACCGCGATCGTGCTCTACCACGTCGCGCTCGCCGCGGTGGTCAGCGGCAGCTTCTCGGTGCCCGGCGCGCTCGGCGCGCTGGTGCTGTCCGCGGTCGTCGCCATGGCCGTCGGCCTGCTGCTCGGCTGGATCACCAACAAGCTGATGGGGCTGCTCGGCGACCCGACGCTGCAGATCGGGCTGACGCTGCTGGTGCCGTTCACGGCGTACATCCTGGCCGAGGAGCTGAAGGGCTCCGGTGTGCTCGCGGTGCTGACCACCGGGCTGTTCCTGGCCGAGTACGCGGTCGACGCCGACGACGTGCTGGGCCGGCTCGCCGGATACACCTTCTGGGAGGTCGTCGACACCCTCGTCACCGGCGTCGCCTTCGGGCTGATCGGCCTGGAGCTGCACAACATCTTCTGGGCCGCGTCGGGCCGTTGGGACCAGCTGTTCGCCGCCGGCGCCGCCGTGGTCGCGGTGGTCGTCGGCGTCCGTCTGCTGTGGCTGCTGCCCGCGGCCTGGCTGGCCAAGCGGATGCACCGGCGCCGCGACTACGACGAGGACATCCCGATGAGCTGGCGGGAGACGGTCATCCTGTGGTGGTCGGGGATGCGCGGGGTGGCCTCGGTGGCGCTGGCGCTGGCCCTCCCCTACGAGATCGACGGCGTCGCCTTCCCGGACCGCGCCGAGATCCTCTTCATCGCCTTCGCGGTGGTGCTCTCCACCCTGCTCGTCCAGGGCCTCACGCTGCCCTGGCTGGTGCGCACACTGCGGGTGCGGGCCAGCTCCGACGCCGCCGACGCGCTGGAGCGCGAGCTGGCGATCCGGATGATCAAGGCGTCCAAGCGCCGGCTGAAGGAGATCCTGGAGGTCGAGGAGCTGCCCGAGGAGGTCAGGGACCAGCTGGCGCGCCGGGCCTATGACATCGGCGCCCGGATCGCGCCGGACATCGTCGACGACGAGCGGCGCGAGCTCTTCGAAAAGCGCATCACCCGGATGAAGAAGGTGCAGCGCATCCAGGGCGAGATGCTCTCGGCGGCCCGGCACGAGGTGCTGGCGGCGCGCAGCGAGCCGGGTGCGGACCCGGAGGTGGTGGACCGGGTGCTGCGGCAACTGGACATGCGGAGCCTGCGGGCCGCGCCGTGACGCGGGGCGGGCGCCTCAGCGCCGCGGCGGCTCCCCGGCCCGGCCCGTCGGCGCCGGCCCCGTGCTGATCCGCGGCAGCGCGTAGGCGTGCTCGGTGCGCAGCCACTCGATCATCCGCTCGCGGACCTCGCAGCGCACCGTCCAGAGGGTGTCCGCGTCCCGGGCGGTGACCAGGGCCCGCACCACGATCGTGGACGCGGTGGTGTCGGTGACCACCAGGCTCCAGGACCGGCCGTCCCAGTCCGGGCACTCCTGGAGGATCTCGTGCAGCCGCTGGCGCATCTTCTCCACCGGCGCGCCGTGGTCGAGGTGGAACAGGACGGTCCCGGTCATCTGGGCGCCGCCGCGCGACCAGTTCTCGAACGGCTTGCCGGTGAAGTACGACACCGGCATGGTGATCCGCCGCTCGTCCCAGGTCCGTACGGTCAGGAACGTCAGGGTGATCTCCTCGACGGTGCCCCACTCGCCGTCCACCACGACCGTGTCCCCGATCCGCACCATGTCGCCGAAGGCGATCTGCAGCCCCGCGAAGAGGTTGCCGAGGGTCGACTGGGCGGCGATACCGGCGACGATGCCCAGCAGCCCGGCCGACGCCAGCATCGAGGTGCCGACCGCCCGCATCTCCGGGAACGTCAGCAGCATCGCGGCGGCCGCCACGACGATCACCACGGCCGTCACCACCCGGTGGATCAGCGTCACCTGGGTCCGCACCCGCCGCACCCGGGCGGCGTCCCGGGCGCCGGCCGCGTAGCGCGAGTAGGACGACTCGACGATCGCCGCCGCGACCCGTACGGCGAGCCAGGCGGTGGCCGCGATCAGCACCAGGGTCAGCGCCTGGCCGGTCCCCGCCCGGTGCTCCTCGATCACCCCGATCCCGCTCTCGTCGTACGAGCCGCGCAGCAGGGCCGCGCACAGCACCACCTGCAGCGGTATCCGGCAGCGGCGCAGCAGCCCCCACAGCGGGGTCTCCGGGTGGGCGGCGTCGACCCGGCGCAGCGCGCGGTCGGTGAGCCAGCCCAGGACGAGCGTGATGACGAGCGAGCCGCCGGCCACGGCGACGGGACGCAGCACGTCCTCCAGCGACACGGTGATCCTCCTCGGTTCGGATGGCGCTTGAGTGTGCTGCTACCCGGTCACCACCGTCGTCAATGGCACGATGGGGCCACAACGATCCGACCCAGGGAAGTGATGCAGTGCCGGCCTCCACCGAGCCCGCGGCCAGCGGGCCCTTGACGATTGCCCTGTTCCATTCGGTGTGCGGGCTGCGCCCGGCCGTGCAGGCCGCCGCGGACCGGCTGCGCGCCGCGGGACACGAGGTTCTCGTCCCCGATCTCTTCGACGGCCGGACCGCCGAATCGGTGCCGGACGGCATCCTGATCAAGGAGGAGATCGGCAAGGAGGAGCTGCTCAAGCGCGCCATCACGGCCGTCGCGCCGTACTCCGACCGCGGCCTGGTCTACGCCGGTTTCTCCTTCGGCGGCTCGGTCGCCCAGACCCTCGCACTGGGCGACGAGAAGACCCGCGGGCTGTTGCTGCTGCACGGCACCTCCGACATCGCCGAGGGCGCCGTGGCCGACGATCTGCCGGTGCAGCTGCATGTCGCCGACCCGGACCCCTACGAGCCGCACGACTGGCTGAACGCCTGGTATCTGCAGATGCGCCGGGCCGGTGCGGACGTCGAGGTCTTCCGCTACGCCGGCGCCGGCCACCTGTTCACCGACCCCGGTCTGGCGGACTACGACGCCGAGGCGGCCGAGAGCACCTGGAAGGTGGCGCTGGGCTTCCTGGACAGCCTGTGAGCGGCGGTCCGTGGTGGCGCGGCGGGCGGGACCGGGGTGCCGCGGAGGGCTCCTAGGCGACCGGCCCGTCGGCCCGCTCGATCTGCCGGCTGCCCGTCCGCGTGCGGTACGAGCGCAGATGCGTGCTGGTGGCGTGCGGGTCGGTCTTGTCGGAGATGCCGAAGTAGTCCATCTGCGTGCGCTCGGCGCTGACGTCCAGGACCCCGTAGCCGTGCGAGTCCATGTCCAGCCACTTCACATGCCGGTTGGCGGCCCGGATGGCGGCGACGCCGGCCAGCGAGACGGTGTGCGGGGCGACGTGCAGGAAGTCGTCGACGTTGTCGGAGGTGACGGAGGTGACCACGAACTCCGTCGCCACCGGCCGGGTGGCGGGGTAGGTCGCCGCCTTCAGCGGCACCTCGTTGGCCCAGGCCATGTGGATGTCACCGGTCAGGAACACGGTGTTGTCGATACCGCGGTCGCTGAGGTGGCCCAGCAGTTCGTGCCGGTCGTCGGTGTAGCCGTCCCACTGGTCGGTGTTGACCGCCAGTCCCTCCTTGGGTATGCCGAGGATCTCGGCGAGCGGGCCGAGCAGATGGGCGGGCAGGGAGCCGAAGGCGACCTGCGAGACCATGACCGAGGTGCCGACCAGCCGCCAGGCGGTGTCCGAGCGCTCCAGGCCGGCCTTGAGCCAGTCCAGTTGGGCCCGTCCGGTGATCGTCCGGCTCGGGTCGTCGACCGCGCCGCTGCCCGGCTTGGCCTGCTCGTCGCGGAACGACCGCAGGTCCAGCAGGTGCAGATCGGCGAGGGTGCCGAAGCGCAGCCGGCGGTAGGTGGTGCCGGCCGTGGAGGGGCGTACCGGCATCCACTCGAAGTACGCCTGCTTCGCGGCGGACATCCGCGCCGACCAGGAGCCCTCGGTGTCCGGCGAGTGGTTCACCGCGCCGCCCCGCCAGGCGTTGTCGGCGAACTCGTGGTCGTCCCACATGGCGATGACCGGGTGGGTGGCGTGCATCGCCAGCGCGTCCGGGTCGGTCTTGTGGGCGCCGTGCCGGATGCGGTAGTCGGCGAGCGTGAGCAGCTCGTGTGCGGGGGAGTGCGGGCGGACGACGTACTTGAAGTCCGGGTACTCGCCGGACTTGTACTCGTAGAGGTAGTCGCCGAGGTGCAGCACCGCGTCCAGCTCGGTGCGGGCGGCCAGATGCCGGTACGGGGAGAAGTAGCCGGACTCCCAGTTGGCGCAGGAGACCACGCCGAAGCGGACGTTGCCGGCCGCGGCGTCGTGCGCGGGGGCGGTGCGGGTCCGGCCGACGGGGGAGTGCTGCCCGTCGACGGTGAAGCGGTAGTAGTAGTGGGTGGCCGGGCGCAGACCGCGGACGTCCGCCTTGACGGTGTGGTCGGTGGCCGCCGAGGTCTTCACCGAGCCCCGTGCGACGACGGTGGCGAAGTCCTTGTCGGCGGCCACCTGCCAGCTCACGTCGGTGGCCGGTCCGCGGCCGGAGCCCGGGGTGGCCGACGGCGTCGGGGTGACCCGGGTCCACAGCAGCACGCCGTCCGGGAGCGGGTCACCGGAGGCGACGCCGTGCTGGAAGAACCGGGCCTGGTCCAGGGCCTGCTGGGCGGACGCGGGGGCGGCGCCGGCGAACGGCAGAAGGGCGGCGGTGGCGGCTACGGCCGTAACGGCAGTGCGGCGCGAGATCTGGTCATGATCGGTCACGGCCGATCACCTTACTGGCCAGTAATCGACAACGGGAGGGCGATGACCGGGAATACCGAGAATTCGCCCACCCGTTGGCCGTAAGCCGCTCAACGGGTGCCCGAGGGGTCCTTTTCGCCCTCGCGAATACCCTTTCCGCCGTCCTTGCCGCCCTTGCCGCCGTCCGACCCCTTCGCCGGGCCGAACTCCTTGTCGATCATCTTCTCGAAGTTGGCCCGGGCGAGCTGGTTGTACTGCGCCTGCGTCATCTGGCGCTGCGGGATCTGGTCCATCACCAGCTTCTTGTCGCCGTGCATGAAGGTCGGCGTGCCCCTGACCCCCTTGCGGCCGAAGAGCGCGGTCATGTCCATCGCCCAGCGGTCGTAGGTGCCCTTCTCGACCGCCGTCTTGAACGCCTTGTTGTTCTTCAGCTCCGGCACCTCGCCGGCGGCCTTGAGCAGCTCGGAGTCCTTGGCGTAGAGGTCCTCGCGCTCGTCGGGGTGGTACTTGGTCGAGTACAGCGCCGTCTTGAACTTCAAGAAGGCCTCGGGGCCGACGTCCAGCGCCGCACCCAGCGCGCTCAGCGCGTTCTTCGAACCCTCGCCGCCCGCGTTGTCGTCGATGAAGGTGTACATCGTGAAGCGGACCCGGTACCGGCCGTCCTCGATGTCCTTGAGCAGCGCCGGACCGCTGCTCTGCTCGAAGGACGCACACGCCGGGCAGCGGACGTCCTCGAAGACCTCCAGGGTCTCCTTGGCCTTCGGGTCGCCTATCAGGATCTCGGTGTGGTTCTTGCCCTGGGTGTACTTCGGCGCGACGGGCTTGTTCTCCTTGGCGGCCTCCCAGCCGGTCGGCTCGTTGGCCTTCATCACGGCGAAGCCGATACCGCCGGCCACGGCCAGGATGCCGACGACCGCGCCCGCCACGGCGAGTTGGCGGCGCAGCCGCTCCTGCTTCTTCTGGCGCTCGCGCTCGGCGCGGATGCGTTCGCGGGCTGCCTGCTTGCTGGCCTGGCTGTTGCGGTTGCTCATGGGGGGTCCCCTCAAGGGTGTTCGACGCTTACGGACTGGTCAGACGGCGAACGGACGGGGCGGGCCGCGGCGCCGTACGCAGTGCACGAGGAGGGGGAGCGGACGGGCCGGCGGCAGCGGGCGCAGCGGGCGGATCCGCCGGCGGGGCGGGGCGGTCGCGGCGCCGGCCACCGCGGCGGCGGTCCGCAGCGGGCGGAAGGCGGCGGTCGAGGCCGCGCGCAGCAGGGCGTCCAGGGCGGCGTCGCCGCGGTGCAGCCAGCCGGCGGCCAGCAGGCCGAGCGCGAGGTGGGCCGCGAGCAGCAGCCAGGAAGGCCCGGACGCCGGTCCGGCCGGCGGCAGCGGGGCGGCCGGATGCGCCGCGAGGCGTGCCAGCGGGGTGCCCAACTCGCCGCCCGCGCACAGCAGATGGAGGCCGACCGCGCGCAGCGGTGCGGCCAGGGGGCCGCCGGCCGGTCCGTAACAGGCGTGCTGCCCGGTGGTGAAGACGGTGTCCGCGGCCAGCTCCAGCGGCACCAGCAGCGCCGCCACCGGCCGGTATCCGCGCTCGCGGCCCGTCAGCGCATACGCGGCGGCGAAGACGCCGGCGCAGACCCAGGCGACCGTGGCGGGCGGCAACGGGGCGCGGGAGAGCAGCACATGGGAAGCCGCGGACAGCGTGACGCACAGCGCGGTGAACAGCGCCGCCCGCACCGCCCTGAGTTCACCGCCCGGCGCGCCCGCGGGCCGGCCGCCCGGGCGCACCGCCCTCGCCTGCATGGGCGGGAGTCTGCCATGTCCACGGCAGCGGCCCGGGTCAAGATTTGGCATCGGCCGGCGCGCTCACCGCGCGCCGGCCGAGGGGTCAGGGTCGCGACCCGGTCACTTCTTCAGGGCCTTGTCGACCATGGAGTTGAAGGCGGCGGCGCTCGACGGGGCCGCCTTACCCTGCGGGGTGTCCGTGCCGATCACCGTGTCGTTGACCTTCACGGTCGGGGTGCTGCTGACGTCCTTGTGCGAGTTGAACTCGGCGGACACCTCCAGCGCCCAGCGGTCGTACGTGCCGGCCTTGACGGCCTTCTGGAAGGCGGCGTTGCCCTTGAGCGCGGGGACGGTGTCCGCGACCTTGATCAGGTAGCTGTCGTCGGCGAACTTGTCCGGACCGGTCTCCTCGGGGTGGAACTCCTTGGAGTACAGCGCGTACTTGTACTTCAAGAAGGCGTCCGGGCTGACGTTGAGGGCGGCGCCCAGCGCGGACAGCGCGTTCTTGGAGCCGGTGCCCTTGAGGTTGCCGTCGAGGAACGTGCCCAGGTGGTAGGCCGCCTTGTACTTGCCGTCCTTGATGTCCTTCTCGACGGTCTGGCCGACGTTCTGCTCGAAGTTGGCGCAGCCCGGGCAGCGCGGGTCCTCGAAGAGGCTGAGGGTGTTCTTGGCATCCGCCTTGCCGATGACGATCGTGGTGCCCTCGGCGCCGCTGGTGTTGGCGGGCTTGACGAGCTTGGCCTTCGCCGCCTTCGCCCACACCGTGCTGTCGCCCGCGGTCTTCTCCGCCGCGGAGTCGCCGCCGCCCGAGTTGGCGACCGCCACGCCGATACCGCCGGCGATCGCCAGCACGCCGACGATCGCACCGCCGACGGTCAGCTGCCGGCGGACCCGCTCCTTCTTGGCCTGCCGCTCACGCTCGGCGCGCAGCCGCTCGCGGGCTGCCTGCTTGTTGGCCTGGCTGTTGCGGTTGCTCATGACTGTTCCTGCTCCGTGGAATCCGTGGGTGGTGTGCCTGCCGTCGGAGGCGTACGCACGCGAGGTGCGGGCGTACGCGTGCTGCGCGTGCCGGGTACGGGGACCGGGCGGTCACGCAGCGAGCGCGCAGGGCGGCCCACGGCGCACGACGCAGTGCACCAGCAGGGGGGCGCTCCGGGCCGGGCGGCCGGCCCGGACGGGCACGGGCGCCGGGCGGCGCGGGGCGGCCGCGGCACCGATGACCGCGACGGCGATCAGCAGCGGGCGGAAGGCGAAGCCGGCCACCGCGCCCAGCACCTGGGCCAGCGCCGCCTCGCCGCGACGCAGCCAGCCGGCCGCCAGCAGTCCTATCGCCAGATGCGCGGTGAGCAGCAGCAGCCCGGTCGTGGCGGGCGCGGCACCGTCCTCGGACAGTCGGGTCAGGGGGCCGCCGACCTGGCCGCCGCAGAGCAGGTCCACGCCCAGCGAGCGCAGCGGGCCGGCCACCGGGCCGCCCGCCCCGCCGTAACAGGTGTGCTGGCCGATGCTGAAGACCAGGTCGGCGGCGAGCTCCAGGGGGACCAGCAGGGCGGCGATCCGTCCGTAGCCGCGCTCCCGGCCGGCCAGCGCGTAGGCGAGCGCGAAGACGGCGGCGGAGAGCGCGGCGACGGTGGTCAGCGGCAGCGGCATGCGCGACAGCAGCACATGGGACGCCGCGGACAGCGTCACGCACAGCGCCGTGAAGAGCGCCGCGCGCAGTGCCCGCAGGTGTGCCGCCGAGATGTCCATTGCTGCCGAGTGTGCCATGGGCCGGGATAAGTGGCGCCTAAGGGTGATCAAAGTCGCACATAGCGGAAAAACCGCTGCGTACGGGACACATGGGTCCGGCCTCTCGGGCGCCCGGTCCCTACAGGCCGGGGATCCGGCCGTTGCGGAAGAGGTCGACGAAGATCTGGTGGTCGGCGCGGGCCCGGGCTCCGTAGGAGTGCGCGAAGTCCACCAGCAGCCCCGCGAAGCCGTCCTCGTCGGCCGCGAGGGCCGCGTCGATGGCCCGCTCGGTCGAGAACGGCACCAGGGAGTGGCCGCTCTCGTCGTCCGCCGCGGCGTGCATCGTGGCCGTCGCCCGGCCCAGGTCGGCGACGACCGCGGCGATCTCCTCCGGGTCGTCGATGTCCGACCAGTCCAGATCGACGGCGTACGGCGAGATCTCGGCGACCAGCTGGCCGGCGCCGTCCAGCTCGGTCCAGCCCAGCCACGGGTCGGCGTGGTCCTGCAGGGCCCGCTGCGAGATCACCGTGCGGTGGCCCTCGTGCTGGAAGTAGGAGCGGACCGCGGGGTCGGTGACGTGCCGGGAGACGGCCGGGGTCTGCGCCTGCTTCATGTAGATCACCACATCGTTCTCCAGGGCGTCGCTGTTGCCCTCGAGCAGGATGTTGTACGACGGCAGGCCGGCCGAGCCGATGCCGATGCCGCGCCGGCCCACCACGTCCTTGACCCGGTAGGAGTCCGGACGGGCCAGGCTCGACTCCGGCAGCGTCTCCAGATAGCCGTCGAAGGCGGCGAGGACCTTGTAGCGCGTCGCCGCGTCCAGCTCGACGCTGCCGCCGCCCGCCGCGAAGCGCCGTTCGAAGTCGCGGATCTCGGTCATCGAGTCCAGCAGCGCGAACCGGGTCAGCGCGCGGGCGTCGCGCAGCGCGTCCAGCAGCGGGCCGTCGGCGGTGTCCAGCGTGAAGGGCGGCAGCTCCTCCTTGTCGGAGTTCTTGGCCCGTGAGGCCAGCGCGTGGATGCGCTCGCGGTAGGCGGCGGCGTAGGTGCGCACCAGGTCGGTGATCTGCTCGTCGCTGAGCGCCTTGGCGTAGCCGATCAGCGCGACCGAGGCGGCGAACCGCTTGAGGTCCCAGGTGAAGGGGCCGACGTAGGCCTCGTCGAAGTCGTTGACGTTGAAGATCAGCCGGCCGGTGGCGTCCATGTAGGTGCCGAAGTTCTCGGCGTGCAGGTCGCCGTGGATCCACACCCGGCTGGTCCGCTCGTCCAGATAGGGGCCGCTGTCCCTGCCGCCGTCCTGGGCGGCCTGCGCCTCCAGGTCCCGGTAGAACAGGCACGCCGTGCCCCGGTAGAAGGCGAACGCGGAGGCGGCCATCTTCCGGAATTTCACGCGGAAGGCCGCGGGGTCGGCGGCGAGCAGCTCTCCGAAGGCGGTGTCGAAGACGGCGAGGATCTCCTCGCCGCGCTGCGCGGCGTCCTGCGCCGGGGCGTGCTGGGACGGCATCGCTGGGTGCCTCCTGAGGTGCGGAAAGTGGTACGAGAGTCATGGCGGACCCGCGGCACGGAGGGTGGCGCGGATCTGTCACGGACAACGGGCGGGAAGGTGTTCGAGTGCCCGCCGACAACGGGTGAGGGTACGCCTGGGGCGCCCGCGGTTGTCAGTGGGGAGTCGTAGACTTCGAGACCGTCGAATCCTCCCTCAGCTGATGCCGGGAGGTGCCCCCGTCCTCAACCGTTTCCCGGAGGTCCTCCGCCGTGGCAGCCCCGTCCAGGCCCCCGTTCACGCACCTGCACGTCCACACGCAGTACTCGCTGCTGGACGGCGCGGCGCGGCTGTCGGACATGTTCAAGGCGGCCAACGAGATGGGCATGACGCACATCGCGATGTCCGACCACGGCAACCTCCACGGCGCGTACGACTTCTTCCACTCGGCGCAGAAGGCCGGGGTGACGCCGATCATCGGCATCGAGGCGTACGTCGCCCCCGAGTCGCGGCGCAACAAGCGCAAGATCCAGTGGGGCCAGCCGCACCAGAAGCGCGACGACGTCTCGGGTTCGGGTGGTTACACCCACAAGACGATCTGGGCGGCGGACAAGACCGGTCTGCACAACCTCTTCCGGCTCTCCTCGGACGCCTATGCGGAGGGCTGGCTGCAGAAGTGGCCGCGGATGGACAAGGAGACCATCGCCCAGTGGTCCGAGGGCCTGATCGCCTCCACCGGCTGCCCGTCGGGAGAGCTGCAGACCCGGCTGCGGCTGGGGCAGTACGAAGAGGCGCGCAAGGCCGCGGGCGAGTATCAGGACATCTTCGGCAAGGACCGGTACTTCCTCGAGCTGATGGACCACGGCATCGAGATCGAGCGCCGGGTCCGCGACGACCTGCTGAAGATCGGCAAGGAGCTCGGCATCCCGCCGCTGGTCACCAACGACTCGCACTACACCTACGCCCATGAGTCCACGGCGCACGACGCGCTGCTGTGCATCCAGACCGGCAAGAACCTCTCCGACCCGGACCGCTTCCGCTTCGACGGCACGGGCTACTACCTGAAGTCCACGGAGGAGATGTACGCCATCGACTCCTCGGACGCCTGGCAGGAGGGCTGCGCCAACACCCGCCTGGTCGCCGAGCAGATCGACGTCACCGGGATGTTCGAGAAGCGCGACCTGATGCCGAAGTTCGACATCCCCGAGGGCTACACGGAGGTCACCTGGTTCCAGGAGGAGGTCCGGGTCGGCATGAAGCGCCGCTTCCCGGGCGGCGTCCCCGAGGACCGCCAGAAGCAGGCCGAGTACGAGATGGACGTCATCATCCAGATGGGGTTCCCCGGCTACTTCCTCGTGGTCGCCGACTTCATCATGTGGGCCAAGAACAACGGCATCGCGGTCGGCCCCGGACGAGGCTCCGCGGCCGGCTCGATCGTCGCCTACGCCATGGGTATCACCGACCTCGACCCCATCGAGCACGGGCTGATCTTCGAGCGGTTCCTCAACCCCGAGCGTGTCTCCATGCCCGATGTCGACATCGACTTCGACGAGCGCAGGCGCGTCGAAGTGATCAGGTACGTGACGGAGAAGTACGGCGCCGACAAGGTCGCCATGATCGGCACGTACGGAAAGATCAAGGCGAAGAACGCCATCAAGGACTCCGCCCGCGTGCTCGGATACCCGTACGCGATGGGCGACCGCCTCACCAAGGCCATGCCCGCCGACGTCCTGGGCAAGGGCATCGATCTCGACGGCATCACCAACCCCAAGCACCCGCGCTACAGCGAGGCGGGCGAGATCCGGGGGATGTACGAGAACGAGCCGGACGTGAAGAAGGTCATCGACACCGCCAAGGGCGTGGAGGGCCTGGTCCGGCAGATGGGTGTGCACGCGGCCGGCGTGATCATGTCCAGCGAGCCGATCGTCGACCACGCCCCGATCTGGGTGCGGCACACCGACGGCGTGACGATCACGCAGTGGGACTACCCCCAGTGCGAGTCGCTCGGCCTGCTCAAGATGGACTTCCTGGGCCTGCGCAACCTGACCATCATGGACGACGCCGTCAAGATGGTGAAGGCGAACAAGGGCGTCGACCTGGAGCTGCTCTCCGTCCCGCTGGACGACCCCAAGACCTACGAGATGCTCTGCCGCGGCGACACGCTCGGCGTCTTCCAGTTCGACGGCGGCCCGATGCGCTCGCTGCTGCGCCTGATGAAGCCCGACAACTTCGAGGACATCTCCGCCGTCTCGGCCCTGTACCGCCCGGGCCCGATGGGCATGGACTCGCACACCAACTACGCGCTGCGCAAGAACGGCCTCCAGGAGATCACCCCGATCCACAAGGAGCTGGAGGAGCCCCTCAAGGAGGTCCTCGGCCTGACCTACGGCCTGATCGTCTACCAGGAGCAGGTGCAGAAGGCCGCCCAGATCATCGCCGGGTACTCCCTCGGCGAGGCCGACATCCTCCGCCGCGTCATGGGCAAGAAGAAGCCCGAGGAACTGGCGAAGAACTTCGTGCTCTTCCAGGAGGGCGCGAAGAAGAAGGGCTTCTCCGACGAGGCCATCCAGGCCCTGTGGGACGTCCTGGTCCCGTTCGCCGGCTACGCCTTCAACAAGGCCCACTCCTCCGCGTACGGCCTGGTCACGTACTGGACCGCCTACCTCAAGGCCAACTACCCCGCCGAGTACATGTCCGCGCTGCTGACCTCCGTGCGCGACGACAAGGACAAGTCTGCGGTCTATCTGAACGAGTGCCGGCGCATGGGCATCAAGGTGCTGCCGCCGAACGTCAACGAGTCCGAGGCGAACTTCGCCGCCCAGGGCGACGACGTGATCCTCTTCGGCCTCACCGCGGTCCGCAACGTCGGCCAGAACGTCGTCGACTCGATCATCCGCTGCCGCAAGGCCAAGGGGAAGTACGCCTCCTTCCCCGACTACCTCGACAAGGTCGACGCGGTGGTCTGCAACAAGCGCACCACCGAATCGCTGATCAAGGCCGGCGCGTTCGACGAGATGGGCCACACCCGCAAGGGCCTGACGGCGCACTACGAATCGATGATCGACAACGTCGTCCAGGTCAAGCGCAAGGAGGCCGAGGGGCAGTTCGACCTCTTCGGAGGCATGGGCGACGACAGCGCGGACGACGGTCCCGGCTTCGGCCTGGACGTGGAGTTCTCGGACGTGGAGTGGGACAAGACCTACCTCCTCGCCCAGGAGCGCGAGATGCTCGGTCTCTACGTCTCCGACCACCCGCTCTTCGGCCTGGAGCACGTGCTGTCCGACAAGGCCGACGCCGCCATCGCCCAGCTCACCGGCGGCGACTACTCCGACGGCTCCATCGTCACCATCGGCGGCATCATCTCCGGCCTGCAGCGCAAGATGACCAAGCAGGGCAACGCCTGGGCGATCGCCACCGTCGAGGACCTGGCCGGCTCCATCGACTGCATGTTCTTCCCCGCGACCTACCAGCTGGTGTCCACCCAACTCGTCGAGGACACCGTGGTGTTCGTCAAGGGACGGCTCGACAAGCGCGAGGACATCCCGCGGCTGGTCGCCATGGAGATGATGGTCCCCGACCTGTCGGAGGCGGGCGCCAACGCCCCCGTGACGATCACCATCCCGACGGTCAAGGTGACCCCGCCGATGGTCGAGAAGCTCGGCGAGGTGCTCAGCAGCCACCGCGGCTCCACGGAGGTGCGGATCAAGCTGCAAGGGGCGCGCAAGACCACGGTGCTGCGACTGGACCGGCACCGCGTCACGGCGGACCCGTCGCTCTTCGGCGACCTCAAGGTGCTGCTCGGTCCGTCCTGCCTGGCGGGCTGACCCCGCGGCGGGCCGCCGGTCCGCGCTGCCCCGAGGGGCGCGTCCGCAGTGGACGCGCCCCTCAACTCATCTGCGGCATAGGTCAGTTGTGGCCGAAGCGCCGCTCGCGGTTCTTGCGGGCCAGGTCTCCGGGCGTGGCCGAGGTCGACTTCGACTGGGCCTCCATGGCCGACTGCTGGGCTTGCTGCTGGCCGCGCTCGGCCGCGGATGCCGACTTCTGCTGCTGACCGCGGTTCTGCTTCTTGTCCTTGGCCATGACCATTGCCTCCTGAGGGGGAATCTGGGATCGGGGCCGGGACCAGACTTACATGCCGGACAGAAGCCTGCATTTCGGGCAATTACCCTGTGTAAAAGGCACGATCACGCGCTGTACCCAAGATCCCCGCCGAATCCGCCACGCCGATGATCGAGTTCGGGCTGATAACCCCCGTACGGTCGGGCAGACTCGAAGGAAAGCCGAAGGAAACTCGTGCCACGTGCCGAGCCGGGGGGCGACCGGACTTTCAGCACCTCAGGGAAGAGGGTGGAACGTGGATCGCTGCGTCGTGCTGGTGGACGCCGGGTACTTGCTCGGCGCCGCCGCGAGTCTGCTCGCCGGAGAGCCCGTCCGGTCCCGGATCACCGTCGATCACGCCGCCCTCATCCAGGGCCTGCGCCAGCGCGCCGAGGCGGACACCGAGCGCCCGCTGCTGCGGATCTACTGGTTCGACGGTGCCCCCGACCGGGTCCCGCAACCCGAGCACCGCAGGCTGCGCGTGATGTCCCGGGTCACCGTCCGGCTGGGCGCCCTGACCCGCAGCGACGGCCGCTGGGCGCAGAAGGGCGTGGACGCAGCCATGCACGCCGAGCTGACCGAGCTGGCCCGCAACCGCGCCTGCTCCGACATCGTCCTGGTCACCGGCGACGGCGATCTGCTGCCCGGCCTGATGTCGGCGAAGGAGCACGGTGTCGCCGTCCACCTGTGGGCCGTCCAGGCCGCCGACGGCGACTACAACCAGTCCGAGGACCTGGTCGCCGAGGCCGACGAACGGCGGGTGCTGGACCGCACCTGGATCACCCGCGCCGTGCGCGCCAAGGAACTCGGCGGGCCCTCCGGACCGCCGCCCGCCCCCCGCCCCGAGATCGCCGCGATCCTCTCCGCGCCGCTGCCCGAGTCCGCGGTCGCGGCCGCCGCGGCCGCCGCCTGCCCGGAGCCCGCCGACCGCACGCACGAGCACAACGGGGTCAACGGGGCGGCGCGGCCCGCGCCCGGCACCGACGCCGCCCCGCCCGACGACGAGCCGGACGCCGCCGCCGGGCGGGGCGGCGTCCCCACCCCCAAGGACCTGGCCGGGCTGGGCCGGGACCGCGCGGCCGGCCAGCAGTCCCCGCCCGCCGCCGGCGCCACCCTGCGCTGGTCGTCCGACAAGGGCTGGGTCGAGCGCGGCGGCCCGGTCGGCGAGCCCTCCGAGACCGCCGGCCTGCCCACCCTCGCCCAGCTCACCAGCGCCGAGCAGCGCTGGGCCGACCGCGAGGAGGACATCACCGCCGTCAGCGGCGACCCCTTCGAGGTCGGCCAGGTCTTCGCCCGCCGCTGGACCGACCGGCTCTCCGACACGGCGCATCTGCAGCAGCTGTCGACGGAGTACCCGCGCATCCCGCACCGCATCGACGGCGAACTGCTGCGCTACGCCGCCCGGTTCGGGCTGCTCGCCCACAAGGACGACCAGATCGACGAGCACGACCGCTACGCCATCCGGGCCGGATTCTGGCGCGAGGTCGATCTGCGCACGGCCGCCGAGCACGTCCCGGCCGGTGACTGACGGCCCCCGCCCGCCGCTTCCCGGCCCGCCCCCGGAGCCCCGCGGGCCGGTGGCGGGCCGGGGACGCGTACCCTCGTAGCTCGTGAGGACGGGCGCAAAACAGGCGGAGCGCGGCGGGCCGGTGTGCGCCGTGCGGGACCTGGTCAAGACGTACCCCGCGGTGCGTGGGCGCCGCGGGGCGGCACAAGCACCCGCCGTACGGGCCAACGACGGCATCACTCTGGACGTCCGCCGCGGCGAGATCTTCGGGTTGCTGGGCCCCAACGGCGCCGGCAAGTCCACCCTGGTCCGCCAGCTGACCGGACTGCTGCGCCCGGACTCCGGCAGCATCGCCGTACTCGGCCACGACCTGGTGCGCCACCCGGAGCGGGCCGCCCGGCTGCTCGGCTACCTGGGGCAGGAGTCCACCGCCCTGGACGAGATGACGGTCGCCCTCGCCGTGGAGACCACCGGCCGACTGCGCGGCCTCGGGGCGCGCGAGGCGCGCGCCGAGCGGGACGCGGTGACCGACGAGCTGGGCCTGGCGGACATCGCCGGCCGGGCGCTGAAGAAGCTCTCCGGCGGTCAGCGGCGGCTGGCCTGCGTCGCCACCGCGCTGATCGGCGAGCGGCCGCTGCTGGTGCTGGACGAGCCGACCACCGGTATGGACCCCGTGGCGCGGCGCGCCGTATGGGCCGCGGTCGACCGGCGCCGGGCCGAGCGGGGCGTCACGGTGGTGCTGGTGACCCACAACGTCCTGGAGGCCGAGAGCGTGCTCGACCGGGTCGCGGTGATCGACCGGGGCCGGGTGATCGCCTGCGACACGCCCGGCGGACTGAAGGACATGGTCAGCGACGAGGTACGGCTGGAACTGGTCTGGCGCGACCGCCCGCCGCTGGACGTCCCCGAGGTCGCCGCCCTCGAAGCCGGCGCCCGGGTCTCCGGCCGCCGCTGGACCCTCCGCCTCCCCGCCGACCGGGCCCGCTCCGCGGTGGCCGCGGTCACCGCGGGTCCCGCCTTCGCGGCCCTCGACGACTTCACCCTCGCCACACCGAGCCTGGAGGACGTGTATCTGGCGCTGGGCGGGCGAGGCGAGGGGCTGGTCAAGGCGTGAGCGGGTGGCGTGAGACGCGGCGGCGCGGCGGACGTATCAAGTGCTGCGAGGGCAGCGAGGAAGGCCGGGTGGCAGCGTGAGTGTGGTTCCCGCGCAGGCGGTGGCCGGGGCGGTAGCGGGCGGTGGGACGTGGTCCGAGGACGGGGCCGCCCCGCTGGCCCCGCGCGCCCGCCTGCTGCCCGCGCTCGGCGCCGTCTACCGCGCCCAGCTCTCCCGGGCCCGGGTCGCACGGATCCCGCTGCTGTTCGTCGCGACCTTCCAGTCCATCGGGATCATGGTCCTGCTGCGCGGGGTGGTCGACGACGGCGAGGCGGCGCGGTCGGTGGTCTCCGGCTCCAGCGTGCTGGTCGTCGCCTTCGTGGCGCTCAACCTGCTCGCCCAGTACTTCGGCCAGCTACGGGCCGGCGGCGGGCTCGACCACTACGCGACGCTGCCGGTCCCGCCGGCCGCCGTGGTGCTCGGCGCGGCCGCCGCCTATGCCTCCTTCACCGTCCCGGGGACGATCGTCACCGCCGTCACCGGTTGTGTGCTCTTCCAGCTGCCGATGGCCAACCTCTGGGTGCTGGCCGCCGTGCTCCCGCTCGCCGGAGCCGCGCTGGCCGGCCTCGGCGCGGCCCTCGGCCTGCTCGCCCCGCGCCCCGAACTCGCCACGCTATGCGGCCAGTTGGGCATGTCGGCGGCGCTGCTGCTGGGTGTGCTGCCGGCCGAGCGGATGCCCGAGGTGATCGGCTGGGCCCGCGATCTGCTGCCCTCGACCTACGGTGTGGAGGCGCTGGCCCGCAGCTTCGACGCGCACCCCGACTGGGTGGCGGTCGCCGCCGACCTGGGCGTCTGCGCGGCCGTCGGCGTGCTCTCGCTGGCCATCGCGACCTGGGCGTACCGCAGGGCGGCGGCCCGATGACCGGTGCCGCCGCCCCGAACGGGCGTCCTGCTGCCGGGCCCACCGGCCCCACCTGGCACGATGACGGGGTGACCGCACCGCTGACGCCATCCGACAACCAACCGCCCGAAGAGCCGCAGTACCCCCGGGCCGCGCCCGCCGCCCCGGCCGGCCACGACGGCCCGGTCAACCCCGAGCTGCCGCGCGAGCTGCGCGAGGGTGCGGTGATCGCGATCCTGGTCGCGGTGAGCGGCGTGCTGCTCGGCGTGCTGTGGAACTGGCTCGCGCCGCACATCCCGCTGATCGCGGACGCCCGCAACGTCTATCTGAAGAACACCGAGGGCGAGGAGGCGATCGGCGCGGACGGCACCTTCGTGCTGCTCTCGCTCGGCTTCGGTGTGCTCACCGCGGCCGTGGTCTTCCTCTTCCGCCGGCGCGGCGGCATCCCGCTGGTCGTGGCACTGGTCCTGGGCGGGCTGCTGGGCGCGGCGGTGGGCTGGGTGACCGGCATGTGGCTGGGCCCCACCCCTGACGTGGTCGCGCACGCCAAGCAGGTCGGTCCCGGTGTGGCCTTCGAGGGCCCGCTGCGGCTGCAGTCGAAGGGCGCGCTGCTGGCCTGGCCGATCGCCGCCATGGTCACGCAGCTGGCGCTGACCGGTCTCTTCGGTCCCCGCGACCCGGAGCCGCCGGCGCCGGACTGGTCCGGGAGCCACGACTACCACGGGCCGCACGGCCACCAGGGCCCCGACGACCAGCCGGCACCGGACGACCGGCAGGCACCGCACGGCCACCACGGGCAGCAGCCGCCGACCGCGACCTGACCGGCGCGCGGCGGTACCAGCGGCGGCCGGGCCACCGGCCGCCCCGCAGGCCCTCAGCCGCGCGCGATCGGCGCCATCCGGGCCCCGGTCAGCGCCACCAGGTCCGCCGGCGCCAGCTCGACCTCCAGCCCCCGGCGCCCCGCCGAGACGCACACCGTCGGGCGGCCCTCGGCCGAGGCGTCCACGACCGTGCGCAGCCGCTTGCGCTGCCCCAGCGGCGAGATCCCGCCGAGGACATAGCCCGTGCTGCGTTCGGCCGCCGCCGGATCGGCCATCGTGGCCCGTTTGCCGCCCACCGCGGCCGCCAGCGCCTTGAGGTCCAAGGACCCCGACACCGGCACCACGGCGACCGTCAGGGTGCCGTCGACCTCCGCCAGCAGCGTCTTGAACACCTGGTCGGCGGGGACGCCGAGCGCCTCGGCGGCCTCCTCGCCGTACGAGGGAGCGGCGGGGTCGTGCTCGTAGGCGTGCACCGTGAACGGGACGCCGGACGCGGTGAGCGCCACCGTCGCGGGCGTTCCACCGGATTTCCTGGACTTCTTCGCCAACGTCTTCAGGCCTCGCGTCAGTTCGGGCTGGTCGGCTGCCTGGTCAGATCCACGGCCGGCAGCGACGGGAGCTTACCGAGCAGCGCCGACTCCTGGCGAAGGAGTTTCAGCTCCTGCCCGAGCCGGGTGGCGGTGTCGGGCGCCTCCAGCAGCAGCTGCTTGGCGGGGACGTCCAGCACGGCCGCCGCCGCGACGAGGTACGACAGCACGGACGGATCGGCCGGCAGGTCCTGCCCGCTCGACAGCGTCCGCTCGTTCGCCCAGGCCAGCCGCTTCTGATACGTCCGAAAGGCCCGTACGACCCCGGAGGCGAGCGCGCCCGCGCCTTCGCCCTGGCTCTCTTCCAGCTCCTCCAGTTCGCCGGTCAGATACGGCCCGGAGGCGTCCACCGACAGCAGCCGGAAGCGGGTGGTGCCGGTGGCCAGGACCTCGTAGCCGGTGTCGTCGGTGGAGGACTTCTCCCGGATGGTCGCCGCGTCCGCGACGCAGCCCACCGAGTGGAACGCCTGCAGCGGGTCGTCCCCGAAGCCCGCCGCGGGGCCGCCCTCGGACGGCAGCGTGGCGTCCGGCATGCCCTGGGCGGTGGGCGCCACCTCGCGGCCGTCCCGGATCGCGATCACCGCGAAGCGGCGGTCGTCCTCGGGCACCGCGCTCAGATCGCGCATCATCGCCCGGTACCGCGCCTCGAAGACGTTCAGCGGGAGCACGAGTCCCGGGAACAGCACCGAGTTCAACGGGAAGAGGGGGAGGCGCAGGGAGGTCACAGCCCGTAAGCCTAGACGCTGCGCTTGGCTTGCTTCCCATGTGGTGCGGGTGTGGGTTTTCGGCTGTCCCGCCGTGCTGGATTTCTGTGGTTCGCCTGCGGCGGGCGGGGTCCGCTGCGCGGGGCTTTCGGGGTGCGGGGGGGGGGGGGGGGGGGGGGGGGGGGGGGGGGGGGGGGGGGGGGGGGGGGGGGGGGGGGGGGTGTAGCCAGAGGCCGCCACCCCTACTAGGGAGGTGCCGGAGA
>NZ_JBWKCJ010000029.1:0-113626 GCF_056436545.1 Streptomyces sp. NPDC043738 | reverse complement strand
CGGCGGCAGCCCCGACAACCCGACCTACAACGGCCAGATGGTCATCTCGGAGAAGTTCGTGCAGACCCGCATGGACGGCTCGACCGTCGGCTTCGAGAATCCCGAGGACTCCTACGTCATCCCTGATGTGCCGCACGCGATGCGGTTGTCGACCTCCGGCACGTTCCTGCACGGCAACTACTGGAGTGCCCCTTCGAACTTCGGTCGCTCCGGCACCAGCCACGGCTGCGTCGGCCTGCGGGACGTCCAGGGCGGCGGGGGCGACACACCGGGGAAGTGGTTCTTCGACCAGTCGCTGGTCGGCGATGTCGTCGTCGTGAAGAACTCGCCCGAGCGGACCGTCAAGCCGGACAACGGCCTCAATGGGTGGAACCTGCCCTGGAACGCATGGCAGGCGGGCAGCGCGCTCTGATCGCGCCGGCAGCGCATGAGCAGGCACCTGGAACGGAAGTCTTTGAGCCGTGGACGGGCCTGACGGCAGAAGTGGCCCTCCCCCGAACAGGCCGTCCGACAAGCTCGGATGTCATACCCGTCCTCCGCGGCCCCCGGCTCCGGCATCCGCCGGCCGGGGGCCGCCCGCGCCGACGTCCAGGAACGGCATCGCCGCAGTCCCTCCGGCAGCTCGTCACCGAGGGCCGGGTGCGGGGACGACGGCCCCGCCGCCATGACGTACGGCCTGCACGACGGCGGTATGCAGGGCCTCCAGACCGCCTGGCGCCACGGCGACCGGGCTGCCGGTGAGCGTGTACCACTCCTCGGCTCCGGTGTACTGGATGTGCACCGCCACCCGGCCGCCGGGCTGGAGGACGGTGGCGATGGTGAGATCACCGGTGATGACACCCACCTCGTCGGTCATCGCGCCGCCGGGTCCGGCGGTCACCTCGTCGACGTGCCGTCGAGGTCCGGGAGACATCAGGGGCAGGTGTCGAGCATCGAGGCGAGCCGGTCGGCCTCCGGCTGGGTCACCGACAGCTGGTAGATGTGTTTGACGTCCGTCCAGGCGCGGGCGTAGGTGCACCAGTAGCCGTGGCTGGGCGGTCTCCACTGGTCGGGCGACTGGTCGCCCTTGCTCCTGTTGGAGGCGGCGGAGACGGCGATCAGCTGCGAGTGGGCCAGGTCGTTGGCGAACTGCTTGCGCCGGTCCGTCGTCCAGTCGTCGGCGCCCGACCGCCAGGCGTTGGCCAGGGGCACCATGTGGTCGATGTCCACCTGCGACGCCGACGTCAGGGTCTTGTCGTCATAGAGGCTGCGCCAGGAACCGGAGACGGCTCGGCACTGCGCGTCCTGGGTGACGTTCTCGCCGTCACGCTTCAGCACGACCTCACGGGTGTCGCAGTTGTTTCCCTGCTGGCTCCAGTGCGGGAACTTCGCGCGCGAGTAACCGTTCATCGAATGCGGTGCCTCGATGGTCAGGTCCGCGAGCTCCGTGCGGACGACCTCCACCGAAGGCGGCTCGGGCATCTGGGCAGGTACCGCGGCGGCCGGAGTGACGCCGACCGGGCCGAGCACCGCGCCCAGCGCAAGTGTGACGACCCCGACTAACCACCGAACACGTGTATTGATCATGCGTCACAAGTACCGGACGCTCTCCTGCAACGGAGTGCCATCACCCGGTCGGTGGCGTGTCCCCCCTGCGCCGGCTCCGGACCCGGGCCGTGGTGCGGCCGAGCGCGCCTGTGCGCGGACACGCAGTTCGGTGTATGGGCCATGGATAGCCTTCCGGCGGCGGCGTAGCCCGCGCCGCAAGGCCGCCCTGACGCTGCGGGCACGGTCGAGGGCCCGGCTCGCGTGATGCTGAGCAGTTAAGCCGGCAGACGGCGAGCAACCGCCGGAGACGTGATCCTCCACATGGCACATGAGGAGCCCAGCGGTCAAGAGAAGCCGTCGTTTTTTAGGCATGATGCCTCATCGACCGGAGCGCTGAACGCGGCCTCAGTGCGTCTCGTACTACGGGCTACTTGTGCCCGGGCAACACCGGGCGGTCAACTCAGGCCGCCTGGAGTCGCGTTGTACGGGCCTACGGACGAGACCACGGCGATCCCGACGGGGAGACCGCCGGAAGGGAACGAACGACCGTGACAACCCAGCGCACCGCTCGCCTCGCCGCCGTCCTCGCTCTGCCTGTCGCCCTGGCTCTCTCGGGTCTGACCGCCGCTCCGGCTCTCGCCGGGGACAAGGCGTACCAGATCAATCTCAAACCCCTGAACAACTCGGGGAGCCAGGGCACGGTGATGCTCAGCCTCGACGGCGACCGGCTGAACGTGAAGATCGAGGCGGACGGGCTCGTCCCGGGCCAGCCGCATGCCCAGCACCTCCACGGCTCCACCGACGGTCACGACTTCCAGTGCCCGGACGCGAGCGCCGACACGGACGGCGACGGGATCATCAACAACACCGAAGCCACGGTGCATTACGGCGACATCAACATCTCGCTCACCACCGACGGCGACACCAGCCCGGACAGCGGGCTCGCCGTCGACCGCATGCCCAAGGCGGACGCCCAGGGCCACCTCTCCTACGAGCGCAGCATCCCCGTGTCCCAGGACGTGGTCGAGCACATCAAGGACCTCCATGTGGTGGAGCACGGCATCGACCCGAACGGCAACAAGCAGTACGACTTCGGCGTGGGCAAGAGCGAACTCGATCCCAAGCTGCCCCAGGAAGCCACCGCCCCCACGAACTGCGGAATCGTCGAGGGTGCCGCGGTCGGATCCATCCCGGTGGGCGGCGTGGAGACGGGTGGCGGAACGGCCGGGAGTCAGGAGATCCCCAGGGCGTTGGTGGGCGCCGGCGGACTCGCCTTCGTGGCGGCGGCCGGGGCGCTCGTCCTGGGCCGCAGGAAGCGCTCGGCCGCTGCCGCCGAGTCGGCCGGACGGAGCGCCGCGTGAGGAACTGGGGAAGGCGCGAAGCTCTGTCCTGCGCCGCGGCTGCGGCGTTGCTGCTGCTCGGCGGGTGTGCGGGCGGGGACCCCGCGTCGCAGGCACCTCCCGCCGGTAAGCAGCAGCCCGCACAGGGCGGCCAGGCCGCGTCCGGAACGGAGAAGGGGACGGGAGCGGAAGCCGGGAGCGGTCAGGGCGGTGAGGCGGCGACGGGGGGTGCGCGGAAGGCCGCTCCGCAGCGGATCTCCGTTCCGTCGCTCAACATCTCCTCCACCCTCGAGGCGTTGGGGAAGAAGAAGGACGGGACGATGGAGACGCCCGTCGACCCCGACAAGGCGGGCTGGTACACGCCCGGCCCGGCGCCCGGCGAAAAGGGCCCGGCCGTGATCGCGGGCCATGTCAGCTGGAACGGCAAGCCGTCGGTGTTCCACCGGCTGTCCTCCCTGAAGGCCGGTGCGGCGATCGAGGTCGAGCGGGCGGACGGGAAGTCCGCGAAGTTCACCGTCAGCCGTGTCGCGCAGTACCCGAAGAACAAGTTCCCCACCATCGAGGTCTACAAGAACATCGACCACGCGGGGCTGCGCCTGATCACCTGCGGTGGCGACTATGACGCGTCGCAGCACTACTACCCGGACAACGTGGTGGTGTTCGCCGAGCTGAGCCAGGCGGAATAGCACCAACGGGCCGGGAACAGCAGTGAAGTTCGGGGCGACGGCACGGCCGCCGCCCCGGGTGGCCGAGTCCGAGTCCGGCGTCCTAACGGGGCGCCGGGCTCCGGCCGTCCGGCAGTCACTCCGATGTGGGGGCCCGGCGCTCACGCCTGGCCCGGTGGCGGCGTACCGCATCCCGGTTGGCGCAGCCTCGATGAGCACGTCCGCCGTGTACGCCCGCGCGCTGCACGCGGTCTTTCGCACCGCGACAGCCATCGCCCTGGCCGGCGGCCTGGCCGCGTTCCGGCTCCTGGGCCGCCGGCCGGGTGGGGACGTCGGGCGGTGAGCGTCAGCCGGTGAGCGTCACGCAAGGAAGGCCCACGCTCTCGCCGCCGCGGAAGCCTTCCGCGCACAGCCGGGTGCCGGCGGGGAAGTGGCGTTGCGGGTAGGCCTGGTCGCGGTAGGTCCGGAACTTGTCGACGTCCTCGACTTTGGTGCGGGCGCTCCACAAGTCGGCGCTGTCGTTGGTGACCCACACGCGTGCGGAAATCCTGTGCGGCTGGTTGGTGTTGACGACCGACACCTCCACCCTGCCCAGGTAGGTCCCCGTGTCGTAGGTCTCGATGCAGACGGAGTGGTTGCACCACTTGCCGTCGGCGGTCGCGGGCGGCCCCGCGCTGAAGACGATGCCGACGGCCGCAGCCGTCGTTCCCATGGCTGTGACGATCTTCCGAAGGGTAGTCATGCCTGCTCAACGACCGCCCCTGGCCCCTGTTACGCGCGGTCGGCCGCCCCTGGGGACAGGTGTCCGGCCGCCCGTGGGGCGGTGGTTGCCGTGCCGCCGAGAGGGCTGGTCCCCTACTTGTCACGCCTGGGCCGGAGTTCACTCCTCCGAGTGAAGAGCGAGGGGGTGAAGGGAGAAGTGGTGCTCAGGGCTCGTCAGAGGGGCGAGGACGCGCACCGCGTCCCAGGCCAATAGATGGAGACCACATACATGACGCCGTTCTTGGAGTGGACCGGGTACGTCTCGGCCGCCGTGAGCGCGGTGAACGCGCTGGGCACCCTGGTGCGCCTGCGTCGGAAGCGCAGCCCTGACGACGGGGGGACGCCTCGGTCCAGAACGGCCGGGCGTCCGCGAACCATCGTGGGGCGCTGCCGGTGCGCCGCCCGTCCGCCGATCGCGGAGTCGTACACGATCGGGGAGGCCTACGCGATCGGGGAGGCGTACGCGATCGGGGATCACCGGATGACGGTGCGGATCACGATCTGCGCCGATCCCGCCGGCGGCGGTTCGGCGGGCAGGGGGCCGGGCCCGTGGTAGGCGACGGCCTGTCCGGGGAGGTCGTGGCGTTGGGCTCGGACGTGGGTCCGCGGTTGCTGGAGTACTACTCGGACTTCATTGCGACCGAGCCACAGAAGCTGCGGCGCTCCTATCCGGTGCTGTCGCTGGCCGCATGCGAGGACATCGCGCAGGAGGCCTTCCTGCGTGTGGGGTCCAAAGCGGCCGCTGGAGGGCTCGCGGCGGACACGAACATCGTGGCGTATCTGCGGCGCGCGGCCCGGAATCTCGCCGTCGACCGAACCCGCGATCAGCAAGGTGCGGGCCGGCGGCTGGTGTTGATGGGCGGCGATTCACTGGCCGCCGTGCCGGAGCAGCGGGCGTTCGCGGAGGAGGACCGACTGGTCCTGCAGGATCTGGTGCTCCCCGCGATCGAAGGGATGCCGGAGAGCCTGCGGCGGCAGGTGGTGGACCTGCAGAGCCGGGGGCTGAGCGATCCGGAGATCGTCGCCGAGCTCGGTATACCCGCGGTCCGTCTCCACAATCTGCGGAACAAGGCGGTTACGCATCTAAGGCGCACACTCGCCGGGCATATTCGCGAAGGGCACCGAAAGAAGCAACAGCACGGAAAGAAGGACAGGTGAGGGATGTGAGCAGGTACGACGACCACCGCGACGGGGCGGGGCGCCCGGCGCCAGTGGTCCCGTCCGCGCTCGCGGAACTGCTGGACCGGCTCACCGGAGCACCCGACTTCTGGGACCGTCCCTGTGGCGACTTCGGCCCCCTGACCACCGAGTACGCGCTGTCCCTCGAGAAGCGGGCGCACGCCAACTCGCTGTACCGGCTGGGGTCGAAGGCCTTGGCCCGGGACGAGCTGCTGTCTGCCGCCGACTGGTTGGGCGCGGCGGCCGAGGCCGGTCACCCGGGGGCGCTGTTCCGGCTGGCCGCCCTGACCGCGCGGGTGCGTGGTCAGGGACATGAGAGCGTACGGTTCCTGGTCGCGGAGGCCGCGCGGCACGGGCACGGTGACGCCCGTGAGCTGTTGGCGGCGTCAGCACGCCCCACGGGGGCCGAGTCCCCGGCGCATACCGCGCTCGAAGATCCGCAGTTCGTCGACGAAGTGCGCGCCGGACTCGGGTGTGGCTCGCCGGCCGAGCCTGCGACGAAGCAGGAAGGCGTGGGAGCGGGTGAGCGACCCGTGGTGGCAGCCGTGGAGGGAGCGGAGACGGCCGGCACCGATCTGGTCTGGGTACCGGCGACCGGGCTGGGCCGTCAGGGCGCTTCCGAGCGGGTACGGCCGGCGCAGCCTTGGCCGGCCGACGAGACCGTGGTGGCCGAGCAGCCGCGGCGCACACCGGCATGCGGCGCCACGGGCTCCGCCAACGGCCTGCTGCTGCCGCTGCCACCTGAGCAGCCCGTGTGCGCGTCCGCCGCCACCATGCACGACGACGGCGGCGGCGAGATGACGGACGGCAGCGGCTCCATGAACGACGGCGGCCAGGAGGAGCCCTGGTGGTCGGCCCATGCGCTGCGTCCCGCAGTGCTGACGGAGATGGCCCGCCGCACTCCCGTACACATCGACACCCCGCAGCAGTGGCGGGCAGCGGCCCAGGCCTTGGACATCCTCTACCTCGTCGACGCCGCGGGCGGGATCACCACCAGGGCGCTGGCCACCCGGACCCGGCTCTCCCCCGCCGCGGTTGCCTGGCTGCTGCACTGGCTGCGCGGGCAGCATCTGATCTCCACCATCGCCGGCGCGCACTTCCCGGGCCCCCTCATGGCCATGACCCGCCACCCTGAGCAGCGCGCACAGCTGCTCCAACGGACCCTCACCAGCCTGCGGGACCGCCTCGGTGCCGCCGTCTACGTCAGCGGCTACATGTCCGGAGACGTCAGGGTCCTCCAGTCCGCCTATGGCCCGGACGCGCCGGCGGTGACGGAGTACGTCGCCTTCCGCGACACCGCGCACGCCAGCGCCGTCGGCAAGAGCCTGCTGGCCCAGCTCGACTTCGACGGCCGGATGGACCATCTCGCGCGCTACCGGCCGATCAAGCTCACCGACCGCACCATCACCAGTCCCCGAGCCCTCTTCGAGGCCCTCGACGGACACGGTCCGCATGCCGCCCAGTTCGACCTCCTGGAGTACTCCCAGCACGAAGTCTGTGTGGCGTTCCCGCTCGGCATTCCCGGACGCGCCACGTGTGTGGCCCTGTCCCTGCCCGCCGGACAACGCCACCGGCTCCTGTCCACCGCCCATGCCCTCAGCGAGCGCTCCGCGGCACTCCTGCTGACGCTCCTGCTGACCGAGGACCCTGTGACCGGCAGGCAACCACGAGCCACTCGCGCTTCGCCGGAACCCGGCCCGGCCCCCGTGCACTCCGGGGCCCGTGCCTTGCCGTTACTCGCCACCCATCACCGCTGACAACCGCGTTCCTCGTACGCACTTCGTCGAAGCCTGGTGGCCGTTTCGGCCGTCCGCCGCGCGATCCTTTGCGCGGCGGACGGGCTGCCGATGCACCGGCCTTGCCGGCTGCGCGCATCTGCTCATCAGGCCAACAGCGCCAACACCCGGTCGGCTTGCCGTTCCACGGTGCCGGGAGGGTTCCTGGGATGCTCCGCTGCCTCTCTCGCCAACAGGAACAGCCAGACCAGGGCGAGCAACCGGCGGCACTCCTCCAGGCGTACGGTCTCCGCGGGGGAGAGTTCGAATCGCTCCAGGAAGGCCGAGACGTCGAACGGGTTCTGCACCCAACTGCCCACGTGTTCGGTGATTTCCGCCAGCTCGAAGGCCCGATCACTACGGCCCGAGTCCTCGAAGTCGACGACCCGGACTCGGAAGCCGTCCCACAGGTAGTTCGCGAGATTGCCGTCCCCCGGCCCGAAGACCGGTGATCCCTCCCACCGGGCGTCGGCCCCCAGGCCCGACCGGGCCAGCCACTTCAGCCCGGCGTCCATGGCCTGCCGCACCGGGCCGCCGGTCTGGGGACGAACTGTCACGGCCCACTCACCGAGGCGGTCGACGAGCTCGCCTTGGTGTCCCGGCCTGAGCGGGAGCTTGTGTACGACGTCGGCAGGCACGGCCTCGTACAGAGTGGTCACCGCCTCGGCCAAGGCAACGATCTTCTCGCCCTCGACAGCGTCGTCACGCAGGGGAACCCCGGCAAGTCGGGACATCACCACAACCGGCGCGGGAGCTGCGAGGTCGGCCTCACGGGGCTCCGGAGCCAGCCCCGGAGCGTACATGGCCAGCAGGGACAGAGCCCGCCACTCCCGCTCGGCGCGACCACCGTCCTTCCTCGGGAACCGCTTGATCACACGGTCAGCGGTCATCTCGATGGCGTGAGTGCCCCATCGGCCGGCGCTCATGAGCAGGGCTCAACGGATTCGTCCCCGGACACCGGCCCATCCTTCCTGACCCGGCCGCCGACTTCGATCAGGCCTCCCGACCGCGGGGCCGTCAGAATCTGCGAGCCGCGTCCCTGCGCGACGCGCAGGGGTCGGCCCAGGCGTGCGGTCAGCAGCAGTGCCGCCGCGCCGGTTGCCTCGTCCTCGTCGATTCCGTCGCCGCGACCGGGGAATCCGCGGGCCCTGACTTCGCCGGCCGCCTCGTCCTGCCATGCCCACGCGTAGATCCACTCTCCGGGCTCCGGTACGGCCAGTTCGTCGACCTCCGCCGCGGAGGAGTACCGCCGCAGCACGCGCGGTGGCGCCCACTCGGCCCGCGCCTCGACCCAGGTGAAATCGCCTTCGGTCCGGGTCCGCACCACCCCCGCGGGCGTGACCAGGGAGGGCACGCCGAGCAGCCAGGCCGAGCCCACGCACGGGTACCCCGCAAAGGGAAGTCTCGAGGTGGGCGTGTAGATGTCGATGACGCCCCGCTCGGGCTCGTCGATGAACACGGTCTCGCTGAAACCCGCTCTCCTGGCGAAGGCCAGCCGCTCGGCCTCCGTAGGGACGGCGGTTCCATCACGTACGACTCCGAGCGCGTTGCCGTATCGGCCGTCGGCACCACAGAAGACGCGCAGCACGTCACAATCAGTCACCCACGCAGTGAACCACGCCGGTCCCGGTCGGCTGACCGGCCTCTTCAGTTGCGGCGGGCGACCACGCGGTAGGCGTTCGACAGACGGGTGCGCCGGGCGAGCGGCGCAAGGAGCGTGTCGAGCCCGAAAAGGACGAGGAGCAAGGGGGCGGCCATCAGACATGCCAGGGCACGGGTGAGGCGGCCGAGCCGCCCGGGTGCCGCGGGCAGCCAGGGGAGGTCTTCTGGGGGGAGTGCGGAGTTGAGCAGGTTGAGGGCGGCGGCGACGAGGTCGGTGGGGACGTGGGGTGCGCGGCGGTCGACGGCCTTGATGGTGAAGTCGTGCTGTTCCAGCGCGCGGCGGAGGTTGCGCAGCGGGATGAGGTGCAGGTGCTGGGGCTGAAGCCAGGGGACCCACCAGCGGCCCAGTAGCCGGGCCGAGAGGCACTGGGGGTCGGGGACTTCGATGAGGAGATGGCCGCCGGGGCGCAGCGCGGTGTGGGCCGCGGCGAGTTCCCGGCGCGGGTCGGTGGTGTGTTCAAGGTAGTGGTGCATGCTCACCACGTCGTACCGGCCGGCGAGTTGAGCGGACAGTTCGGTGAACGAGCGCTGGTAGGCGTGGCTGATGCGTCCGGTGCGGGCGGCGATCTCGACGCCCTTCCCTCGGTCGAGGCCGTGGAATTGTGTGGTGGGGTGGATCGATCGTGCCTCGGCGCAGAAGTGGCCGTGGCCCGTGCCCACGTCGAGCCAGCGGGAGGGGCGCCCGAAGGGCACCAGTGCCCGGGCTCGGGACCGGTAGAGCTTTCGGAAGATGTGCGAGGACGCGAGCCGGTCCATGGCCCGTTCGTTGAGGCCGTCGTAACAGTCGCGGTAGTAGAACTCCAGGCCCTGCGTGCTCAGCCGGGGGTTTTGGAAGACATGGCCGCAGCCGCGACACTGCTCCAGCGTGAAGGCTCCCGGTTTGTGCTGGATGAGGTCGGTGGTGTGCAGGCGCCGGCGGAGGTCGCGGCAGGAGCACCAGGGGCAGTCTCCTCGGCGGGGCTCGAAGAACCTCTCCAACCCCTGCGCCAGGTCGCGTAGGTACGGAGGCCGTTGGGCGGCGATGCGGGCGCCTTTCGAGGGCATCGGGTTTCTCTCTCCACCTGGCGGACGGCATTCGTCGTGGCACTGGAGTCGGTGGGACCGGAGTCGGTGGGACTCGGGCCGGTCGGGAGCAGGAGTAGATTAACATCCTTTTCGTCCGGTTTTGGGGAGGTGGATTCGTGCGTGCGCAGTCGCCCTCGCATGGATGCAGCAGGCCGGGTTCGAGGCGGCGCGTAGTGGCACGCCTCCGGCCGCGAAGGCGACGCCGATGCGGTGGAGCGAACCGCCGATGACGGGCGGGAAGCGGCACGGTCACGGCGAAGGGGCCGGCTCGGGGCGGCGACGGGCAACGGGTCCCGATACGATCAAGGCCTCCCCGTGGCGCATCGCGCCGCCGTGGACCACGGAGTCCCGGCCCACCCGTGCCGGCCCCGTCAGAACCGCATCCGGATCCGCATAAGGACAACCCACCCGTGAAGAAGAGCGTGATAGCCGGCGTCGGCGCCCTCGGCCTCCTCATGGCCGCCGGCATCTACGAAGTCAGTGCCGCCACCAGCGACCCGCTGACCCTCGCGGAATACTGGAAAATCAAGGCCGGCAGCAGCCAGAAGACCCTCTTGAAGTATGCCAACACATGCCAACAGGAAACCGACGCCGAACCCGCCCAGAACTACCCCGTCACCTGGACCTGCTACGGCGTCGACGGAATCAGCAGTGCGGTGTTCTTCTACTCCGAAGGCGAATTGTTCAGCAAGACGGAGACCGGGCTCCAGTAGGTCGTACTCCCCGGCGGCCGGACCGCCCTCGTCGTCGCCTCGTCGTGATCGTGGCCGATTGCCAGCACCCCGCGCCGCAGGGCACCCTTACGTCATGTCATACGTAAGGCTCGAAGCCTGGATCGGCGGAGAGTGGATCGAAGTGGACGCCGTGAGCGTCAGCCTGACGGAATCCGCACTCACCCTCTCCTTTGAACGCCAACGGTCCGAGGCCGGATACCGGAGCCTCATCTGGGAACCGCTGGAGAACTTCCTCCGGGAATACCGCAACGAGCCGCTCGTCGTCGTCCCGCAGGGACGCAACCTCCCCGTCATGTTCGGCCCCGGCGCCGCGGGGCCCTTCCGGCTCGCGGAGATGCCGGAGGGCTGACCGACACACCGGTCCCACGCACCTCCGGTGGCCGTGGAGTCGGTCGTGCGGCGGTAACAAGCCGTCACCCGATGCGGTCGCCTCCGGCGGACGACGTTGCGGCGACTGGCATCGGCGCCTGTGACGTGATCGGCTGGTCCGCCCGTCGCCGTCGGCCCGTGCCGACAGCAGCGTGAAGGAGGCGGATGATGACCGGTCAGCGCGTTCGATCGTCGGACGGGGCACCGGCGGTCGGACGGCCGGCGCGGTGAGCCGCCGCACCACCACCGCACCGGCCGGGCGGGCGGAGGTCGTCGTGGTGGGGGGCGGTGCGGCCGGGCTGAGCCTCGCGCACTGCTTGACGCAGACGGGTACCACCTCGGTGACCGTGGTGGAGGCGCCCGACGGACCGCTGCGCCCCGCCGAGCGCACCTGGTGCTACTGGGACGACGCGCCCGGGGATTTCGAGGAGGCGGTGGTGGCCTCGTGGCCGCGGCTGCGGGTCCGCGGCCCGGACGGCCGGCATGTCACCACCGACACCGCACCGCTGCGCTACCGGATGCTGCGGTCCGCGGCCTTCGAAGAGCTGGTGCACTCCCGGTTGGCGCGGTACCCGCAGGCGCGTGTTCTGCGGGCGACGGCCCAGGCCGTGCGCACCACCACCGGCGGGGCCGAGGTCCGCTGCGCCACCCCCGACGGCCGGGTCCTCCTCCTTCGGGGCCGGTACGTCTTCGACTCCCGGCCCCTGCGCCGTCTGCCGCCGGCTCGTACGACACTGCTTCAGCACTTCCGCGGCTGGTTCGTGCGCACGGCGGGTGAGTGCTTCGACCCCGAGGTCGCGGACCTGATGGACTTCCGGGTGCCGCAGCCGCGCCACGGGCTCGCGTTCGGCTATGTGCTTCCCCTCGCGCCCGACCGCGCGCTGGTCGAGTACACCGAGTTCTCCCGCACGCCGCTCACCACGACCGCGTACGAGGCCGCACTGCGCCACTACACCGGCGAGGTGCTGCGGCTGGGGGCGCTCACCGTGGAGTCGGCCGAGCAGGGCGTCATCCCCATGACCGACGCACGTTTCCCCCGCCGGATCGGGCCGGCCGTCTTCCGGGTCGGGGCGGCCGGCGGTGCCACCCGGCCGGCGACCGGCTACACCTTCGCCGCCGTGCAGCGGCAGAGCCGGGCGATCGCCGCCGCGCTGCGCGACGGAGGCGATCTCGCGCCCCGTCTCCACGGCCGGCGGGCGCTCGCCATGGACGCCGTGCTGCTGCGGGCGCTGGACACCGGCCGGATCGACGGCCCCGGGTTCTTCACCGAACTGTTCCGTCGTGTCCCGACGGCGCGGCTGCTGCGCTTCCTCGACGGCGCCACCACGCCCTGGGAGGAGTTCGGCATCGGTCTGCGCACGCCCGTCGGCCCCATGCTCCGCACCGCGGCGGAGCTGCCCTTCCTGCCCCGCCGCCCCGTCGCCGGGGTGACCGCGACCGCCCCGTCCGAGGAGAGCCGCCGATGACACTGCTGCACGACCACGACCTCACCCGCGCCTTCGACCACGCGTCCCACAGCTACGACCGCCTCACGGCGCTGAACCCCGGCCACCGGTCCGGACTGCTGCGGTCGGCCCGCCGGCTGTGCCTGCCGCGCGAGGGCGCCGGTCTGCACGTACTGGACCTCGGCTGCGGTACGGGCGCCTCCACCCGGGCCCTGCTGCACGCCGCTCCGCGCGCCCGGGTCACGGCCGTCGACGCCTCCGCCGGCATGCTGGAACGCGCGCAGGCCAAGCAGTGGCCCGCCACCGTCCGGTTCCTGCATCTGACCGCCGAGGAACTGCGCACCGTCGACGAGGGTCCCTTCGACGCCGTCTTCGCCGCCTATCTGCTGCGCAACGTCACCGACCCGGACGGCACGCTCGCCGTCGTGCGGGCCCTGCTGCGTCCCGGCGGCCGGCTGGCCGTGCACGATTACAGCCTCAGCGGATCCCCGCTCCACCGGGCACTGTGGACGGCGGTGTGCCGGACACTGATCATCCCGGCCGGAACCCTGAACGGTGACCGGGCGCTCTACCGCCACCTGTGGCACAGCGTCCTCGCCTTCGACACCGCCCCGGTGTTCGCGGCCCGGCTCGTGCGGGCCGGCTTCACCGGTGTGCGCACCGCCCCCGCTGCCGGCTGGCAGACCGGCATCGTCCACACCTTCCTCGGTCGCAACGGTGCCGCCCGGTGACGGGTCCCGCCGTATGAGCGCCTTCAGGCGCGCCGGGGCCGCCCGGAGGGGCCGCGACCGCAAGGCGCAGGTGCTGATGCCCGTCCCGGGCCGGGCGCGCTTCAGCGACGGCGACGCCCCCCGTGTGGCGGTGGTGGGCGGGGGCATCGCCGGCATCGCCGCGGCCACGGCCCTCGCCGAACGCGGTGTGCGGGTGACGCTCCACGAGCGGGAGGCGTCGCTCGGCGGGCGCCTCGCCGGATGGCGGACGTGTCTGGCGGACGGCTCCGAAGTGACCATGAGCCGCGGCTTCCACGCCTTCTTCCGCCAGTACTACAACCTGCGCGGTTTGCTGCGGCGGACCGACCCCGCTCTCACCTGCCTCGTCCCCCTGCCCGACTACCCCCTGCGGCACAGCGGCGGCCTGACCGACAGCTTCGTCCGGGTGCCCCGGACACCGCCCTGGAGTGCGCTCGGATTCGCCGCCCTGAGCCCGACGTTCGGCTGGCGCGACCTCGCCTCGATGGACCCGCGCGCCGCCCTGCCACTGCTCGACGTACGGGTGCCCGAGGTCTACGGGCGCTACGACGATGTCAGCGCGACCGACTTCCTCGCCCGCGTCCGCTTCCCCGAGGCCGCGCACCATCTCGCGTTCGAGGTGTTCTCCCGCAGCTTCTTCGCCGATCCGCGTGAACTGTCCGCCGCCGAGCTGCTGGTGATGTTCCACATCTACTTCCTCGGCTCTTCCGAGGGCCTGCTCTTCGACGTGCCCGGCGAGCCCTTCCCGCGGGCTCTGTGGGATCCGCTCGGCGGCTATCTGGCGAAGCGCGGGGTCGACATCCGTACCGGCACTCCGGTCGGTGCGGTCCGCCCGGTCGACGGCGATCTGGAGGTCGAGACCGACGGGACGAGGGAGCGGCACCAGGCGGTGGTCCTCGCGCTCGACACGGCGGGACTGCGCGGGATCGTGGCGAGGTCGCCGGGCCTGGGGAGCGCGGGGTGGCGCGACGACGTCCAGGGGCTGCGCACCGCACCACCGTTCCTCGTCTCGCGCCTGTGGCTCGACCGGCCGGTGCGCGAGGACCGCGCCGGCTTCCTCGGCACCAGCGGATTCGGGGGTCTGGACAACGTCGGCGTCCTCGACCGCTGGGAGGGCGAGGCGGCCCGCTGGGCGGCGCGCACCGGCGGTTCGGTGGTGGAGCTGCACGCCTACGCGATCGATCCCGCCGCGGAGCCGAAGCGGGTGCAGGAACGGCTCGTCGACCGGCTGCGCGAGGTCTACCCGGAGACCCGGGAGGCGCGGATCGTGGACGCGCGTCATGAATGGCGGTCCGACTGCCCGCTGTTCGACGTCGGTGGCCACCATCGCCGGCCGCTCGTTCGGACCCCGCATCCGCGCGTGATGGTCGCCGGCGACCTGGTCCGCACCCGGCTTCCGGTGGCCTTGATGGAGCGCGCGGCGACCTCGGGCTTCCTGGCGGCCAACGCCCTGCTCGCCGATTGGGGAGTCCGCGGCCAGGTGCTGTGGACGGTGCCGAGGGCGGGCCGCTCCCGGGTTCTGCGGGCGCTGGCGGGTGCGGCGGCCCGCCGCTGAACGGCCGGGCGGGCCGGGCACGTCCGCTCAGCCGGGGAAGCGCCCGGTGCTCCGCAGGGCCCAGCGGCGCTCGGCGTAGGCCAGGTCGTCGCGCCACAGCCGGCCGGCCGCCCGGCGCATCAGGGGGCGCAGCATCGGTGCGGCGGCGCGCGCCAGGGCGAAGCCGCGCCGGTCCGACGCGGCGACGACGGCCTCGGTCACGGCCGTTCTCGGCTCCGCCGCCGCGCTCGCGGTCAGCGGCGTCGCATGCGTCTCGACCACGGACGTCGCCCCTTCGCCCTCGGTGATGCGCATGACGACGGTGCGCGGTTCAGGTGCGGTGAACTCCGCGCGCACGGGCACCACCAGGCGGCCCGCGACGCGGAACGACACCTCCACGGCGAACGCGTCGTCCTCGTCGTGCCGTGGTACGCGGACCACCCGGAGGTCGACGAACGAGTACGGGTGGAACCACGAGCCGTGCCAGGGGTCGAGCCGGTTCGCGACCACGTCCTGCGGCTCGCACCGTCCCACCGCCGTGCACACCGCCTCCACCGCCCCCGCCGGCGGTCGGGCGGGCACCACGGGGCGCTCTATCGGCTCCTCGCCCCCGACCTCGTCCAGCCGCACCCACAGCAGCACGCCGTCGTCGTGGACCGGGAACGGCTCCCAGCCGGCGAACGGGCCGCCGTCCAGGGCCAGTCCGTGCCAGTGGCACACCAGCGTGCCGCACACCACCCGGCCGTCGCGCAGCGGAGCCCCCAGGTGCGGGCACGCTCCGGGCCCGGCCCGCAGCGCACCCGCCGCGGTCCGCCACAGGACGACCTCCTCGCCGGCCACCGTCCTGCCGCGGGGGCGGCCGCCGGCGGTCACGTCCCGGGAGGCTCCCACGACGAACCAGTTGCCCGACGGCCGCGCGCCGGCGCGTTTGAGGGCGTCGGCGATCAGCGTGGGCCGCGCCGCGCGCCAGGTGGGCGGCTGCGCCTCCCACTTCGGTCCGCGGCGCAGCCGCAGCGGTGAGCTCCAGCCCGCCCGTTCCCTGCGACCGGTCACCGCCGGTCCCCCGCCCGTTGGGGGGCCGGCTCGCCGCGTAGCGGGGCCGTGGGGCGCGGCGGGGTCGTGCGGGCGCGGGCGCCCAGGATGCGTACGATGCCGGCCGCGGCCGTCACCGCCCGGCGCCGGCGCGGCACCACGGAGCGGCGGTGCAGTACGGCGTAGTCGTCGGCGGCGATCGCGTCGAGGATGCCTCCGTACAGCGTGTAGGCGGTACGGATGCAGGGCCGCACCCGGGGGTCGAGCATGGCGATGCCCGGTTCCGCCTCGCGGTACACCGCTCTCGTCAGGGCCTCGGCGGCGGCGAACGCGGCGCGGATCCGTGGGTCGCGGCGTCCGGTGCGGCGGCTCCATTCCAGCAGCGGCCGGTCCGCCCCGTGGGCGGCGAGCAGGTCCGCCGGCAGGTAGACGCGGCCGCGGTCCAGGTCCTCGCCCACGTCCCGCAGGAAGTTGGTGAGCTGGAAGGCCACTCCGAGGGCCGCCGCGTGCGGCGCCGCCGTCTCGCGGGGCACCACGGTCCCGAGGACCGGCAGCATCTGCAGTCCGATCACCGCCGCCGAACCGTGCATGTAGGCGCGCAGGTGCGCGTAGGTCGGGTAGTCGGTGACGCTCAGGTCGTCGCGCATGGAGGCCAGGAAGTCGGCGAACAGCCGGGGTTCGATCGCGTACCGTGCGGCGGTGTCCGCCACGGCCCGCACCACGGGCTGGTCGCCGCCGCCGGTGCGCAGGCCGTGGGCGAGGTCGTTCTCCAGCAGCCGCAGCAGCCGGTCCCGCTCGGGGGGCGTGCGCCGCCGGTCGAGGTCGTCGACGATGTCGTCCGCCCAGCGGGCGAAGCCGTACAGGGCGTGGACGGCGCAGCGGCGTTCGACCGGCAGCAGACGGGTGGCGAGGAAGTACGTCCTGCCGTGGCGGGCGTTGAGCTGCCGGCAGTGTGTGTAGGCCGTGCGCAGGGCGGGGTCGGTGATGCCGGCGGCAGCCAGTTCGCGACGGGTCATCGCGGCCGCCGTTCCTGGCCGGGGCAGCGCGGGGCGGCCGGCACCGCGGCGCCGCGGCGGGCGGGGCGGCCGCCGGTGATGCGGGCGGCGGCGAGCTTCCCGCTGATGAGCACCGTGGGCACCCCGACCCCGGGCGTCGTCCCGCAGCCGGCCAGTACGACGTTGTCGAGGTCGCGCACCAGGTTGCGCGGCCGGAAGGGGCCGGTCTGGGCGAACGTGTGCGAGACCGAGAAGGGCGTGCCCGCCGCGTGTCCCTGCGCGGTCCAGTCGGCCGGAGTCACCAGGAGTTCGTGCTCGATGTGGTCCCCGAAGCCGTGCAGGCCGCGACGTTCCAGCTCGGTCACCAGGCTGTCGCGGTAGCGCGGCCCGAGTTCGCGCCAGGAGGCGGCGGACGGCCCGGTGGCGGTGTTGGGGCAGGGCGCGAGGACGTAGTGCAGATGCCTGCCCGGTGGGGCGAGCCGCGGATCGTGGGTCGTGGGGCGGGTGATGAGCAGGGACGGATCGCTCATCGGCTGCCCCGTACGGGTCAGTTCGTCGAAGGTGCGCTCCCAGGCCGCGCCGAAGGAGATGGTGTGGTGCGCGAGGTCCGGCCAGGTGCGGTCGGTGCCGGCGTGCAGGATCACCGCGGAAGGGGAATGGCGCAGCCGCAGCGGGCGCCGTGGTGCGCGCCCCATGAGTCGGTGTGCCACCGGCAGATCGGGGCTGAGGACCACCGCGTCACAGGCGACGCGTTCCCCGGAGCCGAGGCGCACGGCCCGTACCCGGCCGGCCGAGCGCTCGAGTTCCGTCACCTCGGCCGACCAGTGGAACGTGGCGCCCGCGTCACCGGCCGCATCGGCCATCGCCTGCGGCAGCGCGTGCATGCCGCCGCGCGGGAACCACACACCGGCCACCGTGTCCATGTAGGCGATCACGGCGTACGCGGCGAGCGCCCGGGCCGGGGCCAGGCCCGCGTACAGCGACTGGAAGGAGAAGACCCGCCGCAGGCGGGCGTCGGAGAGGAACCTGCCGATCCGCGGATCGAGCCGGCCGAATCCGCCGAGCGCCGCCAGCCGGGCCAGGTCCGGGTGCAGGAGCTGGCGGGGCGAGTCGAAGTTGGTGTCGATGAAGCGGCGCATCTGGGCTCGGTAGAGCCGTTCGAGCCAGGACCGCAGACGCCGGTAGCCGTCGGCTTCGGCGGCGCCAGCGAAGCGCCGCACCTCCGCCTCCATGGCGTCGCCGTCGGTGTGGACGTCGAGGTGCGAGCCGTCGGCGAAGCGGGCCCGGTAGGCGGGGTGCAGCGGGATGAGGTCCACCCGCCGGTACAGGCTGTCGCCGACGGCGGCGAAGGCCTCGTCGGCGAGGTGCGGCATCGTCAGCACGGTCGGGCCGGTGTCCAGGTGGTACCCGCCGAGTGCGCGCCGGCCGGCTCGTCCGCCCGGCCCGGCGTCCCGTTCGACCACGGTGACCCGGCGGCCCGCCCCCAGCAGGTGCAGGGCCGCGGAGAGGCCGGACAGCCCGGCACCGACGACGACCACGTGGTCGGTCGGCCCCGATACGGTCTTCACACGCGCTCCTTCGTCCGGTCCGGGGGCCGCCGGCCACCCGCGCCGGGGGGGGCCTCGCCAGGGCGTCCCGGACAGCGCCCCCGGGCATGCGGTGATCCCTGCCCGGTAGGAGCCCTCGCCGGAGCACGGCTCACTCCGACGGCTCAGCGCGCGCCGCCGGCCGCCCGTGGCGTGCGCGGTGCGTCAGCCTCGGCCCCGGGCGTGTCGGAAGCGCGCCAGGCCGTCCGCGAGGTCGATGAGCGGCTCGGGGTAGTCCAGGCGGGCGCGTTCGGGCGCGGGGAGCCGCCAGGGTTCGTGGACCGCCTTGCCGTGCACGTCCCGCAGCTCGGGCACCCAGCGGCGTACGTACGTCCCCTGGGCGTCGAAGCGTTTGCCCTGGACCACCGGGTTGAGCACACGGTGGGGGCGGGTGTCGGTGCCGGTTCCGGCGACCCACTGCCAGTTGAGCTGGTTGTTGACGATGTCGCCGTCCACCAGCAGGTCCAGGAAGTGCCGGGCGCCGATCCGCCAGTCCACGTAGAGGGTCTTGGTGAGGAAGCTGGCCACCAGGAGGCGGGCACGGTTGTGCATCCAGCCCTCGTGCCGCAGCTGCCGCATCGCGGCGTCGACGACGGGGTAGCCGGTGCGGCCCTCCTGCCACGCGGTGATCTCCTCGGCCGCCTCGTCCCGCGTCCGCCAGCGGTCGTCGCGTGTGCGGTAGTCGTTCACGGACGAGCCGGGCCGGGCCGCCAGTACCTGGTGGTGGAAGTCGCGCCAGCACAGCTGGCGCACGAAGGCGTCCGCCCCGGGGCCGCCGTGCGCGCGGGCCCGCTGGACGAGCTCGACGGGCGAGAGGGCCCCGAAGTGGAGGTAGGGCGAGAGGCGGGAGGTTCCGTCGCCGGCGAGGTCGTCGTGCCGCTCTTCGTAGGCGCCCAGGCCGGACCGCTTCCAGTTCGAGAACCGCTGTCGGCCGGCGCGTTCCCCGCCTGCGGGCAGGCCCGGTGAGGTGCCGGGCACCGAGTCGCGGGACACCAGCGGCTCGGAGCACAACCCGGCGGGTACCCGCACGGTGCGGGGCGCCGGGCAGGTGTCCCGCAGTCGTTCCGCGGACCAGCGGCGGTAGTAGGGGGTGAAGACGGCGTAGTGGTCGGAGCCGGCCGGGGTCACGGCCCCGGGTGTGAGGGCCGTGATCACCGCGTCGTGCACATGGAGGTCCACCCCGCGTTCCTGGAGCTCCTTGCGGACGCGTTCCTCCCGCCGGTGGGCGTACCGGGTGACACCGGCCGCCATGTGCACCTCGCCGGCTCCGCATGCGGCGGCGATCCGGCCCACCTCCCGCGCCACCTGCCCCGAGCGCAGCACGAGCCGGCCGCCGCGCTCGCGGAGCCCGGCGTCGAGGTCGGCCAGGCAGTCGGCGAGGAAGGCCCGCCGGTTGGGCGCGTCGAAGCCCGCCGCGCGGATGCCGGGGTCGAGGACGAACAGGGGGACCACCTCGTCCGCCGCGCGCAGCGCGGCCCGCAGCGGGGGATGGTCGTGCAGCCGCAGGTCCGCGGTGAACAGGACGACCGCGACGGTCATGGCGCCTCTCCTGGTGTCATGTCGGGGCTGTTACGGGGCACTTCGTCCGCCGCGGGCGTCCGGGCGGTGGTCCGCCGGCGCGGGTGTCCGGTGCGCGCTCATGCCCTTCGCGGCGGCCTGCGAGATGTTGCGCGCCATCCCGCCGAAGACGACGGCGTGGAACGGGGAGACGCTCCACCAGTAGACGTGCCCGGACAGTCCGCGGGGGTGGAACACGGCGCGCTGCCGGTAGCGGGTGCGGCCCTCGCCGTCGTGCTCCGCGTACATCTCCAGCCAGGCCAGGCCCGGCAGCCGCATCTCGGCGCGCAGCCGCAGCAGACGGCCCGGTTCGATCTCCTCCACCCGCCAGAAGTCCAGCGAGTCGCCCACCCGCAGCCGCTCGGCGTCCCGCCGGCCGCGCCGCAGGCCGACGCCGCCGACGAAGCGGTCCAGCCACCCCCGCACCGCCCAGGCCAGGGGGAAGGAGTACCAGCCGTTGTCCCCGCCGATGCCTTCGATCACCCGCCACAGGGACTCGCGCGACGCGGCGACGGTCAGCCGGCGTTCGTCCTCGTACAGGCTGCCGCCGGCCCAGTCCGGGTCGGTGGGCAGCGGATCGCTCGGCGCGCCGGGCACCGAGGCCGACGACCAGCGGGTGGCGACCTGGGCGTCGCGTACCCGGCGCAGTGCGAGCGTCAGCGCCTCGTCGTAAGGCAGCGGTTGTCCGGGGGCGTCGGGGACGTACCGGGCGATGTCGTGCTCGTGGCAGACGACCTCATGGCGCAGCGACTCGGTGAGCGGTCGTGCGATGGATGCCGGTACCGGTGTCACGAGCCCGACCCAGTGGCTGGACAGGCCCGGGGTGAGCACCGGCACGGGCACGATCAGCCGGCGGCGCAGTCCGGCGACGGCGGAGTACCGGCGCATCATGTCCCGGTAGGTGAGGACATCGGGGCCGCCGACGTCGAAGGTGCGGTTGACGTGGTCCGGCATCGCCGCGGAGCCGACCAGGTACCGGAGCACGTCGCGGACTCCGATGGGCTGGATGCGGGTGCGCACCCAGCTCGGGGTGACCATCACCGGAAGGCGTTCGGTCAGGTAGCGCAGCATCTCGAAGGACGCCGAGCCCGACCCGATGATCACCGCGGCGCGCAGCACCGTGGCGGGCACCGGACCGTCGAGGAGGATGCGCCCCACCTCGGCCCGCGAGCGCAGGTGCCGGGACAACTCCCGTTCCGGTACGCCTTCGGGCGTCAGACCGCCCAGGTAGACGATCCGCCGCACCCCTGCGGCGTGCGCCTGCTCGGCGAAGATCCGCGCGGCCGTGCGGTCCTTCTCCTCGAAGTCGCGTCCGGTGCCCAGCGCGTGCACCAGGTAGTAGGCGACGTCGATGCCGCGCATGGCCCGGGCGACCGACGCCGGGTCGGTGACGTCGCCCTCGACCGCCTCGGCGTCCGGCGCCCAGGGGTGGTCGCGCAGCTTGCCCGGGGTCCGGGCGAGACAGCGCACCCGGTGGCCCGCCCGCAGCAGCTCCGGAACCAGCCGTCCGCCGATGTAGCCGGTGGCACCGGTCACCAGGCAGTGCCGCCCGTTGGTGTCCTGCTTCGTGCCCGTGTCCACGGTCGGCTCCTTCGCGGCTCGTTCGGCGCGCGTCGTCGCGCGCCGCTGTCCGATCACGCCGCGTCAGGGAAACCGTACCTGTCGCACCCATGTGGCTACCCGCTGCGACGAGCACGTACGGCCCCTGGCGTCCCGCGCCACCTCCAGCACAGCACCGCCGCGCGGTGCCCGCAGCTCCGCGCGCGGACCGGCGACGGGCGGGGACGTCAGGGGCGGGGCCCTCGCCTCCGGCTCAGCCGACCGGGACCGAAGAGGCCGCGCGCTTCTCCATGGGGCCGGACCAGACCCGTCGCGGCGGGCGGCCGACGAACTTGCCGAACAGCAGCGCCGCCGCCGTGGCCGCCAGCACCCCCGGCACCATCTCGTACACGCCCGACTGCAGCGGTCCGAGGAGGGGATCGATGTGCTTCCACAGCACCACGGTGACCGCCCCGGTGAGCATGCCGGCCATCGCCCCCGCCCGTGTCATCCGCGGCCAGTACAGCGACAGCAGGATCACGGGACCGAAGGCGGAGCCGAAGCCCGCCCAGGCGTAGGCGACGATGTCCAGCACGGCGCCCCCGCTGAGCGCGATGACGTACGCCACCACCGCGACGGCCACCACCGCCACACGGGACGCCAGCACCATCGACGCGTCCGTGGCCCGCCGTTTGACGAAGGCCCGGTAGAAGTCCTCGGTCAGGGCCATCGCCGAGACCAGCAGCTGACTGTCGGCGGTGGACTTGATCGCGGCCAGCACGGCCACCAGCAGAATGCCGGCGATCCACGGATTGACCAACTGGGCGCACAGCGCGATGAACACGGTCTCGGGGTTCTCCAGTGGCTGGTCCAGCGCGGCGACACCCACCAGCCCCACCAGCGAAGCACCCGCCAGCGAGACGACCACCCAGCCCACACCGATACGGCGGGCCAGGGGGATCTCCCGCGTACTGCGGATACTCATGAAGCGGGCCAGAATGTGCGGTTGCCCGAAGTACCCCAGCCCCCAGGCGAGCAGCGAAATCACCGCCACCGCGCCGAGCGGCCCGCCCGATGCCCAACGCGCGCCGTCGAAACCGGCCTTGGCCCCCATGTCCAGCAGGTCCGGGCTCTTGCGGGTGAGCGCCTCGTGCACCGCGCCGAAGCCCCCCAGCAGCCCGATGCCGATCGTCGGGAGCGCCACGGCCGCGCAGAACATCAGCGTGGCCTGCACCGAGTGCGTCACGCTGACCGCGCGGAAGCCGCCCAGGACGGTGTAGACGACGATCACCACGGCGAAGACGGTGAGCGCGAACTCGAAGCCGCCTCCGAAGATGCCCTCGAAGAGGACGCCCCCGGCCAGCAGGCCGCTGGCGACGTAGACGGTGAAGAACACGACGGTGACGGTCGCCGAGACCACCCGCAGCATCCTGCTGCCGTCCTCGAACCGCTCCTCGAAATACGCCGACAACGTCTTGGCGTCGCCGGCCAGTTCCGTATACGTACGCAGGCGCGGCGCGACCAGGCGCCAGTTCAGGTACGTGCCGACGGCCAGGCCGACGGCGATCCACGAGGCGCCGATACCGGCGGCGTACACCGCGCCCGGCAACCCCAGGAACAGCCACCCGGACATGTCACTGGCCCCGGCGGAGAGGGCCGCGAGCGGCGCGCTCAACCGGCGGCCGCCCAAAGCGAAATCAGAGAACGTCAACGTGTCCTGATAGGTCGCGATACCCACGGCCACCATGGCCAACAGGAAGATCCCGAATGTGATCATGACCGGTACGATCAGGGATGTCACCACTGCTCCCTCGGCGCAAGCACTGCCTCATGGTCCAGGAGCCAAGGGGCAGATCCCACGAAGAATCCCCAGAGCAGGCTCCGGCGCCAGCCGACACTACGGACCCACCACCCGCAACGACAGCCCTTTCACACAAGTCCCCAACAAACACAGCCCGCTGCCCCGCGCACCGGACCGCTCCCCGCCCCGGCTCGACGCGCCCAGGGACCGCACCCGACGTACACCCGGCAGATCATCAGTTCCCCCACTCCCCCGCTCCCCTCGGCCTCCGTGTGCCCCGTCCCTACCCGCATACCTCACCAGACCCTGGCGGATCGTCATAGGCCAGTGCCATAAGTCACCCTTTAGGAAACGCAAAGTAGTGTTATGAGGGCGAATCTGGTCGTATATGGGATGCCATGTGACGCCGAGTGACATGCCGCGACGTCGATGGAATGACTAATTCCGCTATGCCGACGCGTGGTACCGGCGGCACGACGCCGCGTAGTCGCTCAGGCATACGGACTTGCGCATCCAGTTCGGCGAGCGTTTCAGGCCGCACCCCGGCGGACGGTCGGTTGCGGGCCCGCGGAGCCCGACAACACGATCGGTTCGTTCCCGCGTGCCGTCGGCCCCGCGCCGGTCGTTCGGCATGCCTGTGTGCGAGGAGGTCCTGTGAACGACCAGATGAGTCTCAGCCCGAATGCGGCACGGCAGCTCGCGACCACCACCAAGACCACTCCGCAGATGCGCGGCATCACCCCGCGCTATCTGCTGCGCGCCCTGCCCTGGGTGGACGTCGAAGCAGGTGTCTTCCGCGTCAACCGCCGCCGTACGTACGTCCTCGGAGACGACCGCATCAGCACCCACGCCGACGGTGGCTCACCCCGCATCATCCCAGGCGACCTGCGGGAACTGCCCTACCTCAGGGAGGCCGACGACGCGCTGCTGGCCGAACTGGCGGGCGCCTTCACGGAAGTTCCCTTCGAGACCGGGCAGCTGCTCGCGCAGGACGGGGACGCGCACGACCGGCTGTGGGTGATCGCCCAGGGCCGCGCCGAGAAGCGGGTGAGCGGCCGCTACGGCGAGGACGCCCTGCTCGAAGTGATCGGCGACGGCCAGTTCTTCGACCTCGACGCCTGGACCCGCGGCGAGCCCCTGTCGTACCGCGTCAAGGCGCTCACCCCCGGCGTGGCACTGTGCGTCGAGCGCGGCGTGCTCGCGGGGCTGTGCGACCGCGACGCGACGGTGCGCGGGGCGATGGACGCCTACCTCGCGGCGGACGGCGTGCTGCCGGGCGCCGAGGTGCCGGTCGACCTCAAGGCCGGGCACGACGGCGAACCGGACCTCCCCGCGACCTTCGTCGACTACGAGGACACCCCCCGCGAGTACCACATGACCCTCGCCCAGACGGTGCTGCGCGTGCACACCAGGGTCTCCGATCTCTACAACGGGCCGATCGACCAGACCCGCGCCCAGTCCAACCTCACGGTCCACGCGCTGCGCGAGCGGCAGGAGGCCTCGCTGCTCAACCACCCGGAATTCGGCCTCTTCAACAACGTCGCCCCCGGCCAGCGGGTGCAGGCACGCACCGGCTCTCCGACCCCCGACGACCTCGACGAGCTGCTCACCCGCGTCTGGAAGCAGCCCGGCTACTTCCTCGCCCACCCCAGGGCCATCGCGGCGTTCGGCCGGGAGTGTACGCGCCGGGGCGTGCCCCCGATCATCGACAAAAGCTTCGGCAGCCCCCTGCTGACCTGGCGCGGGGTCCCCCTGCTGCCCTCCGACAAGGTGCGGTTCTCCGGCGGTGCCGGCATCGGCACCACCGAGATCCTGCTGATGCGCGTGGGCGAGGCCGAGCAGGGCGTGGTGGGCCTGCGCCCGGCGAAGGTCGAGGACGAGGTGGAGCCCGGCCTGTCGATGCGCAACATGGGCGTCGACCAGAAGGGCATCACGTCGTACCTGATGACGGCGTACTTCAACAGCGCGGTGCTGGTGGAGGACGCCCTCGCGGTGCTCCAGAACGTCGAGGTCTCCAACTACCATGACTACTCCTGACGTTACGCGGGGTCGGTGGCCCGGCACGGTCCCGCAGGCGACCACGGATCCGGCTGCGGCACTGCACGCGGTCACGGCTCCCACCACCGCGCCGACGGCGACCACGGCCGCCATGACGACTCCGGCGACCGCTCCGGCCCCGGCCACACCGCCGGTCGCCGAAGGGGCACCGTCCGCCACCTCCCCACCCGGCACTCCCCCACCCTCGCCACCCGCCGGTCTCCCCGGTCAACCGGTCGCCTTCTCGCCCGAGTTGGCGCGGCGGGACTTCCCGATCCTGCACCGGACCGTGAACGGGCACCCGCTGGTCTGGCTGGACAACGGGGCCACCACGCAGAAGCCGCGTCAGGTCATCGAGACGCTGGCCGGCTTCTACGGATCCGCCAACTCCAACATCCACCGTGGTGCCCACACCATGGCCCGGGAGGCCACCGAGGCGTACGAGGCGGGCCGGGCGGCGGTCGCCCAGTTCCTCGGCGCGTCGTCACCGGACGACGTCGTCTTCGTACGCGGCACCACCGAGGCGATCAACCTCGTCGCCCAGAGCTGGGGACGGGCCAACCTCGGCCCCGGGGACGACATCCTCGTGCCGGTGCTGGAGCATCACTCCAACATCGTCCCCTGGCAGTTGGTCGCCAAGGAGACCCGGGCCCGGGTGGTACCCGTACCGCTGCAACCGGACGGGCAGATCGACCTCACCGCGTACGCGGATCTGCTGTCGATGCGCACCCGACTCGTCGCGGTCAGCCATGCGTCGAATGTGCTCGGCACCGTCCCGCCGGTCCGCGAGATGACCGCGCTCGCGCACCGCTACGGGGCCAAGGTGCTGGTGGACGGGGCGCAGGCGGTGGCGCACTTCCCCGTCGACGTGCAGGACCTGGACGCCGACTTCTATGTGTTCTCCGGCCACAAGCTGTTCGCGCCCACGGGGATCGGCGCTCTGTACGCCAAGCCCGAGATCCTGCGCAGCATGGCGCCGTGGCAGGGCGGCGGCAACATGATCGAGTCGGTCGGCTTCGCCGGCACCTCCTATGCACCGGTGCCGCACCTCCTGGAGGCCGGTACCGGGCACATCTCCGGCGTGGTCGGTCTGCTGTCCGCGCTCAACTGGCTGACGTCCTTCGACCGGGACGCCATCGCCGCCTACGAGACCTCGCTCATGGCGCACGCACAGCAGGCCATGTCCACGGTTCCGGGGCTTGAGCTGCTGGGTTCGGCGCCCGAGCGGATCGCCGTACTCACCTTCACCCTCGCCGGTCACGATCCGTCACAGGTCGCTGACTGGCTGGACCGCGACGGCATCGCCATCCGGGCCGGCCACCACTGTGCCCAGCCCGCGCTGGCCCACTACGGCGTGGAGAGCGCGGCCCGGGCCTCCCTCGCGCTGTACAACACACCCGAGGAGGTGGACAAGCTGGTGGCGTCCTTGCACCGACTGCAGCAGGCCGCCTGACGCCGGGTCCGTCCGACGCCGCCGACCCGAGCGCGGTCGGCGGCGTCAGCGCGTCGCCGACCGTCTCCCGCGGCCCGGCACGGCGGCAGGGGTCCGGCCCGTGCGGGCAGGTCCCCTGCGGTGGAAGGTTTTCGTCGGTCCCGCGACTCGGATGATCAGCCGATGACGATCACGCTGATTCCGTAGTCGTCGAAGCCGAAGTGGTCGTGGCAGTCGCCCCAGCCCCAGTCGTCGTCACAGTCCCACCCGTGGGCGGAGGCGTGGGTGGGTGCGGCCGCCGGTGCGGCGGCGGGAGCCGCGCCGGCGGCGCCGGCCCCGGCGAGCACGAGGAAGGGCACTGCGCACAGTGCCGCGGCTATGCGGTGGGTCCTGGTCTTCGCGCGCATGATCGTCGTCCCCTCTCGGGGTTGGTGCGTTGCCGATGCATCGGCATGTCGATGTGGAGTTCTCCTGGGCTCACCGCCGTGCGCCGGGAACGCGCGAGGCCCTGACGCACCGTACGGGGGCGACTTAGCAGGACTCCGACCTGCTTCGCGGACATCGTTGCAACCTCAAACAGATGTCACTTCCGAGCGTAGGCACGGCGCCCCGGCAGGTCAAAAGATGCGCTCTCCGCATAGGCCCGGCCACAATGCGGGGCCGCCGGCGGGCCACCCGGGCGGTGTCCGGCAGGTCGACGCCGAAATCCAAGCGATTGCTTGGGCAGGGGCAAGAAAACCCTGGGATTGACTCGGATTTGAGGCATCCTCGATGATCACCGCAGGGCCAAGGGCGGCAACCACGCCCCTCTCCCGCACCAGGCCGGAGGGCCGGCGCGGGCCGGGGCAGGTGCCGACCCGTCAAGCACCGAGAGGAGCCCGAAGCCCATGTTCTCCGTACCTCCTGACGTCAATGGTTCAGGCAGCAATGATCCAGGAGCCGCTCCTGATAGCGGTTCAGGCATCGAATTCGAGATCGGTGCAAAGAGCGGTTCGGATTTCGATTCCGACAGCGGTTCAGATATCGGTCCGGTCATCGCCCGCGTCACCGACATGGCGCGCGAGTTGGGCGCCGACACGCTCGGGCATCCCGGTGGGACGCTGCTGGCCCACCTCCACCGCGTGCAGGAACAGCTCGCCGCGTGGGGCGCCCGGCCCGCCCTGCGGCTCGCCGGCCTGTGCCATGCCTTCTACGGCACCGACGGCTTCGCCACATCCCTGCTGCCGCTCGAGCGCCGCGCGGAGCTGGCCGCGGTCATCGGCGCCGAGGCCGAGGCGCTGGTGTACTTCTACGCCGGCTGCGACCGGGACGCCTCGTACCCCACGCCCGCGGACCCCGACGCCACCTTCCGGGACCGTTTCACCGGTCGTACCCACACGCCGGCCCTCGCGCTGCGGCGGGACTTCGCCGAGCTCACCGCCGCGAACGAACTCGACATCGCCCGCGTCGACCCCGCGTTCCGGGCGGCCTCGGGCGCCGGCCTGCTCAGCCTTTTCAGCCGCCTTCGACCACTCCTGAGCACGTCGGCGTGGCGGGACTGCCAGGCGGTGCTCTCCGCGCCGTCGGCCGCCCGCGGAACCGGAGCCGGGGCGGGGGACGCGACCGGAGCCGAGGCCGGTGCGGCGCCCGCGACCCGACCCGCCGCACGACCCTGGAGCGTGGCGGTGCTCGGCCCGGGCGGAGTCGGAGGTCTCCTGGCGGGCGTGCTGTCCCGCGCCGGACACCGGGTGATCTGTGTGGCGGGCGAGGCGACGACGCAGATGCTGCGGCGGGACGGCATCACGGTGCGCAGCCCGCAGTTCGGCGCCTTCACCGCGCGGGTCGAAGCCGACACCGAGCTGCGGGAACCGGTCGATCTGTGCCTGATCGCCGTCAAGCACACCGCTCTGGCCGCGGCACTGGAGCGGATCCCACCCGGCGTCGTCGGTGACGGCTGGGTGGTTCCGCTGCTCAACGGCATCGAGCACCCGGACGTGCTGCGCGGGCGCTACGGCGCGCGGTGCGTCGTGCCGGGCGTCATCCGTGTCGCCTCGACCCGGACCGCGCCGGGGACCATCGAGCACGGCAGCCCGTTCACCGAGATCGATCTGGCCGGAGCACCCGAGCGCCTCGGGGCGCTGGCGGCGGTGCTGGAGGAGGCGGGGGTGCGCACGCGTGTGGCCGACGACGAGACCGCCGCGCTCTGGGCCAAGCTGGCGTTCCTGGCTCCGTTCGCACTGCTCACCACCCATTACGGTCTGACCATCGGTGAGGTGCGGACCGAGCGGCGCGCGGAGCTGTCGGCCCTGGTGGCGGAGGCCGCCGCGGTGAGCGGGGCCTGCGGTGCGCCGGCCGATCCCGACAAGACCCTGGAGCTGTACGACGCGTTCCCGGGCGACAGCAAGTCGTCGATGCAACGTGACGCGGAGGCGGGCCGTCCACTGGAGCTCGACGCGATCGGCGGCGCGCTGCTGCGGGCGGCCGACCGGCACGGAGTGCCCGTGCCGGTCGCCGCCCGGTTGGTGGCCGCGCTGCTCACCGACGCCGACGGAACTCTTCGGCGTGGTCGAGGGCCCACTGGCGCAGGGTCCGCGCCGGTGCGCCGGTGATCTCCTCGACCGTGCCGGTGGTGACGGGGCGGGGCCCGTCGAGCATCTCGGCGTACCCGTTCAGCAGGACCTCCACGAAGGAGTCGGGGATCGCCGCATCGGCCAGCAGCAGCTGCCGAGCGGCTTCCCGCGACAGCTCCTGCCACGTCAGGGGCCGGCCGAGCGCCTCGCCGATCACGCGGACCTGCTCGGCCTGGGTCAGGACGTCCGGGCCGGTCAGCGTGTAGGTGGCAGCGTCGTGGCCGTCGTCGGTCAGGGCGCGTACCGCGACGGCGGCGATGTCCGCCTCGTGCAGGGGTGCCATGGCCGCGGCCCCGAAGGCGCCGCGTACCGCATCGCCGGTGCGGATCTGCTCAGCCCACCACAGGGCGTTGGCGGCGAAGGTGCTGGGCCGCAGGTGCGTCCAGCGCAGGCCGGAGTCCTCGATCAGCTGCTCCACCGCCCGGTGGGAGCGTCCCACCGGGTGTGGCTGCCGATCCCAGGGAAGCCCGCTCTGGACGGCGCCGGAGGACAGGAAGACCACGCGGCGCGCGTGTCGCTGGACGGCCTCCACGACGGCGGCGGCCGGCTCGGCGCTGTGGAAGGGCCACAGGAGGAAGACCGCGTCCACCCCCTGCAGGGCCGACTCCAGCGCGCCGGAGTCGGCCAGGTCGCCCTGGCGTACTTCGGTCTTCGGCGGAAGCCGGGCCGCGTCGGGGGTGCGGGTCAGTGCCCGCACGTCGCCCGCGTGGGCCGCCAGGAGCCGGGAGACCATCTGTCGGCCCACGTTCCCGGTCGCTCCCGTGACGAGGATCTTTCTGTTGGCGTTCATCGAGTTCATCGAAGCCTTCCGTGTGGGGAGGGGTGTGCCCAGGCCTGCCGGGACCGGCGGCGGGTGTCCACGATCACCGTGACGGGCATGGGAGGGCCATACAGCGTCGTCAGGACGCAGGAAGCCGTCACGAAGTAGCGTGATGCGATGGATACCGTCACCGATGTCGTGGGCATGGATGAGGTGGACCGCGGGCTGGTCCATGCGCTCCAGATCGACGGACGCGCATCGTTCCGCGCCGTCGCCGAGGTCCTCGACGTCTCGGAGAACACGGTCGCCCGCCGCTACCGCCGACTGCGGTCGGCCGGTGTCCTCCGGGTCGTCGGCGTCGTCAACGGCGTGCCGCTCGGCCACACGTCGTGGACTCTCCGGCTGCAGTGCACCCCGGATGCGGCCGGTGCCATCGCCGGCGCTCTGGCCGCCCGGTCCGACACGTCCTTCGTGTACCTGCTCTCCGGAGGGACGGAGATCTCCTGCAACGTCCAGACGCCGTCCGCCGCCGAGCGCGATGCCCTGCTGCTGCACAAGCTCCCCAGAACCAGCCGGGTCACCGCGGTCTCCGCGCACCTGCTGCTGCGCGCCACCGCTCTGCCGGACGCCTGGGCGGGGGCCGCCCGGCTCTCCACGGAGCAGGTCGACCGTCTGCGGCCCGCCCCGCCGTCCCCGGGCGACGGGCCGGTGGTCCTCGACGAGCAGGACCGGACGATGCTGGAGATCCTCGCGCGTGACGGCAGGGCCGGCTACGCCGAGCTCGCGGCCGCCATGGGCGCGGCGGACTCCACGGCGAGGCGCCGCCTGGAGGTGCTGCGGCGAGCCGGCGTCCTCACCTACGCCGTCGACATCGCTCCGGCGGCTCTGGGGTTCCCCACCGAGGCACGGCTGTGGATGTCCGTGCGGCCCTCCGCGCTGGCCGACGTCGCGGGTGAGCTGGCCGCGCATCCCGAGGTGTCGTTCGCCGCCATGACCACCGGCCCCAGCAATCTCGTCGCCGCGGTCAACTGCCGCAGCGCCGATGATCTGTGCCGGTATCTGACCGAGCGGGTGGCCGCGCTGGACGCCGTCCGGTCCCTGGAGACCGCGCCGGTGATCCGCACGCTGAAGCGCACCGGGAGCGGCCTTCCCGCCGCACGCTGACGGCGGTTCCCCCGGCGTCCCCAGGGCGTGCGGCCCGCCGGGGCGACGTCCCGCCCGATGGAGTGCGGCGCCCTTCGGCCACGCTCCTGTCGCTGCTGGTGAGGGCGGCCGACCAGGTGCCCGGTGGCCATGTCTTGACGAATCGGCGGGGTTCGATCTTCACTGCCAGAGTCCCCAGCACGACCAGGGCCCCACCCCCGGGCGATGCCCCCCTCACCGAAGGTCACGAACATGACGGTTGACGCCTCCGCCGCCACTGAAGTCGGGCAGTTCCTGCTCGGCAATGCCTTTCCCTGCCTGGCCGGCCGTTCGGCGTGGCGGCAGGGCGGTATCGCCCATCATCACTACACCTGGCTCGGGGACGACGGGGCCGCCCGGCAGATGACCGAGGACCTGCACGCCTATGTGAAGTCGGTGGACTGGGAGGCCAAGCCCTTCACCAGTTTCGTCGCCACCTTCTCGGGTCCGCTGAACGTGCCGGACACCGAGTTCGAGGACCTCATGTGGCAGCAGCTGCAGGCCGTTCACGATCATGACAGCCTGACCCACACCTGGGCCGACGGCTATGACCGCGACCCCTCGTCCGGCGCCTTCGCGTACAGCGTGGCCGGGCACCCGTTCTTCGTGATCGGGTTGCACGAGACGCACAGCCGCCTCGGCCGCCGCCCGCCGTTCCCGATGCTCGCCTTCAACTCCCACGCCCAGTTCAACCGGATAAAGGCCGCCGGCCTGTGGGACCGGCTCCAGGAGAAGATACGCAAGCAGGACATCGAGCTGCAGGGCGACATCAACCCGAACCTCGTGGAGTACGAGCAGCTCTCCGAGGCGCGGCGCTACTCGGGCCGCCGCAAGCCGGCCGACTGGAAGTGTCCCTTCACCGCCCGGGTCTGAGCCCGAAGACGTGCGGCGGGCCGCGTGGCGCTGGTGCGCCGGGGGGGGGGGGGGGGGGGGGGGGGGGGGGGGGGGGCCGGCCCCCCCCCCCCCCCCCCCCCCCCCCCCTCCGGGCAGTGGGAGGTCAGCCGGTCTGCAGGGCCGCGTCGTCGAGGACGAAGCTGGTCTGGAGGCTGGCGTCCTCGGTGGCGGTGAAGGTCAGGGTGATCTGCTGTCCGACGTAGCGGCTCAGGTCCAGGGTGCGCTGGGTGTAGCCGTTGGACGCGTCGGTGTTGGACAGGGTCGTCAGGGTGGTGCCGCCCACCTTGACCTTGAACGTGTCGTAGGCGGTGTTCCCGGTCTCGTCGGTGTCGATGTGCAGCCAGTAGGTCAGCGTCGCTCGGCTGCATCCGGCGGGCACGGTCACCGGCTGGCTGAGGGTGTCGGCGGCGGAGTAGCCGTAGCCGCCGAGCCAGGCGGACCTGCTGCCGCTGTGGGCGGGCTGGCCCGAGTGGGCGCCGATCGCGCCGGTGTCGCCCGTCCAGGGGGTGGTGCCGTTCTCGAATCCCCCGTTGCCGAGCAGCTGCTGACTGGTGCAGCTGCCGGTCCCCTTGACCGTCAGGGCGAAGGTCGTGGAGTGCGTGACGGATCCGGTGCCGGTGACCGTGAGGGAGTAGGTGCCGGGGGCCGCGCTCGCCGATGCGGCGACGGTCATGGCGGAGCTGTCGCCGGACGTCACCGAGGCGGGGCTGAAGGAGACGGTCACGCCCGCCGGGGCGCCCGACGCCGACAGCTGCACCGTCTGGGCGGAGCCCCTGGTGGTCGCCGTCGAGATCGTGCTGGTGACCGACGATCCCGGGTCGACGGTGCCGGAGGACGGGGCGGCGGCCAGGGAGAAGTCGTTCGACGGGGTGGTGTCGGAGACGGCGAGCTTCCACAGGGTGTAGGCGATGCCGTCCGCGCTGCGGTTCAGTCCGGTGCCGTTGATGTTGCCGGTGGTGTCACAGGACTGGTGGTAGCAGGGGTCGTAGGAGCGGTTGGCGGTGCCGCCCCACTTGGCGGCCTGGGCGGAGGTCTTCCTCGCGCCGGCGCCCATCGCGTATCCGGAGGTCGGGATGCCGGCCTGCTCGAAGGAGTAGTCGTCGGAGCGGCCGGCGCCCTCGGTGTTCTCCTCCGGCTGGAGGCCGAGGGAGTCCCAGTACGCCTTCATCGGCGCGGCGGCGGCGGAGGTGACGTGGTTGATGAAGTAGCCGCCGTTGGTCGAGGCGACCATGTCGAAGTTGTAGTACGCCTTGATCTTCGAACGCTCGGTGCTGGAGAGGGAGTTGACGTAGAAGTCGGAGCCGTTGAGGCCCTGCTCCTCGTCCGTCCACCAGCCGAAGCGGACGCGGGCGGCCATGGCGGGGTTCTGCTCCGCCAGGGTGAGTGCCGTCTCCAGCAGGGCACTGGAACCGGAGCCGTTGTCGTTGATGCCCGGTCCGGCGCCGACGCTGTCGAGGTGCGAGCCGAACATGTACACCGTGCCGGTGTCGCCCTTGGGCCATTCGGCGATCAGGTTGGGGCCGGCCCCGCTGGCGCAGCCGGAGGTGCAGGGCTGCTCGGTGACGGTGTAGCCGGCCGCTTGGAGCTTGCCCTTGACGTAGGCGACGGAGTCCCGGTAGCCCTGTCCGCTGGATTTGCGGTTGCCGCCGTTGCGGGTCGCGATGTTGTTCAGCTCGGTGAGGTGCGCCTGGACCTTGGCCACATCGATGTCGGGGGCGGCCAGGGCCGGGGCGCCGGCGGTGGCGGGCCGGAGGGCCTGCGGGGTGGCTGCGGCCGTGGGGGCCGCGGCGAGGACGGCTGCTGCGAGGGTGGCGGCGAGGGATATGCCGGCCACCGAGAGTCTTCGTAACACCATGGCTCCTTGAGGGGGTAGCGCGTTCTGCCGACGGGGATCTGGTGGGACGCCGGGTCGGGGCAGCGTGGTGTCGTCGTCCGGCCGGTTTCCGACGAGTGGGGGCCTTGCACGGCAGGAGGACGACATGTCGAGGACGGCATGTCCATGACCCAGGCGGCCGTACTGTCACATCAGGACGGGCCCGGCGTCAACGGAAGTTCCTGCGCAGGGCGTTGATTGTCGGAAAATGGCAGGCGCTGCCCGATATCCGGGCACTCGCCGGCGGGGTACGGCGGGGTCCGGCCGGGTGCGCACCACACCGACGGTGCTCGTCGATCCGAAGCACCTGCCGTGGGCGTCAGGCGTCGACCACGTCCACGGGCACGCCCAGGCGGCGCAGTTCGGTCAGCTCGCCGGGCGGCGTGGCGTGATCGGTGACGACCCGGTCGTAGCGGCTGATGTCGCCGTAGGCGTGCGTGGCGGTCTTGCCGAACTTGGTGTGGTCCACCAGGAGCAGCGAGCGCTGTGCGCAGTCCAGCATCGCTTCCTTGATCTCCGCGTATTCGCGTACGGGGTGGAAGAGCCGGCCGCCGAGGACGGACACGGCCGACATCACCGCGAGGTCGGCGCGGAGACGGCCGAGGGAGCGCAGCACGTCGGGGCCGACGCAGGAGCCGAACTCCCCGCGGTAGCGGCCGCCGAGGAGGGTGACGTCGGCACCCGGCGTCTCGTCGAACAGCCGGGCCACACCGAGGGAGTTGGTGACCACGGCGACCGCTTCGGTGCGGGCGATCCGGGCCGCGAGCGGGAAGACCGTGGTGGAGTCGTCCAGGACGACGGTGCTGCCCGGGCGGATCTCGTCGGCGACGGCGGCGCAGAGCGCCTCCTTCAAGGGACGGTTCGCGGCGATGCGGAAGCGCGTCGCGGTCTCCATGGTGAGGGACGGGAACGGCGCGGCCCGGCCGCGTTCCTTGCGCAGCAGCCGGCGTTCGGCCAGCTGGTCCAGATCGCGGTGCATGGTCGCGAGACTGACCCCGAAGTGCCGGGCCAGAGCGTCGATGCGCACCTCTCCGTGGTCGACGACGTGGGCCAGTACGTCCTGCCGTCGCCGGTCGACCTCGGCCAGCGACGACCGTGCGGAAGCCATCGGGGCCGCCTTTCCGGTCGGGCAGCGGCGGCGCGGCCTACCGCTGCGGATAGATGACGGCCTTGACGGCGGTCTCGTCGTGGGTGGCGACGGTCAGTGCGCTCTCAGCCTGGGCAAGACCGTAACCGTGCGAGACCAGGGAGTCGAGCCGGACCGCCCCCGACTCCACCAGCGCCGTCGCGGTGGGCCAGGTGTGTGCGTAGCGGAAGGTGCCGGTCAGTTCCAGTTCGTAGTTCTGCACCCGGTTCAGGGGCAGCGGGACCTCGTCCCCGCCCATGCCGACGAGGACGACGCGTCCGGCCCGGGCCACGGTGCGGATCGCCGCACCGCTCACCGCGGGGACGCCGGAGCACTCCAGCAGGACGGTGGGTGCGTACTCCGCCGCGCGCAGCGGTGTGCGGGAGACGTCGAGGGTGGTGGCGCCGGCGGCCCGGGCGAGTTCGAGGCGGTGCGGCAGGACGTCGGTGACGAGCACGTCCCGTGCGCCGAAGGCCCGTGCCGTCTGGGCGGCGATCAGTCCGATGGGCCCCGCACCGGTGATCAGGACGCGGTCGCCGGGGCCGACGCGGCCCTTGCGGCAGGCCCAGACCGCCACCGAGAGCGGCTCCAGCAGCGCGGCCTCCTCGACGGTCAGGGAGTCGGGGACCTCGTGGGCGAAGTCCTGCCGCACGGCGAGGTATTCGCAAAAGGCGCCGTCGACCGGCGGTGTGGCGAGGAAGCGCATGTCGGGGCAGAGGTTGTAGCGGCCCGGACGGCATTCGCCGCAGCTTCCGCAAGGGGTGCCGGGCTCGATGGAGACACGCCGGCCGATCCGGCGGGCGTCGACTCCCGGGCCGCCGGCGACCACCGTCCCGGCCGCTTCGTGCCCCAGGACGAGCGGCTCCCGCACGACGAAGTCGCCGATGCGTCCGTGCCGGTAGTAGTGCACGTCCGAGCCGCAGGTGCCGACCGCCTCGACGCGGATCAGCACCTCACCCGGACCGGGGGCGGGAACGGGGCGTTCTTCGATGCCGAGGCGCTCGGGTCCGTGCAGTACGGCGGCACGCATGGTGGCGGGAATCGTGGGGGTGACGGTCATGGCGGGCTCACGGCTCCCTGGGGCTGGGGTGGGACGGGGACAGGGACGGGGGGACAGGGACAGCACGGTAACGCGTTCTGCTAGCAACATACCCTTGATTTTGCACAAAATAAGAGAAGAAACGTTGCCGGTTCGCGCGCTTCGCCACATCACCGGGCCGCCGTCCCGCACCCCGCCGCGTCCGCCCGCCCGCCCGCCACATGCCCTCTCCAGAACACCGTCAGCCGTTCCCGTGCCCGTGCCCGGCGGAAGGCGTCGGGAGACTTCATCATGAATACGGAGGGGAACCTGGAGTGACCTCCCGCTCACGAAAGGGGTCCCCATGCACCCTCGCCGCCTCGCGACGGCCGTCCTTCTGGCGCTCGCGATCGCCGCTCCCGCTCCGGCACGCCCCTCCTCCGCCGGCCCGCCCCCGGACGCGCCGGCCGCTCCCGCCCGGCCCGCCGGCCACACCGAGGTCCCCGTCCAGAGCGGCTCGGCCGTCGTGCGCATGCCCACCGCCCTGCTCGCCGCGCTCGCAGCCGACGGTGTGGCGATCACCGGGGTCGGCCCCGGCGGCGAGGTCGAGCCGCACGATTTCGGCCACTCCGACGGCGCTATGCGGCTGCGCGTCAAGGACGGCGCGGTCACCAACAGCGGCGGCACGGTCGGCGGCGAGCTGCACTTCGCCGACTCCGGTATGGCACTGGTCAACGGCGCAACCGACAAGACCGTCAAGGTCACCGGCTTCGAAGCCGACCTCTCCCAGGGCACCTTCCGGGCCCGCGTCACCGACGGCGTGCACGACGGCACCACGCTCACCCTGGGTACCTTCGCCCGGCCCGGCATCCGCTCGTCCCTCGACACCCGGACCGCGGTCCTGCGCCTGGACGTCGCCCTCGCGACCGCGGCGGGCGCCGCCGCCCACCTCAACGCGGCCCTCGGCACCAGCCGCTTCACCCACGGCGGACCACTCCTCCAGGCCCGCGTCGTCGTCTCACTCGACCCGACCGTGGACCTCGCCACGGCCCTCAACTTGGGCCGTGGAGGCCCTCTCCCGTAAGGCCGGTCCGAGCGTCAGGCCCCAGGGGTCGCCGTCAACGGGGGCTGGCGAAGTCCTGTGTCCACCACGGTCCGCCGGTGCCGAAGCGGATGCCGACGCCGATGTCCGCCAGGTCGCACTGCAGGATGTTGCGGCGATGGCCGGGGCTGTCCATCCAGGCGCTCATGACGGCGGAGGGCGTCGCCCGGCCGACGGAGATGTTCTCGCCGTACGAGGACCATGCATAGCCGGCCCGGGTGATCCGCTCCCCCGCGTCGGTGCCGTCGGGGTTGGTGTGGTCGAAGAAGTGACGGGTGGCCATGTCGTCCGAGTGGCGCTGCGCGGCCCGCTGCAGCACGGCGTTCCACCGGACGGGCGGGCACCCGTGCCCGGTGCGCTCGGCGTTCACCAGCCGTACGACCTCGCGCACGTACTCGGACGGGTCCTGCTCTGCCGGATCGCGGTCTGCCGGGGCGGCAGCGGACGTGGGCCACGCGGCAGGCGCCGGAGTGGGGCGGGCGGCGTCCGCGGGCCGCGGCGGCGGGGCCTCGACGGCCGTCGCCACATCGAGTCCCACGGCGCCCAGGACCACGCCCACAGCGGTGGCGATCGCGGCCCTCGCGGTGCGGCGCTCGGGACGGCGCCGGTGCTTCCGGTGCTTTCCGGGCATGCCGAACCTCCAATCTGCCCCTCTGCGCGAAGGGCCGGCGCGGAGCGGCCGGGCGGCCCGCCCACGGGGGACTTGGGTGCGGTGGGCGGGTGATGCCTTGCCAGGGACGGTGTCGTCCATGCCCTGGGGAAGGGCTTCGCCGGGGCATTACCGGGCGCGCGGGCGGCCTGCGCCCGCCATGCCCGGCTCCGTCACGCCCCCGTCGCCCCCCGCCTCTGCTCCTCCTCCGCACCTGCGCCCACTCCGGCCGTCAACCGGCCCTCAACGCGGCGCGGTTGCGGTCTCCTCCGGCAGCAGGGTTTCCAGTCCCGCCGGCAGCGCCCGGGTATGGATCACACCCAGCCGTTGCGTCGCCCGGGTGAGCGCGACGTACAGGTCGCTCGTCCCGAACTCCTCCGGTGCCGCCACGATCACCGTGTCGAACTCCAGGCCCTTGGCCTGCCGGGGGTCGAGCAGCACCACCGGGCCGGTCAGGTCCGGCGAGGGGCCGGCGGAGGCGGCCGGGAGGGCGGTGCGCAGCGCCGCATGGTGCGGGCGCGGGGCGATCACCGCGAGGCGGCCGGACGCGTCGCGGGTCTCGCGCCGGACGGCCTCGGCCACCGCGCCGGCCAGGTCGTCGGTGCGGTGCGCCCACGGCGGTCTGCCCGTGGAGCGGATCGAGCGCGGCGGTGCGAAGTCCGGGTCGACGGCCCGGGGAACCCGCGCGGCGAGCTCCATGATCTCGGTCGGCGTACGGTAGTTGACGCCGAGTCTGACGTGCTGCCGGCGCTCGCCGACGTACGGCTCGAGGATCGCCTCCCAGGTGCCGCAGCCGCCCGGCTCCGCGGTCTGCGCCGGGTCGCCGACCAGGGTCATCGAGCGGGTCGGGCAGCGGCGCATCAGCAGCCGCCACGCCATCGCGGACAGTTCCTGCGCCTCGTCCACGATGATGTGGCCGAAGGCCCAGGTGCGATCGGCGGCGGCACGTTCGGCGGCGCTGCGGTGGTCGGTCTCCTCCTGCCGGTCGGCGAGGCGTTCGGCGTCGATCAGGTCGTGCGCGGCCAGCACCTCCGAGTCCTCGTCGTCGCGGTCCTCGAACTCCTGGGTGCGCGAGCCGTAGGAGAGTTCGAGGACGCCCTGCGCGTAGGCGATCCGCTCCTGCCGCTCGGCCTCGGCCGCGGCACGGGCCGCCGAGTCGTCCTCGCCGAGGAGTTCGGCGGCCTCGTCCAGCAGGGGAACGTCGGCAGGGGTCCAGTCGTCGTCGCCGACCGCACGGCGGATCGCTCGGGCGTCCGCGTCGGGGAGGTGGACGGGGTCGGCGAGGAAGTCGCCGACCAGCTGCCGCGGCGTGAGGGAGGGCCACAACTCCTCGATGGCGCGGTGTACTTCGGGGTTGACGGCGACGGCCTTGCCTAGCTGGGCGACGTCGTCGGGGCCGAGCAGGTTCGGGCCGCCGTAGGGGTCCGCGCCGATCCGGTCGACCAACTGGGCGGTGAGCGCGTCGATGACGCGGAAGGCGAAGTGGGGGCGGGCGAGGTTGTGCGGCAGCCCGGTCTCCCGTGCCCGGCGCCGTGCCTCGTACGCGATGTCCGCGTCCAGTCGCAGTTCGCCGTCGTCGTGCTCGATCACGATCGCGGGGTCGGGCAGGGACTGCCGGTCGCGTACGAAGCGTGCCAGCGCGTCGGCCATCGTCGCGCCGCCCTTGACCTCGGCGGCCCTGGCGGTGTCGGTTCCGGTCGCGCGGATGCCGGGGAAGAGCTCTCCGATGGTGGCGAGCAGCACCCCGGTCTCGCCGAGCGCGGGCAGCACCTCCTCGATGTAGCTGAGGAACGCCGGGTTGGGCCCGACGATCAGCACGGCGCGGCGGGCGAGCAGCTCTCGGTGCGCGTAGAGCAGATATGCCGCGCGGTGCAGCGCGACGACGGTCTTGCCGGTGCCGGGGCCGCCCTCCACGACGAGCACGCCGTGGTGCGGGGCGCGGATGATGCGGTCCTGCTCGGCCTGGATGGTCTGCACGATGTCGTGCATCCGACCGGTGCGCGCCGCGTCCAGCGCGGCCAGCAGCACGGCGTCCGCGTCGGTGCCCTCGTGCCCGGTGCGTTCGGTGTCGGTCAGGTCCAGGATCTCGTCGTGGAGGCCGGTGACCCGCCGGCCCTCGGTCGTGATGTGCCGTCTGCGGCGCAGCCCCATCGGGGTGTGACCGGTGGCGAGGTAGAACGGGCGGGCGACCTCGGCCCGCCAGTCGATGACGAGCGGGGTGCGGTCGGCGTCGTCGCGCCGGATTCCGATTCGGCCGATGTGGTGGTCGCTGCCGTCGCGAAACGCCAACCGGCCGAAGCACAGGCCGTTCTCCCCGGCTTCGAAGGCGGCCAGCAGTCCGGCCTGCTCGGCCACCATGACATCGCGCTCCAGCCGCGCCTGGGCGTTGTTCCCCTCCCGCGGCAGGGTTGCCCGCACCGCCGCCGCGGCGCCGTCCCGCATTTCGGCGAGTCGCTCATGGAGCAGATCGGTGAATTCCTGCTCGCGCCGCAATTCCTCGTTTGACAATTGAACTCCGCTCGGATATGGTTCGGAATGAACATTGGGAATGTGCCTTCAACTGAGCTTCAGTTGGGTCAGGACACAGAAGCCCTCAATATACGCAGAGAAATACCCCGGCCGTCAATTCGGTCCGGGGTATTTCTCTATTGTGCGGCCCGTGCGGCAGCGGACCGTCCGAGGTGGCGCTCGGCGCGCCTTGGGAGCAGCTGGAACTGCTGCTCCAGCGGGACTCAGAAGGGCTTGGTCGGCAGGTACTTGCCGTCCAGCGTGATCACCGCGCGCTCGCCGCCTTCGGGATCGGCGACCTTCTTGACGTCCAGCGTGAAGTTGATCGCGCTGATGATGCCGTCACCGAACTGCTCGTGGACCAGCGCCTTGAGGGTGGTGCCGTAGACCTGGAGCATCTCGTGGAAGCGGTAGATGGTCGGGTCGGTGGGGATGCCGCCGGGGAGGGAACCGCGGGTCGGGATGGTCTGCAGCAGCAGCGCCGCGTCGCCGTCCAGGCCCAGGAGTTCGGCCACCGCACGGGCGGCGGGCTCCGGCAGGGCGTGCTGGCCGAGGACGGCGGCGGTGACGAAGGCGACGGACAGACCGGCGGCGTCGGCGATCTGCTGCCAGGACAGGTCCTTGCGCAGCTTGGCCTCGACGGCTTCGGCGGCCAGGGCCTGGCGGGCGGCGGGGTCGATCTGAGCGTGCTTCATGACAGAGGTGTCCTTTCGGTTCAGGGTTGCGGAGGTGCCGTTCGCCCGTGATTCGGCGGAACGGCGGGTGTGAGGACCGGTGGGCCGGCTCAGCCCGCGGGGACGGGCGTGCGGCCGGCGGCGCCGACTTCTTCGACGGTGCCGGTGGGAATGTCGTAGACCCAGCCGCTGAGGGTGAGCGCGTGGCGCGCCAGGGCGCGGGCGACCGACGGGTGGGTGGCGAGGTTCGCCAGTTGGGCCCGCACGTTCTCGCGCACGAGGGTGCTGACCTCCGCTTCGGCGGCCGAGGCCGAGGCGCGGGCGCGGGCCGCGTCCGCGTGGCGCAGCCAGTCGGCGACCGCCGGTGTCGCGGTCAGGTCGTGGCGCTCGGCGAGGGCGGTCATCGCGCCGCAGGCGGAGTGCCCGCACACCACGATCTCGCGTACGCCCAGGATTGCGACGGCGTACTCGATGCCGGCCGCGACGCCGTCCGGGCCGGGTGTGTGGGCGGGGACGAGGTTGCCGGCGGTACGGATGACGAACAGCTCACCCGGCTCGCTCTGGGTGATCAGCTCCGGCACCACGCGGGCGTCGGAGCAGCCGATGAACAGCGTCGTCGGCCGGTGGGTGGTCGCCAGGTGCGCGAACAGTTCCGCCTTGGCCGGGTGGACGTCCCGCTGGAATCGCGCGACGCCCTCGGTGAGGTCCTGCACGGATGAATCCCTTCGGTGGCTGTCGGCCCGCTGCGGGCTGACCCCATTCACCCTGCACGAACTGGACCTATAGCGTCCAAGACGAAATATCCATGACTTCCATTGATGCCATCTATGGCTGTCCTATAGTAGTCGTATGGCAGCCCTGGAACTGCGTCATCTGCGCTATCTGCTCGCCGTCGCCGAGCACGGCAGCTTCACTCGCGCGGCCGAGGACCTGCACATCTCCCAGCCCACCCTGTCCCAGCAGGTCAAGCAGCTGGAGCGCACGGTGGGCGTGCAGCTGCTGGACCGCACGGGGCGCACCGTGCGGCTCACCGACGCCGGCGAGATCTACGTCCACCACGCCCGGCGGGCCCTACGGGACCTGGCGGCCGCCGAGCGCGCCGTGCTGGACGTGGCCGACCTGTCCCGTGGGCACCTGCGGCTGGCGGCCACGCCGACCTTCACCGCCTACCTCATCGGGCCCCTGGTCGCCGAACTCCACACCCACCACCCCGGGATCACCCTGGACGTCAAGGAGATGACGCAGGACCGCATCACCTCCGGGCTGCTGGCCGACGAACTCGACCTCGGGATCGCCTTCCACGGCACCCACCCGCCCGGCATCACCGCGACCCCGCTGTTCACCGAGACCCTGGGTCTGGTCGTCGGCGGCCGCCCGCCCGCCGACGACCGGGCGCAGCCGCTGTCGGCGGGTGACCTCGGCGAGTATCAACTGGCCCTGCTCAGTGGCGACTTCGCCACCCGTGGCCATATCGACGCCTACTTCGCCGCCCATGGTGTGCGGCCGCGCATCGCCGTCGAGTCGAACTCCATCCAGGCGCTGACCGAGATCGTCCAGCGCACCTCCCTGGCCACGGTCCTGCCCGACGCCGTCACCCATGACCACCCGCGCCTCTCCCCGCTCCGCCTCTCCCCCGCCCTGCCGGCCCGCACCGTCGGCCTCCTGCGCCGTGAGAACGCCTACCGGAGCGCCGCCGCCCGCGCCTTCACGCGGCTCACCCAAGAAGTCGTGCACTCCCGCGGCTACCCGCCCGCCTGAGCGGAATCCCCGGCGGGCGCGCGGGGCCCGCATCGCCGCCAAGAGGGCAATCGCAGGCGGGCCGGCATGTGGGGCCGGCCCGCTGACGCCTCCCGTCAGGACAGCTTGTAGGAGAGCGTGTAGTGGGCACCGTCCTCTCGGAACTTCATCTCGCCGTAGCCGAGAAGCGGAACCTGCTCGCCGAGCAGATCGTCGGCGTCGGCGTCGTCGCTCTCGTACATGCGGACCTCCGCGACATCGCCCGCGAAGTGGAAGGACTTGTTGATGTGGCGCTTCTCGCCCTTCTCGATGCTGGTCGAGTAGACCGAACGCCCACCGTTGATGGTGAGGTAGATGTCGTCCGCCCCGTTCCAGTCCTCCTGCTCGACGCATTCGAGCGTGTAGAACGTCACGACGCCCACAGGTTTCCCCCTAAATGGTCGGTGTGTGCACTGCGGACCGATCTTGCCCGCCGGGGATCAACGGTTGCTGAACAGGCGACTGCCCGGGCCGCCACAGCTTCCGTGCCGCTGCCCCCTCCCCGGTGGCCTGGTGTCACGGTCATCGGGGCAGGGTCTGGGTGACGCGCCACAGACGACGGGGCAGCTCGCCCTCATCAAAGGCGTGGACCTCGTCCAGGGTCCAGCCGTGAGCGAGGGCGTCGACCAGGCCACGGTCGAAGAAGTGGACGGCGAAGCCGCCGTGCTCGTAGATGTCGTCGCCGTGCGCGGTGCCGGCTCCGTAATGGGCGTCGCCGGTGTGCCGGACGGTGTAGACGAGGATGCCGCCGGGCCGCAGGACGCGGCGGATCTCGCCGACCACCGCCTGGATCTCCTTCGTGGACAGGGCCATGCACAGCAGCATGTGCGCGAAGGCCGCGTCCACGGAGGCGTCCGGCAGCGGCAGCCGGTCGCGCACGTCGTGCACCACGGCGGTGATCTGCCCGGCCACGCCCTGCGCCTGGGCCGCGTCGCGCAGTTGCTCCAGCCCGGTGGGGCTGAAGTCGGTGGCCTGGACGGTGAACCCCTCGCGAGCGAAGTACAGGGCATCGCGGCCGTGCCCGGCGCCGAGCTCCAGCACATCCGTGGCCCCGGCCGTACGGAAGACATCGGCGGCGTGGACGGCCGGCGCCGAGGGTTGCTCCCCGTACATGCCGGGATGGGCGGCGTAGACGTCCTGCCAGTGCCGCTGCTGGATCTCGGCCAGCTCCTGCTCGTCCGCCACGGTCTTCGACCTCCCGTTCGTGGGATCGCGGCCCTGCGGCCGTTCGGAAACGCGCTCCCATTCACCGCCGAAGTCGCTCGTTGGCCTTGCCGCTGGCGATGTCCTCGAGCCGACGCCGACGAGCCCGCTGCCGTTCAGTCCTCCGGGCGGAGGGCCAGGGCGAGGAGGCCGGGGAAGCGGGCGTCGAACTCCTCGCGGCGCAGCCGGTTGAGGCGTTTGGTGCCCTGGTCGCGTTGTTCGACGAGGCCGGCGTCGCGAAGGACGCCGAAGTGGTGGCTCTTTGCGGCCCTGCCGACGGGTACGTCGAAGTTGCTGCAGCTGAGCGTCCAGTCGGAGTGGCCCGCCAGCTCGCGGATCAGCTGAATGCGCACCGGGTCTGCGAGTGCGGACAGGGCGGTGAGCAGGGGGACGTCGGCGGGGTGTGTGTGCACGGGCGCCGGTCGGTGCCCTCCGGCTTCGGTGTGCTCCGACATCCCTCTTCCTCCTGCGCGGTCATCACACCCGTTTGCGGAATGTTCGACTTCCATCTTACATTGCCGATGTTCGCTTCCGGTTGAACATTGGTGGAAGGGTGGTCCGAGGATGCGCGCCGTCGAGTTCCAGTGCCCCTGCCCGCCACCGCCGGTTCCCCCTCCCCGACGCAGGCGGCGCCCACCGGCTCATGGGCGGACGCACCTCTGCCGGCGAGCCGCTGCCGCGCGTCGCCGGCAGATCGCCCACGCCCCGGGACACGACCGCCCGACAGGCGGTCGGACCCGGTCGGCCCTCCGCACGACCACCGGCCCCGCCATCTGCCCGGGGCCCCGAAACCACGGACCGAGGAATGCAGCAACACAGCGCCGCCCAAGGACTGTCCGCCGTCGCAGGCAAGGTGCCCGCGCCCTGTCTCGTCCTGGCCGGCGTGTGCGGGCTCCAGTTCGGTGCGGCCCTCGCCCCGCGCGCATATCCGCAGGCAGGGGCCGCGGGCGTGGTGTTCCTGCGGCTGCTGATCGCCGGCGTGATCCTCTGCGTCCTATGGCGCCCGAAGCGCCGGGCGCTGAGCTCGACCAAGGGGGCCTGGAAGACCGTGCTCACCGCCGGGACCCTCCTCGCGGGACACCACATCGCCTTCTTCGAAGCCGTTGACCACCTCCCCCTGGGGATCGTCGCCACGATCGAATTCCTCGGCCCCTTCACCATCGCCCTGGCCGGCTCCCGCCGCGCGGTCGACCTGCTCCCCGCCTGCCTGGCCGCGGCCGGCGTGTTCCTGCTGAGCGGCACGGGCTCCGCCTCCCTGCCCGCGGTCGGCCTCGCCCTGGCCGCCACGGCGGCCTGCTGCTGGGCCGGATACATCCTCGTCTCCGCGCGCATGGCCACCCGCCTCAGCGGCGGCCAGGGCCTGGCCGTGGCCATCGCCTGGGCGGCCCTGCTCAGCGCCCCCTACGGCATCGCCCACGCCGGCAGCGCGCTGCTGGACCCACACGTCCTGGGGGTGGCGGCCGTCGTGGCGGTGGCCTCCAGCGTGCTCCCGTACTCGCTCAACCTGGAGGCCATGCGCCGTATCCCGCCACGCGTCTTCGGCGTGCTGACCAGCCTGGAGCCGGCCGCGGGCGCGCTGTTCGGCCTGCTCATCCTCGGCCAGTACCTCGCCTGGCCCCAGTGGGTCGGTATCGCCGCGGTCGCCTGCGCCTCCATCGCGGCCACGTACCGCGGTGCCGGGAAGCGCAGGACGTCCCGCGTCCGGGCCGCCGGCACCTCCCCGCTCGGTGAGACAACCGCGCGCAACGACGCCGAAGTCCCCCAGGGATGTTCCTCAAGCCCCTAAGCGGACCAGACCGACCGGCGATCGGTGTTCCGCGTTCCGGGCCCGTTCAACTGCCGGCCACGAGCCTCCCGCAGAGTTCGGAATGAGAGATTCCGAATCTTGGTGACACCGCTGTGGCCGGGTCCGCCCGCCACCGCAGGAGGGCCCCATGGCCGGCATTGACACCACCACCGACCGTCGTCGATTCCTCTTCACCTCCGGTGCCGCGGTCGCCGCGACCGGCGCCGCCTTCGCACTCCCCCACATCAGTCGCAGCGGCACGGACGCGGGCGCCGTGCCGGCACAGCGCGGCGGCACCGGCCCGTCGGCGGCACGCCCGCTCTCCGGGCGAGGCGCACCGTATGGGACCACCACCTTGGAGACGACCGCCCGGCTCGCCGGCCGTGGTGGCTACCGGCGCATCGCCCCCGGCCCCGGATGGCCCCTGGTCGTACGGGGCGAACTCGCCACCGCCAGGGCCGCTCGCCGGGACCGGCGCACCGCCCTGGCGTGCTTCGTCCAGTTCACCGATCTGCATGTGGCCGACGTCCAGAGCCCGTTGCGGACCGAATTCCTGCGCGCCGGGTCCCCGGGATCGTGGCGGGGGCAGGAGGCGCTGTCCGTGGCGGGCGCGGTGTCGCTGGTGGAGCAGGTGAACGCGTTGGGCGGCGGCCCCCACACCGGCCGGCCGCCGGCCTTCGTGATGTCCACCGGCGACAACATCGACAACCACTCGATGGTGGAGCTGGAGTGGTTCCTCACCGTGATGAGCGGGGGCCGGATCACTCCCAACACCGGCGACCCGGCGGCGTACGAAGGGGTCCAGAACTCCGGCCTCCCGCTGTACTGGCATCCCGACGACGGCCTGCGCGACCAGGACAAGCGGCGTGGCATGCCGCGGATACCCGGCTTCCTCGACGCCGCGATCCGCCCGGTCACCAGCCCCGGCCTGCGCATCCCCTGGTACTCGACGCCCGGCAACCACGACGACCTCCCGGGCGGTTGCCTGGCTCCGCAGGACCCTCAGCTCGTCGAGTACATCACCGGGGCGCGCAAGCTCTTCTCCGTGCCGGACGCGGACGTGGCCGCCTTCGCCAAGGTGCTGGAGACCGGCGACGATCCCAAGAGCACCGTGCTCAAGGACATCCTGCGTCGCAACTCCGCCAGGGCGCGGACGGTGACGGCCGACGACCGCCGGCGCCCGGCCACGCCGCACGAGTACCTGCGCGCGCATCTGGACCCGGCCTTCGCGGGTGCGGGGCCGGTCGGGCACGGCTACACCGAGAACCACCTGGACGGCGACCGGATGTACTACTCCTTCCCCATCGCGGACGAAGTGGTGGGCATCAGCATCGACACCACCTACCGCAGCGGCCACTACGAAGGATCACTGGGAACCGAGCAACTGCGCTGGCTGGAGCGGACGTTGGCCGCACACAGCGCGCGCCACTACGACGCGGACGGCCGGGTGGTGCGCAACCCCGGCGGCGACGACGCGTACATCCTCGTCTTCAGCCACCACCACAGTCCGAGCATGACGCGGCGCCCCGACGCGGCCCGCACCGACGAGACCCGGCACGACGGCGCGGAGGTCATCGCGCTGCTCAGCCGCTTTCCGAACGTGGTGGCCTGGATCAACGGGCACAGCCATGTCAATCGCATCACCCCGCACGCCCATGCCACCCCCGCCCGCTCCTTCTGGGAGGTCAACACCGCCTCCCACATCGACTACCCCCAGCACGCACGGCTCCTCGAACTGGTCGACAACCACGACGGAACGCTGTCGCTGTTCACCACGCTCATCGAATCGGCCGCGCCGTACCGCACGGACTTCGACGACCTGTCCGCCGTCGGGCTGGCGTCCCTCTACCGGGAGCTGTCCTACAACGCGCCCGGTCTCGCCGACCGCATGCCGGCGCCCGGCGCGGTCCACGAGGTGATGGCGGGCACGGCCGTGGATCGCAACACCGAACTTCTCCTGCCCCGGGCATGACGGCGGGCCGGAGGGCGGACCCCTACCCCCCATACCTGAGAGCCAGGCCGTAAGTACGCTCCCTGGCGGGACGTGGACCAAGCGGTGTGATCCATAGCTTCGGTACCGGAAGCACCACCGGCTTCCGGTACGGAAGGATCACCGCTCATGGCGTCCCGCCCGCGCGGCCAGCGTCTGCTGCGCACCCTGCTCGCCACTCTTGTCGCCGCCTCGGTGGCCGTGCCCGTCTCGGGTGCGGCGCGCCCCGCGGCCGTCCCGGCGCCCGCTCCGGCCGACCCCGGCCCGCTGCGCTCCACCACGCCGGGCGCGCTCGCCGCGCGGTACGCCGTCAACCGCGACGGCATCCGCGCGGCGGAGCGGATGGCCGCCGGCCACGGCGACCGGAGGCGGGCCGCCGCGCTGCGCGCCATGGCGGCTCCGGCGCGGCAGTTCCTGTCGTTCGACGGCCGCGGCGGGGGCCGCACCACCGAGGTCCTCGGCGACCTGGCGCGGGCCGAGCGGATCGCCGTACTGGTGCCGGGGTCCGACACCAGCCTCGACACCTACGAGCGCTTCCGGGCCGGTGCGCGGGCGCTCCACCACGAACTGGACTCCCGCACCGCCGTCATCGCCTGGCTGGGCTACGAAACGCCGGGCACGCTGAGCACCGAGGTGCTGACCCCCGCCCTCGCGGCGGATGCCGCACCGCAACTCGTGCGATTCGTCGGCGAGTTGAACAGGGCACGGCCGACCGCGCGGGTCTCCGTCCTGTGTCACTCCTACGGCTCGGTCGTCTGCGGGCGGGCCGCGCCGGGCCTCGCCGTGGCGGACATCGTGCTGTACGGCAGTCCCGGTGCCGGCTCCGACGGTGTCGCCGCGCTGCGCACCCGGGCGACGGTCTGGGCCGGGCGCGGCGCCGACGACTGGATCGCCGACGTGCCGCACGGGCAGATCCCGCTGCCGTTCGGCACGCTCGGGCTGGGCGAGGACCCGCTCTCCCCGGCCTTCGGCGCCCGGATCTTCCCGGCCGGTTCCGGCGGCCACAGCGACTATCTCCGCCCGGGATCGGTGTCGCTGGAGAATCTCGCGCGGATCGTCTCCGGACGCCTGCCGGCCGAGAAGCGCCACCGTGCTGCGTGATCTCGTCCAGCGGATCGACTCCGCGACCCCGGTCGGCCGCGACCGCACCATCGACGCACTCCGCGCGCTGGCCATCCTCGGTGTGGTGCTCGGGCACTGGCTGGTGACCGCCCTCGTCGTCGACAGCGGCACCGTGCACGGGGCCAGCCCGCTGCAGTATCTGCCGCAACTGGCCCCGGCTTCCTGGGTGCTGCAGACCCTGGCGGTCTTCTTCCTGGTGGGCGGGCAGGCGGCGGCGCGCGGTTACGCCGCCGCCCGGGGCCGGGGCGGGTCCTACCGGCGGTGGCTCGGCGCCCGGATGGCGCGGCTGTTCCGGCCGGTTGCCGCGGTGCTGGTGGTCTGGAGCGCTGCGGCGGTGGTGATGCTGGCATCCGGGGCCGGTGTGGAGACGGTGCGGACGCTGGCCAAGCTGGTGCTGTCGCCGATGTGGTTCCTGCTGGTCTTCGCCGCGCTGACGGCGGCGACGCCGCTGGTGACCAGGCTGCACCCGCTGTGGGCTCTGGCCGTCGTGCTGCACGTCGACCTGGTCCGGTTCGGTCTGGGCGGGCCCGCCTGGCCGGGCTGGATCAATGTGGTGGCCGGGTGGCTGGTCCCGTACTGCCTGGGGGCGTTCTGGGCGCGGGGCGAGCTGCGGGAACGCCGGACCGGATGGGCGCTGCTGGTCGGGGGCGCCGCCACCGCCGCCGGGCTCGTGCTGTGGGGCGGCTATCCGGCCGCCATGGTCGGGGTGCCGGGCGCCGGGATCTCCAATCTCAACCCGCCCACCCTCGCGGCCGTCTGCTTCGGTCTCGCGCAGTGCGGGGCGGCGCTGCTGGTGCGTGATCGGCTGCGCCGGGCGCTGCGGCGTCCCGCGGTGTGGGCCGCGGTGGCGCTGCTGAACCTGTCGGCGATGACGGTGTTCCTGTGGCATCAGACCGCGATGATGGCGGTGACGGCGGTGGGCCTGCTGGCCGGCCGGCCGTTGCCCGGTCTGCACACCGTGCCCGACGGCGCCGGCTGGGTGCTCGCCCGGCTGGGCTGGCTGCCGGTGTTCGCGGTGGCGCTGGTGGTGTGCTGGGCCGCGTTCCGTACGTACGAGCAGGGGCGGCGGGCGAGCCGTGGCGGCAGCCGGGTGGTGCGCGAGCAGCGCTCCGTTCCGGTGGCAACGGGGCGGGGCTAGGGTGGATCTTGTGAACGAGGGGGCCGGGGACGGCGGGGGACGGCGGCTGCGGGCCGCCGCGGGGACGGCGTTGCGCACGCTGCGCGGGGATCTGTGGACCGTGGCGCGGGATCCGTTGCCGCGCATGCGCTGGCTCGGACGGCTGCCGCACGCCCATGTGGTGCTGTTCGCGGTGCTGATGTTCCTGCTCAATGCAAATGACTACCAGGAGTTGCTCGGCGGGGAGGCACACCGGGACGAGACGTTCCCGACGCGGGTGCTGCTGCTCCTCGTGCTCCAGACGGCGGCGGCCGTCCTCGCGTTGAGCCGCCCGGTCCTCGCCTGGTGGCTGTCGACGCTCGCGCTCTTCCTGACCGCACAGGTCGCGGAGCCCGTCGTCGACCACGACAGTCTGTGGCCCTGGAGTGTCGCGGGGGTCGCACTGCACACCCTCGTGCTGCTCCTCCTCGCGCTGCGGGTCCGCCCCCGCGTCGCGGTCGAGGCGCTGGTGGTCACGCTCCTGGCGGGGATGGTCAACATGGCCTTCGCCTCCCCCGTCGCCCCCGCCCCGGCACCGGGCGGGCACAACGACGACCTGACCCGCGGCGCGGTGAGCTTCGCGACCGCGGTGGTGGTCGGCGCCTCGCTGCGCATCAGCCGGGTGGCCCGTAACCGGCTCGTCGTACAGGAGGAGCTCACCGCCGAGGAACGGGCCCGCCGCACCCTGCTGGAGGAGCGTGGCCGGATCGCCCGCGAGCTGCACGACGTGGTCGCCCACCACATGTCGGTGATCTCCATCCAGGCACAGGTCGCTCCGCATCTGGTCGACAACCCCTCGGACGCGCTGAAGGAGAACCTCGCGGGCATACGGGAGAACGCCGTCGAGGCGCTGACCGAACTGCGGCGCGTACTGGGCGTGCTGCGCTCGGAGGAGGCGCCGTCGCAGGAGGTGCGGCACGCCCCGCAGCCCACCCTCGACCGGCTGGACGAGCTGATCGGCAAGGTGCGCTCCGCCGGGGTCGCAGTCACCGTCGAGACCACCGGAGAGTCGCGCCCGCTGGCTCCGGGCGTCGAGCTGTCGGCGTTCCGCATCGTGCAGGAGGCCCTGAGCAATGCGATGCGGCACGCGCCGGGGGCGGCGGTGCGGGTGACGATCGGATACCACGCCGACGGGCTCGCGCTCCGGATCTCCAATGCCGCGGCGGACGGCCCCGCCCCACCTTCCCCCGGATCCGGGCACGGCCTGCTCGGGATGCGCGAACGCACCGCCATGCTCGGCGGTGAACTGGCCGCGGGTCGCACCCCGGACGGCGGCTACGAGGTGACCGCGCTGCTGCCCGACAACGCCCACCGCCCCTCCGCCGCCCCTGGTTCCCCTGATTCCCCCGTTGAGGACACCCGATGACGACCATCCGCGTGCTGATCGCCGACGACCAGGTGATGGTCCGTCAGGGCTTTACGGTGCTGCTCAACGCCGAGCCCGGCATCGAGGTGGTCGGCCAGGCCGTCGACGGCCTGGACGCCGTCGCCAAGGTCGCCGAACTCGCCCCGGACGTCGTCCTGATGGACGTCCGAATGCCCCGGCTCGGCGGTATCGAGGCGACCCGCCGGCTCACCGAACCGGACGGCGCCACCGTCAAGGTGCTGGTCCTGACGACCTTCGACCTCGACGAGTACGTGTACGAGGCGCTGCGCGCGGGCGCCTCCGGCTTCCTGCTGAAGGACGCCTCGGCCGCCGAACTCGCGCACGCGGTACGGGTGGTGGCCGCCGGTGAAGCACTCCTCGCCCCGAACGTCACCAAGCGGCTGATCGCCGAGTTCTCCCGGGTCACCAGGACCCCCCGCACCCCGCTCAAGGACCGCGTCGGCGACCTGACGGAGCGGGAGACCGAGGTGCTGTCGTTGATCGCGCAGGGACTGTCCAACGGCGAGATAGCCGAGCGGCTGGTGGTGGCGGAGCAGACGGTGAAGAGTCATGTGGGCCGGATCCTGGTCAAGCTGGGACTGCGCGACCGGACGCAGGCGACCGTCTTCGCCTACGAGACGGGGCTGGTGCGGCCGTCGGGGTACTGAGCCGAGGGGCCGGTCACACGACGAAGAGCGACGGCTGCCCGGGTGCGCGTTTCACGCACCAAGGCAGCCGCCGCGTCTCGTGCCCGGAAGGCCCCGTCAGGTCCCGGAACTCATCGCCCGGCGACCGCCGCGGCCAGCGCGAGGATCCGGCGGGCGTCCTCGACGTGCAGATTCTCGATCAGCCGCCCGTCGACGGTGGCGACTCCGCGTCCCTCACGGGTGGCTTCGTCGAACGCGTCGATGATCTTCCGTGCGCGGTCGATCTGGTCGGCGGACGGGGCGAACACCCGGTTGCACGGCTCGACCTGCGAGGGGTGGATGAGCGTCTTGCCGTCGAAGCCGAACTGCCGTCCCTGAACGCATTCGGCCTCAAAGCCCGCGGCGTCCTTCACGTCGTTGTAGACGCCGTCGACGATCACCTTGCCGGCGTCGCGGGCACCCAGCAGCGCCAGCGACAGTCCGGTCAGCAGCGGGGCGCGGCCGGGGACGTGTTCGGCGTGGAGCTCCTTGGCCAGGTCGTTGGTGCCCATCACCAGTACGGTGAGCCGCTCGCTGGCGAGGGCCACCGCACGGGCGTCGAGCATCGCACGGGGCGTTTCGACCATCGCCCAGATGGCGGTGTGGTCCGGGGCGCCGGCCGCTTCGAGCGCGCGCTCGACCTCCCGCACGGTGTCGGCGGAGTCCACCTTGGGCACCACCACCGCGTCCGGGCCGGCTTCGGCGGCGGCCCGCAGGTCGTCGGCGTGCCAGGCGGTGCCCGGTGCGTTGACCCGGATCGTCACCTCGCGGTAGCCGTACTCGCCCGAGGCCGCCGCGGCGGCGACCCGCTTGCGGGCATCGGCCTTGGCGTCGGGGGCGACGGCGTCCTCCAGGTCGAGGATGAGGGCGTCCGCGGGGATGGACTTGGCCTTCTCCAGGGCGCGTTCGTTGGCGCCCGGCATGTAGAGCACGGAGCGGCGCGGCCGCAGGGTCGCGTCGGACATGGGAACTTACTCCTTGTTCTGCCGGGTGTCGGCCGCCGCGTAGGCGTCGCGCAGCTCGGGGTCGCGGGCGGCGAGGGTGTCCGCCAGCTGGGCGACCACCTGGCACTGCTTGTACGTGGCGTCGTCCTGCATCTTGCCGTCGATCATCACCGCGCCGGTGCCGTCGCCCATCGCCTCGATGACCCTGCGGGCCCAGGCGACATCGGCGGGCGCGGGCGAGAAGACCTTCTTGGCGATCGCGATCTGCACCGGGTGCAGGCTCCAGGCGCCGACGCAGCCGAGCAGGAAGGCGTTGCGGAACTGGTCCTCGCAGGCGGTGGTGTCCTTGATGTCGCCGAACGGCCCGTAGTACGGGAGGATGCCGTGCGCCGCGCAGGCGTCGACCATGCGCGCGAGGGTGTAGTGCCACAGGTCCTGCTGGAAGGTGGCCCGCGGCGCGGCGTCGTCCTGGCCGTGCGGGTCCTCCCGGACGAGGTATCCGGGGTGTCCGCCGCCGACGCGGGTGGTCTTCATCCGACGGCTGGCGGCCAGGTCGGCGGGGCCGAGCGAGATGCCCTGCATCCGGGGGCTGGCTCCGGCGATCTCCTCCACGTTGGCGACGCCGGTGGCGGTCTCCAGGATGGCGTGCACCAGGATCGGCCGCTGGATCTGCGCCTTCGCCTCCAACTGCGCGAGCAGCCGGTCGACGTAGTGGATGTCCTCGGCGCCCTCCACCTTCGGCACCATGATCACGTCCAGCTGGTCACCGATCTCGGTGACCAGCGTCAGCAGGTCATCCAGCGCCCACGGCGAGTCCAGGCTGTTGATCCGGGTCCACAGCTGCGTCTCGCCGAAGTCCGTTTTCTTGGCGATCTCCACCAGGCCCGACCGGGCCGCCTCCTTGCGGTCGGCTGCGACGGCGTCCTCAAGATTGCCGAGCAGTACGTCCACGGTGGGGGCGATGGCCGGCACCTTGGCCGCCATCTTCTCGTTGCCCGGATCGAAGAAGTGGATCATCCGGGACGGCCGGAAAGGTACTTCACGCACGGGTGTCGGCGCGCCGACGGCCAGCGGGCGGAAGAAGTCCTTCGGAGAGCGCATGCAGTCTCCCTGGTCGGATCGAGGGGTGCGGGGCCACCGCCGGGTGTCCGGCGGCGCCATCCGGCCTCACTTTAGGCCCGCCGGGCGGTGACGCTACTGATCAGTATGTGTGCTGTTGGTCACCGAACGGCTCAGGTGAGCGCGGTCGGACGGCTCGGGCGAGGGCGCGGCCGGGCCCTGCCGCGGTGCCGGGTCTCGTCGGTGGCTTCGGCGACGGTGTCGGGCCTCCTCGTGCCTTTGGCCGTGGCGGAACCGACCGGCCGCTCGACCAGGGCCGCATACCCGGGGCGATCTCCGCAGCGGGGGCGACGCACGTACGATGCCAACCAGCGGTGTCATGAACGAGGACCCTACGGTTCGGAACGCCGTTCAGCAATACCGAATCGAAAAGGGAGTGTTCATGGTCCAGGCGGTGCACAGGGCGATCCGCGTTCTCCGGGAACTCGCCACGGCGACACCGCGCTTGGGCGTGACGGAACTGGCCGACCGCGTCGGGGTGGCGAAGCCGACCGTCCACGCCCTGCTGCGCACCCTGGAGGCGGAGGGGATGGTCGTCCAGGACCGCGAGACGGGCAAGTACCAGCTGGGCCCGGGCCTGGTGACGCTGGGCAACGCCTACCTGGACTCGCATGAGCTGCGCACCCGCGCGGTGACCTGGGCCGATCTGCTCGCCACCCAGGTCGGTTCGGCCGTGTGGGTAGGTCTTTTGACGGGCAGTCAGATACTGGTCGTCCACCACGCCTTCCGGCCCGGGGGGTCGGTGCAGACGCTGGAGACCGGAGCCACCCTGCCCTGGAACGCCTGCGCCCTGGGCAAGGCCGTCGCGGCGTTCCTGCCCGCCGAGCGGCGCGCGGGGCTGCTGGCGGGCGAGCTGCTCCGGGTCACCGGCTCCAGCATCGACGACCCGGAGCGGCTGGCGGCCCAGCTGGACCGGGTGCGGGAGAGCGGATTCGCGGTGGACGACCAGGAGTTGACCCTGGGCGACGCCGGCATCGCGGCGCCCGTGTTCGACCGCACCGGCGATGTCGTGGGGGCCCTCGGACTGGTCGGCCCCGTCGAACACCTGCTGACCGACACGGCGCGCCAGGAGTGCGCGATCGCGGTCCGCCAAGTCGCCCGCAGCCTGTCGCGGGACCTCGGCGCGCCGCGCAACGCGGGCCTGCGCGCCTGCGACTGACGCCCCTTCCGCGACCCCTCGGGGTTCTCATCGGCGGTTCATCGACTCGCCGCCCCGGAGGGGTGGTTCACACCCGGATCCGCTACCCGTACGACCACTGCGCCGGAATCCCTTGACGGGGCCGGGGTCGCTGCGTTTTGCTTCTAGGGCATTCGGCAATGCCGAACAGCTTTCGGAAATGCGTCGGCTATCCGGCTCGCTGCGCAACGCTGCGGCACGGGGGATAGAAGGAGCGCCTGCCATGCAGGACCCTGCCAAAAAGTTCGACAACCTACCGCGCCCTGACGGCGCACACGCCGGAAGTCCGGTGGACGTCCCGTTCGTTCTGAACTGGATGCACCGCACCACCGCGGCCATGGACCGGCAACAGGAGCACCTCACCCGGCTCGATGCGGCCATCGGGGACGGGGACCACGGGACCAACATGGCCCGTGGCTTCGCCGCGGTGCGCGCCGCACTCGGCGGGGCCCCGCCGCCCGCGGCCCCGGTCGGCGCGCTGCTGGTGACCGCGGGCAACTCACTGGTCTCGGTGGTCGGGGGCGCCTCCGGTCCGCTCTACGGCGGGGCGTTGCGGGCCCTCGGCGAGGCCCTCGGCGCCTCGCCGGAGGTCGGGACGGGTCGGTTCGCGGCGGGACTCGCCGCGGCCCTCGCCACGATGCAACGGCTGGGTGCCGCCGTACCCGGCGACAAGACCATGGTCGACGCGTTCTCCCCCGCGGTCGGCGCGTTCCGCGACGCGGCGGACTCCGGCGCCGGCCTCCCCTTCTGCGCACAGGCCGCGGCCCGGGCGGCCGAGGCCGGTATGCGGGCCACCGTTCCGCTGCAGGCCAGAAGGGGCCGGGCGGCGTACCTGGGGCTGCGCAGCATCGGCCACCAGGACCCCGGTGCCACCTCGACCGCCGCCGTCTTCCACGCCCTCGCCGAGGCGGCGGGGGCGACTCCCCCTTCGCCCTGACGCCATAGCGACCTCCCTCCCCCCCGCAGCCATCCGCCGCCGGGTCGGTCCGGCGTGCCCGTACCCCCTCCCGAACGAGAGATTGGATCACTGTGACCGCGCATTCCATCGACCACGTGGAGTTCTTCGTAGGGGACGTCAACCAGGCATCCCACTACTACTGCGCGACCTACGGCTTCCGGGTGGTGGCCGAGGCGGGCCCGCTCACCGGGCTCGCCGGCGCCCGCTCGCTGGTGCTGGCGCACGGCGGGGTCCGCCTGGTGCTGACCTCCGCCCTGCACGCCGACCACGCCGCCTCGCACTTCGTCCGCAGGCACGGCGACGGCGTACGCGATGTGGCCCTGCGGTCCACCGACGCGGTCGGCGACTTCGAGCGGGCGGTGGCCGCCGGGGCCGACCCCGTCGCGACGCCCGAAACGTTCGAGGCCCGCGGGGGGCGGGTCGTCCGGGCCACCGTCGCCGCGACCAACGACCTGGTCCACACCTTCGTGCAGCGTGACGACCCGTCAGGTGACTTCCTGCCCGGGCGCTACCTGCCGGTCATCGACGAGGTGGCGCCGGACCCCGGGCTGCTGCGGTCGGTCGATCATCTGGCCCTGTGCCTGCGCCCCGGTTCGCTGGACACCATGGTCGACTTCTACCGGCGGGCACTGGGGCTGCAGCACACCTACGACGAGTACATCGTCGTCGGCGGCCAGGCGATGGCTTCGAAGGTCGTCCAGGACGAGACCAGGGGCATCACCTTCACCATGGTGGAGCCCGACCCCGTCGGCGACCGCGGGCAGCTCCACGACTTCCTCGACGGCTTCGACGGACCGGGCGTACAGCATGTCGCGTACGGCACGGACGAGATCGTCCGTGCGGCACGCGAACTGCGCGGCTCCGGAGTGGAGTTGCTCTCCGCGCCGGCCGGCTACTACGCCACGCTGGCCGAGCGCGGGATCGAGGTGGACATCGACCCGGCGGTGCTGGAGGAGCTGGGCCTGCTGGCCGACCGCGACGAATGGGGCCAGCTGGTGCAGGTGTTCACCCGGTCCCCCTACGCCCGCCGGACGGTGTTCTTCGAGCTGATCCAGCGGCTTGAGGCCCGCACCTTCGGCAGCGGCAACATCAAGGCCCTCTACGAGGCCAAGGAGCGCGAGCGGGCGGCCGATCCGCAGGCCGCCGTCCCGGTCGGCGCCGCGACGCGGGCCGGCGCGTGAACGCGCGGACCGACCGGGCCGCGCCCGCGCACCCCTCCGACGGCCCGGAGCAGGAGCCGCTGTCCCCGCGGGACTACGCGACGGCGGCCCGGGCCAAGCTGGACCGGGCGGTGTGGGACTACATCGCCGGCGGCAGCGGCGACGAGGTGACGCTGCGCGACGAGCGCGCGGCGTACGACCGGTACCGGCTGCGCCCCCGGACCCTGGTCGATGTCTCCTCCTGCGAACTCGGCACCACGCTGCTCGGCCGTCCGGTGGCACTGCCCGTCGGCATCGCGCCCATGGCGTACCACCGCCTGGTCGACGCGGAGGGCGAGACCGCCACCGTCCGCGCGGCCGGTGCCGTGGGCGCCCTCACGGTCACCAGCACCTTCGCCAGCAGGACGCTGGAGGAGACCGCCCGGGCCGCGTCCGGCCCGCTGTGGCTGCAGCTCTACGTCCTGCGTGAGCGGAAGGTGACCGAGTCGCTGGTGCGACGGGCGGAGGCGGCGGGCTACCGGGCCCTGGTGATCACCGTCGACGCCCCGCGGATGGCACGCCGGGAGCGCGACCTGCGCAACGGCTTCCATCTTCCGTCCCACATCCGGCCGGTCAACCTCGACGACGACCACGCCGGCGGACTGCACACCGGCCGCGCCGGCGGCTCGGCGCTGGCCGCGCACGCCGACCGGCACCATGACGCCGCGTTCACCTGGCAGGACCTGGCCTGGCTGCGCTCGCTGACCGGCCTGCCCCTGGTCCTCAAGGGCGTACTCACCGCGCGGGACGCCCGGCAGGCGGCCGGCCTCGGAGTCGAGGGCCTGATCGTGTCCACGCACGGCGGCCGCCAACTCGACGGCGCCATCGCCGCGTTGGACGCCCTGCCCGAAGTGGTCGCGGCGGTGCCGGACGAGTGCGAGGTGCTCGTCGACGGCGGCATCCGCCGCGGCACGGACGTACTCAAGGCGCTGGCGCTCGGGGCCCGCGCGGTGCTGGTCGGCCGCCCGGTCCTGTGGGGCCTGGCGGTCGGCGGCGCCGCCGGCGCCGAACACGTCCTGACCACGCTCCGGGACGAACTGGCCGAGGCGATGGCGCTGAGCGGCCACCCCGGCCTCGAAACGATCGGCCCGGACCTCCTCCACCGCTCCCCCGACCCCGCATACCCCACCACCGACGACAGGGACATGGCATGACGAACGCACCGCACCCGCTGACCGCCGCCGAACAGGCCCTGCTGCCCACCGACGAAGAGGTGGAGTTCTATCAGGAGCACGGCTGGTATCTGTCGAAGAAGCTGCTCACCGACGAGGAGGTCGACCTGCTGAACGCCGCCGCCGACCGCTTCTACGCCGGCCACCGGGACCGCACCCTGCCCACCCGGCCGCCGCGGCTGGCGTACTGGGAGCCCGAGCAGGGCGATGTGCACCGGCACAACGACTACATCTTCTACGAGGACGACGCCATCCGCAGCGTCCTGGCCAAGCCCGTCATCGCGGCGGTCGCGGCCCGGATCGCGCGGAGCAGCCAGATACGGCTGTGGAACAGCACCCTCATCCACAAGCCGCCGCGGGCGGACGACGCCCGCAACATCGTGCCCTGGCACTTCGACCGGCACTACTGGCAGACCTGCTCCTCCGACGAGATGCTCACCGCGTTCATCCCCTTCCACGACTGTGACGAGGAGATGGGGACGATCACGATGATCGACGGCAGCCACCGCTGGAAGGAGATCGGCGGCGACGACTCCACCAGCCGGCACTTCGCCGAGCGCGACCGCTCGGAACTGGAACAGATGCTCACCGAGAACGCCGCACACAACCAGGCAGAAGTACGCAAGGTTCCGGTCGACATCCCCAAGGGGCACATCAGCTTCCATCACTGCCGCACCTACCACGGCAGCGGCTACAACGTCAGCGACCGCCCCCGCCGCGCCATCTCGCTGCATCTGCAGGACCGGACGAACCACTGGCGGCACTTCGGGCTGTCCTCCGGCGAGCGCGTGGTCTACAACAACGATGTGCTGGTCCGCGCGGACGCGCACGGCAACCCCGACTACACCGACCCTGAGTTCTGCCCCGTCCTCTGGGAGGACCCCCGGTGACCGACGCCTCCCCCACCACCGTGCTGTCGGCCGAACGGCTGCACGGCTCGCTCGGCGACCCGCTGATGGAGGTGATGAACTTCCTCAACGAGGTCACCTCCCGCTACCCGGAAGCGATCTCCTTCGGCCCCGGCCGCCCGTACGAAGGGCTCTTCGACGTCGACCGGATCGGCGACTACCTCGACGCCTACAAGCGGTACCTCGCCCAGGAGGCGGGCCGCACCCCGGACGAGGTCCGCACGCTGCTCTTCCAGTACGGGCGCACCAACGGCCAGATCCACGACCTGGTGGCCCGCGCCCTGCACAACGACGAGGGCATCGAGGCTGATCCGCGGTCCCTCGTGGTGACCGTGGGCTGCCAGGAGGGGATGTTCCTGGTCCTGCGGGCGCTGTTCGCCGACCCCGCGGACGTGCTGCTGGTCTCCTCCCCCTGCTATGTCGGCATCACGGGAGCGGCCCGGCTGCTGGACATCGAGACCGTGCACGTCCCCGAGGGCGAGCGGGGCGCCGACCCGGACGTGCTGCGCGAGACGGTCGCCGCACTGCGCGCGGCCGGCAAGCGGCCCCGCGCGTTCTACGTGGTGCCGGACTTCTCCAACCCCACCGGCACCTGTCTGCCCACGGCCGCCCGCCGTCGGCTCCTGCAGGTGGCCGACGACGAGGATCTGCTGCTCCTGGAGGACAACCCGTACGGCTTCTTCACCCGCACCGGCACCGGCCTGCCCACGCTCAAGGCGCTGGACACCAGACGGCGGGTGATCTATCTGGGCTCCTTCGCCAAGACCTGCTTCCCCGGTGCCCGGGTCGGCTATGTGGTCGCCGACCAGCACGTCCGGGCAGCGGACGGCGGACACACCCTCCTGGCGGACGAACTGTCCAAGATCAAGGGCATGGTGACGGTGAACACCCCGGCGCTCAGCCAGGCGGTCATCGGGGGCATGCTGCTCACCCACGACTTCCGGCTGCGGGAGGCCAACAAGCCGGCCGCCGACTTCTACCAGGAGAACCTGGCGGTCCTGCTCGACAGCCTCGACACGCTGCTGCCACGTGAGCGGCGGGAGGCGGCCGGCATCGGCTGGAACGTGCCCGAGGGCGGGTTCTTCCTCACCCTGACCCTCCCCGTCGCGGCGGACAACGCTCTCCTGGAGGCGTCCGCCCGCGAACACGGAGTGATCTGGACGCCGATGAACTACTTCTACCCGGCCGGAGACGGCGGTCGCCGGCAGATACGTCTCTCCCTGAGCTATCTGACGCCGGAGCAGGTCGCCGAGGGTGCCCGTCGGCTGGTGGGGCTGCTCGAACGGAGCTGCCTGTGAACGCCGTTCTGTATGTCGTGACGGTGCTGATCTGGGGCTCGACCTGGCTGGCGATCAAGGGCCAGCTGGGCGATGTGCACCCCACGGCGTCGATCGCGTACCGGTTCGCGCTGGCCGCCGTGATCCTGCTGGCGTGGGCCCGTGTGCGCGGACTGCCGCTGCGCTATCCCCTGCGGGTGCACGGTCAGTTCGTCCTGATGGGCGGGCTGATGTTCTCCACCAACTTCGTCTGCTTCTACTTCGCCGAGCAGCATCTGGCCACCGGCCTGGTCTCGATCGTCTTCGCGATGTCGCTGCTGGTGAACATGGTCTTCGCCCGCCTGTTCTTCCGGCGGACGATCACCACGAAGATGCTGGTCGGCGGGGGTGTCGGGCTGCTGGGGATCGTCACCGTGTTCTGGCCGGAGTTCCAGAACTTCGGGCACTCCTCCGGCTCGGGACAGGGCATCGTGCTCTCGGCCGTCGGGACCCTGGTCTTCTGCCTGGGCAATGTGGTGTCCGGCAGGACCCAGGCCGCGGGTGTTCCGGTGGTCCAGGGCACCGGTTACGCCATGGCCTATGGAGCGCTGCTGATGGCGCCGTTCGCCGCGGTCTTCGGCCACGGGGCGCTGTTCCAGCCCACGTTGAAGTACACCGGGTCGCTTCTCTACCTCACCGTCTTCGGCTCGGTCGTCGGCTTCGGCGCGTATCTCACCCTGCTCGGCAGGATCGGGGGTGAGCGCGCCGCCTACGCGATGGTGCTCTTCCCGGTCGTGGCGCTGCTGCTCTCCACGGTGTTCGAGGCCTTCCAGTGGACGGCGCGGGACCTGGCGGGCGTCGTACTGATCCTGATCGGCAACGCCGTGATGCTGGCCGACCCCGCGCTGCTGCGGCGGCTGGCCCGCCGGCCGGTCGCCGCTGAGCCGGAGCCGGCAGCGCAGGCGTCGGCCGACCGGTAGCCCCCTGCCGGACCCGTGCGGACCCGCACCTGCCGGGCCCGCACGGGTCCGCCGCCCACCCCCTGATGGCCGAGGAGCCTTTCCTTGCATACCGCTGCAGTCGTCGGCACCGGTCTCATCGGTACCTCGATCGCCCTGGCACTGACGGGCCGGGGAGTGACCACCCATCTGATCGACCACGATCCCGACAGCGTGCGCCTCGCCGCCGCACGCGGAGCGGGCACACCCGAGCCGCCGTCGGCGCCGGTGGACATCGCCGTCATCGCCGTGCCGCCGTCGCTGATCGCCCGGACCGTCGCGGACCAGCAGAAGGCCGACCTGGCCCGGGTGTACACGGACGTGGCGAGCGTGAAGTCCCTGGTGCACGCCGAATGTCTGGCCCTCGGCTGCGACACCACCACCCTGGTGGGCGGGCATCCGCTGGCCGGCCGGGAGCGCTCGGGCCCGCTCGCGGCCCGCGCCGATCTCTTCCAGGACCGCCACTGGGTGCTCACCCCCACCCCGGAGACCGGCGAGCACGCGCTCAACCGCGCCTTGGAACTCGTCTCGCTCTGCCGTGCGGTGCCGGTGCTGCTGGATCCGCCCGACCACGACCGTGCCGTGGCGCTCGTCTCCCACCTGCCCCACCTGATGGCGAGCCTCACCGCCGCCCGTCTCCTGGACGGCGAGGACTACGCGGTGCGGCTGGCCGGCCGCGGCGTACGCGACGTCACCCGGGTCGCGGCCGGCGACGCCGCCCTGTGGGCGGACATCCTCGCCGCCAACGCCGCCGCGCTCGCCCCGCTGCTCGCCGAGCTCAGCACGGACCTGGAGACCGCGGCCGACGCACTGGCCCGTCTGGCCGGCGACGACCCGGAACCGCAGCGCGACGCGCTGACCGACCTGACCGACGTACTGCGGCGCGGCGTCGGGGGCCGGGCCCGTATCGCGCCCTCGTACGGCGGCGGCGCGGCGCATCCCCGCACCGTGCTGTCGGTCGCCGTCGGCGGCCAGCATCAGGAACTCGGCCGGCTGCTCGACGACGTGGGCGAGGCCCGGCTCGACCTGGAGGACATGGTCCTTCCGGAGGCACCGGCGTCGCCGGACGGCTCGGTCGGGCTCGTGGTGGCCCCGGACGTCGCCCATCCACTCACCGAAGTACTCAGAAGACGGGGCTGGGCGGTCCGTTAGTGTCCCCCCACATGCACCTGTCGGTGTCCACCAGTTGGAAGGAGAACGAGAGAATGCCGCACATACTCGTCGACTACGACGAAGCACTGCAGGAGTCCTTCGATCGCCGTGGCTTCGCCCGCGAACTGCACAAGCTGGCCGCCGAGACGGTCGACGGCATCACCATCGAGAGCTGCAAGACGCGTTTCCGCCGCGTCGACGAGGCCGTCATCGCCCACGACGAGCCCGGACACGCCCTGATCCATGTGGAGTTCGCGATCCTGCCCGGGCGCAGCACCCAGACCAAGTCGGCGCTGAGCCAGGCGGTCCTGGACCTGGTGCGGCGCCACACCGCATCGGCGGGTGCCGTGGCGGTGCACGCCTCCGTGGACGTACGCGACCTCGGCGCGGCGTACGCCAAGCACGTGGCGCCGGCCGGGGACCGCTGACGGTCCTCGTCTCCGTCGAGTGCGCCCTCAGCCGCCGTCGCGGTTCAGCAGCCCGAGCACCGCGCAGACCAGCACCGCCAGCAGCGCGCCCGCCCCGAGGAGCGCCGGTATCCCGAGCGTGGCGGAGGACAGTGCGGCAAGGGCGTACGGAGTGAACATGCCGGTGTAGGCCAGCGTCCAGAACAGGGAGGTCAGGCGGGCCAGGTGTGCCCGCGGGGCGAGGGCGGCGACCTCGGTGAGGCCGAAGCTCAGGGTCAGCCCGTAGCCGGCGCCGAGGATCGCGGCGGCGGCCAGGGCGAGCCACGGCTGCTCGGTGGCCGCGGCGGGTGCGGCGCAGGCGAGCCCGCCCGCGATGACCAGGAGGCCGGCGACCCCGTTGGCCAGCCGGTGCCGGGTGGCGAGGTGCCGGGCCAGTGGCTGGACGACCAGCCCCGCACCGGGGACGACGGCGGTGGCGACGCCGGCGTAGACGGTCTGCCACCCCGTCATACCGCCGTCGACCAGGCTTGGCAGGGTCACGAAACCGATCGTCGGGGCCGCGAACACCCAGGGTGCGACCGGCAGTACGGCCCGCCAGAACCGCGCCCGCGGGAAGGCCTCCGGTGCGGCGGGGGCGGGGCCGGTTCCCCCGGTCGGCCGGGGCCGCGCCGGCCGGGACTCCGGCGCGCCCCATGCGGCCGCGCCCGCCCCGACGGCGAGGGCGAGGTGCGGCAGATACGCGGTGAGCATCGGGTACGGCGCCCACTGGGCGATCAGTGAGGCGATCAGCCCTCCCGAGGCGAAGCCCGCGGAGACGAACATCCCGGACCGCTTGGCGGCCGTGCCCGGCGAGGCGGTCGGGTCGTACGGAGGTGAGGACAGTTCCTTGACCCATGCGCTGCCGGCGGCCAGCAGCGCGCCCGCGCCGAGGCCGGTCAGGAAGCGGCCCGGCAGCAGGCACCAGGTGGCGGCCGAGCCGGCCATGAGCAGGAAGGTCGACATCAGGTTGACCCCCAGGGCGAGGAGCGCGACGGGGCGGCGGCCGCACCGGTCGGCCAGTGGGCCGCCGGTCAGCAGCCCGGGGATCAGACCGATGACGTACACCGCGAACAGGCCGGTCACCGCGGACTGCGACAGGCCCACCTCGGTGCGGTAGGCGCCCAGCAGGGCGGAGAACTGGTTGGCGCTCCAACCGGAGGCCAGCATCATGCAGGCGACGCGTCGTCCGTAGCGGCGCGGCGGTGGCGTGCGGGCGGGATCGTCGATGCGGTCGGCGGCGGACGGTTCGGGGCGCGCCGGAGGATTGACTGTGCTGCTCATGGCGCTCAGTCTCACCACCGCCGGTCCGTCGGCGCGGCCCGCGTTCACGAATCGTGAATGCCCGTGCGGGCGCCGCCCACCTGTGCGTTTAGGGTGGCTGACATGGACCTTCGCTTGCTGTCGTCCTTCCTGGCGGTGGTCGAGGAAGGACATTTCAAACGGGCGGCCGCGCGGCTGTTCCTCTCCCCTCCCGCGGTCACCCAGCATGTGCGGCAACTGGAGAGTGAGCTCGGCACCCGGCTGCTGCACCGCAACCCGGTCTCCCCCACCCGGGCCGGAGCACGGCTGGCCGGCCACGCGCGTACCCTGCTGGCCGCCGCGAACGCCGCGCTGGACGACGTCGCCGAGGTCATACGCGAGCCCCTGGACGAGGTCACCCGCCCGCTGCGGATCGGCATCATGGGCCATGGTTCGGCGGAGCTGACACCGGCCGCGATCAACGCCTACCGTCGGGCCCGCCCCGGCGTCCCCGTCGAGCTGCGGCAGCTGAACTTCACCGAACACGTCACCGCGCTCACCGAGCACCGGGTGGACGTCGCGTTCGTGCGGCCGGCACCGGACGACGAGCGGGTCGTCGCGGACGTGCTCACCACGGAGCAGCGCATCGTCGCGGTGCCGGCGGCGTCGGCGATCGCGGACGCCCGTGAGGAGGGGGTGCGCGTGGCGGACATCGTCGACCTGCCGTTCGTCCGGGTACCGGGTCACACACCGGCCCCGTTCACCGACTACCTGTACTTCGATCATGAGGCGCAGCGCCGCAGCCCGGACTGTGCGCTGACGCCCCACGAGGTGCTGACCGGCGTGATCACCGGTCGCGCGGCCGGCTCGGGGCTTAAGTCCTTCGCCCGCTACTACGCGTGGCCGGGGGCGGCGTTCGTTCCGGTGCTGGACGCCCCCTGGGAGAGCAGCTACCTCGCCGTACGGGCGGACGACGCCGATCCGGAGGTGAAGATCTTCCGGGCCCTGACCATGGCCCTGGCGCCGGAGTTGAGGCCCCGCATCGAGCGGTGAGCGCGGTGCCGTCAGGCGTTCCGGGTGGGCCGCAGAGCCCGCCCGGGTGCGGTGCCGAGGTATCCGTACGCGGAGAACGCGCTGGCGAGGAAGGCCTCCTCCGGGCGGGCGAGTTCGGTGGCGACGTCCTGTTTGCAGGCGGTCTGCGGCTCGGTGGTGCTCTGGCCGAAGCGGCAGGCGATAGCCATGAGCTTGATGGTGATGAAGTCGGCGATCTGGGCGCCGTACTGGATGGGCCGGCCGTTGATGGTGATGTCGCCGACGGTGAAGTCCTTGCCGGCGGGGACCTCGTAGACGGCGCGTACGCGGTGGTCCGCCTCGCCGCGCTCATAGGTCCAGTAGCTCTGCGGGTCGGAGCCGTCGGGGGTGGCCCAGCCCTCGGTGGACAGGCCGTCGAAGTAGAGGCCTACGGGGTCGGCGAGGCTGATGGACGCCTTCTGGCGGGCGAGCGCGTTGACCGACGCGCCGATGTGGGGGTCGCTGTTGCGCTCGGCCTGGCCGTAGGCGCTGCACTTGATGAGCTCCTGTTCGGCGGTCAGCTCCGTTCCGTCGACGACCCGGCGGATGGTGCCCGCGGCGGCCAGTTCGATCTCCGCGGCAAGGGTGTTGTTCTTCTGGATGAGGTGCATCGCACCGTTGGTCGTGGTGCTGTTCCACTTGTTGGCCCGGTCGTACTCGCCGTTGACGAAGAGGTCGCTCTCCTGCACGTCGGGGCTGATGTGCCGGCGGTAGAGGCGGAGCACGGTCTCCGGGCTGGTCTTCGCGAGGACGTCCCAGTACTCGGGGCTCTCGCAGGTGAAGGCGGCCTTGGTGATCTTGCCGTCGCGGCGGGTGACGCTCCACTCGCAGTACTCGTCCTGGGCCTTGCGGCTGGCCTCGGCCTTCTTCCAGCGCTGCGCGTCGGAGGTGGAGCTGATCTTGAGGATACGGGGGAAGGCCGTCCAGCTGACGGTGGCGGTCCGGGCGTCGGCGGCGGTGTCGGTCTTGGTGAGGTTGTAGAACTGCGACCGGGGGCTGTCGTGGAGCACCTCGCCGGGGTCGGGGCCCTGGATGGCGGCGTCGATGTTGTCCGAGACGAAGACGTCCCAGGCCTTGCGGCCGAATTCGCCGAGGTCGGTCAGTCCGCCGGGGGGTCCATAGCTGCTGATGGTGGTCATGGTGGTGGTGCTCCTCGTATCTGTGCGGTCGCGGTGGCGGCGCCTTCAGGGCTGATCGGTCACGGTGGCGTCCTCGCGCATCCGCAGCGGCGGCGCGGTGGCGGGGATGTCGGTGGTGGGCAGGGTCAGCTCGAATTCGTGGAGCTTCATGGCCTTGAACTGCCTGCGGCGTGACTCGGCCAGCAGGACGTAGTCGTCGAAGCCTTCTTGTGTGGTGATCCGTTGCCGGACCCTCGCCAGGTAGTCGGTGAGCCGCCGGGAGAAGTCCTCGCGCCAAGTGGCTTCCGGGCGGCTCCAGTTCGCCGCGAACTGGGCTTCGGGGCTGTAGGCGGTCAGCTGGCCGGCGGCCGCCAGGATCCGCTGGGCGATCCGGTCGCCGAGTCCTTCGGCGGCGGTGGCCTCGGCGGGCACGTACCGCATCAGCCGTGCGCGGTGGGCGCTGAAGACGGGGTTGGGGAAGTCGACCATCAGCGCGCAGGCGGCGAACTTCGGTGAGATCAGTCCCTGTTCGCACATGGCCCGTACGACGCTGTTGTCCTCCAGGGCTGCTTCGGGCACCACGAAGGCGAAGAAGGTGTCCCCGGGCCGGCTGAAGCCGCTGGCCTTCTCCTCCAGCCGGAAGCCGAAGGTGTCGAGGCTGTTGGCGTAGAGGGTGGCGGTGGTGGCCGGGACGGTGGCGTCCACCTCGATCCCGAGGTCGTCGAGCAGCGCGTCGTTGTTCAGCCAGAAGCCCATCGGCAGCGGCAGCGGATCGTCACCGCCGCGGCCGACGGCCGCGCTCTGGGTGGCGGTGCTGGTGAGGTTGACGGCCGTCGTGGTGAACAGCTGGCGCAGGAGGTGGTCGGGGTTCTCCACGGTGGCGCCGGCGGTGACCGCGCGCAGCCTGGCCCGCGTCCAGCGGTCGATCTGGGAGCGGACCGTCGATTCCAGGTTCTCCGCGCCGATCACCCGCTGGTACAGGGGGTTGGCCCGCAGGGGGTCGTCCGCGTCGAGTTGGATGGCGGCGGACTGGGACTGCCAGTTGATCCAGGGTTGCTTCAGTTCCTTCATCACGACGCTGCCGTTGACGTGACTGTCGAAGCAGCCGCTGCCGCGCGAGGCGGCGGCCAGCGCGTCCCAGGAGGTGCCGGTCCACACCCAGGCGGGGGTGATCCGCATGTAGTAGTTGAAGACCTGGTTCGCCTCGTCCCAGGCGGCGACCTGGAGGAACGTGGTCCTGGGGTCGCTGTTGGCGCCGGTGCTGATCAGCAGGTCGGCCTCGTTGCCCCGTACGGCGTAGGTGAGGGCGAAGCGGATGTCCCGCCGCAGGTGCGGTGCGTCGGCGGGCGGGATCGTTCCGGACTCGCTCACGAGGTAGACCTTGGGCTGATCCGGGACGCGGGGAAGTCCGTCCAGGAGTTCCTCCACGGCCATGGGGAAGGTGTTCCGCTGGAAGAACAGGGTGGCCATGGGGTCCCCCAGGGCGGAGAGTTCCGCCTTGCTCACTTCCCTGGCGTGCCGGTCCACTCCGCTCACCCTGCGGTAGAGCCGGCTGTCCCGCAGTGCGGGATGTCCGGGCCCGAGGTCGTCCGCTTCACTGCTTTCTTCTAATTGTCCGTCAGGGCCGCGCAGCCAAGCCGTCGCCCGGCGCCGTTCCGAAAACTCCTCGGGCATTCCCGTCCTCTCGCCACCCGCCCGGTTCAAGGAAATGAAAGCCGTCATTTCCGCTGGATCAGAAGTTTTGGTGTCCGGTGGCAGTATGAACGTCGTATGTAAAAGACCCGCTGAGCCTCGCCGCTGCGCGTCCGACGCCATGCGATCGCGTGAGGGGGAAAGGGGCCGAGTAGTCGAGCGGAGATTCGCCCTCGGGGGGAGCGGCTGATGGGCCGTTCGGGAATCCCGGCCCCCACGCGTAGGCTCCGGCCATGCCCCCGCTCCGCCCCTTCGCCATCGGCGCCGGTGTCCTGGCCCTGGCTCTCGGCACGGCGTGCTCCGCCACCCGCCCCCAGCAGGACACCGGCTCCGTGCGGCCGCCGGCCGCGAACGCCGTGTTCGACTACCAGCTCGGCGGCGCCTATTCACCGCCCCGCACGGTACGGGCCGTCGCCCGCGACCGCACCGCCAAGCCCGTTCCCGGTCTCTACAACATCTGCTACGTCAACGCCTTCCAGGCCCAGCCCGACGCCGTCGACGGCTGGCAGGCCCGCCACCCCGAACTCCTGCTGCGCGACGAGGGCGGAAAGCCCGTCATCGACCAGGACTGGGACGAGCCGCTGCTCGACATCTCCACCGCCGCCAAACGCGAGGCGCTGATGGACGTCGTCGGTCCCTGGATCGACGACTGCGCCAAGGCCGGATATGACGCCGTGGAACCCGACAACCTCGATTCCTACGAGCGCTCCCGGAACAAGCTCACCGCCCGCCATGCGGCCGCCTTCGCCGAACTCCTCGCGCGCCGCGCGCATCAGCGGAAACTGGCCATCGCCCAGAAGAACACCACCGATCTGCTGCCCCTGCGCGAGTGCATCGGCTTCGACTTCGCCGTCGTCGAAGAATGCACCCGCTACAAGGAATGCAGCGATTTCGCGGACGCCTACGACAACAGGATCTTCGTCGTCGAGTACCGGAAGAAGGACTTCGCCGCCGCCTGCCGCTCCTGGGGCGAGAGCCTGTCCATCACCCTGCGCGATCGCGATGTCCGGCCGTCCGGCACCGACGGCTACACCGACGAGCACTGCTGAGCCGTCGCACGGCCGGACTAGGCGGTCTCATGCCCGACGGCGGTGCCGTTGATCTTCTCGATCGCCTGCCGGGCCTGTTCCTGCGGGGAGCGGGCCGGCAGCGTCGACACGGTCGTCCCGGCGACGGCCGGCTGCGCCCGCTGCTCCTGCGGCACCGTCTTGGGCTGGGGCGCCGGCGGCCGGATCCGCAGCCGGTGACTGGCGGCCTCGTCCAGGGTCACCGGGCGCTTCACCCGGGCCGCGAGGCGGGCCGCATCCTGGCCCAGCGCGGCGACGTCCTCCCACGTCAGGCGCACCACCAAGGACACCTCGGCGTCGCCGTCCGGCAGCGCCTGGATCGATGGGAAACCAGGGTCGGTCATGAGCCCTCCTCGCATCGTGGACCGGTGCCCTACAGGGGCACGGCTATCAAGGGATACGGAAGTCCGCCCGCCTCCGTTCACCTCGATGTGTGCCCGGCCCATGCCAGGGGCGCATTCGCCCCGGTCTCCGTGCGCCCTGCCCGACTGTCACACCCGGCCGTCACCATGGCAGGAGCAGCCCACCACCGGCTTGGAGGCCGACTGATGGACGCCCAGCGCCTGGCCCGGCTCGACGACTCCGACTACGAACAACTGGTACTCGACCACGCCCATCCCCCGGCGCGCGACCCGGACGTCTGGGCGGTGCTGATCGACCCCGCCCTCATCGACCGCACCCGCGGCGCCCTCAACACGCTCTTCCAACGCAACTCGTCGGTGCTGCGCAAACGGCGGGAAGAGCGCGAGCAGTTCCGGCTGGCGTGCTTCGCCCGCGGGCAGGCCGGCAAGGAGGAGTGGTTCGCTTCGAAGCGGGAGTACGACGCATGGCGGCACCGCGCGGCGAACTTCAGCCGGACGGTGCAGAACGCCCTGTCGGAGATCAACAAGGCGAAGAAGGACCTCAACCGTTCCCTGAACCACCAGGTCGCCCAGAACCACCGGGACCGCCTGCGCGACCTCGCCCTCGCCGTGCACAAGCACCAGGCCGCGCACGCCAGGGCCGGCGGCATCGCCGAGCAGGCCGACTACGAACTGTGGCGCGCCCTGGACCAGATCACGGTGCCGATAGGGCCGGCGAGCGAGCCGACGTCGCTGCGGACGATGCTCGACATCTACTGGACCGATGTGACACCGGTGGCCCAGGCCGACGAGCAACGTGCGGGCGCGGAGCGGACGATGCGTACGGCGCCGGGCGGGCAGGCCGCACGGTTCAGCGGCGTGCCCCGGGCCCGGCACGTGGACAACGGCAAGCACCTCGCCTGACCCGAGCTGCCGCCCCGGCCCTCCGACGGTCGCTCGCCACCGCGGGAAGTCCCTGCGGCGACGCTCCTACGCCACCGCGTGGAAGAGCGCCGCCGCCTCGCCGCGGGACCCGACACCCAGCTTGGTCAGGATCTTCGCGACATGGAACTTCACCGTCGACTCGCTGATGTGCAGCTCCTGGGCGATCGCCCGGTTGCGATGGCCGAGCGCGAGCCGGGCCAGTACCTCCAGTTCCCGTTCGCCCAGCGCGATGAGCGGGTCGGGGGCCGGGTCCTGGGATACCCGTAGCGGGATCGTCGCCGACACCGTGGTCCCCCAGCCGGGTACGGCATCGACGTCCAGCCGCCCGCTCAGTACGTCGAGACGGTCGGTGACCCGGCCTGTCGCCAGCCCGTCGGAGGTGAGGGTGCCCGGCCCGTCGTCGCGTATGGTCGCGCGCAGTTCGGCATCGGTGAGCTGCCAGCCGACATGGACACGGGTCACGGTCTCCTGCTCGAGGACCTTCAGCAGCACGGCCCGTACGATCACACGCGCCGTGTGCGCCACGTCGGCGGCCACCGTCCGCTGGGAGTCGGGCGCGCCCAGCTCCAGCCGGACGGGGCTGTAGCGCACGAGCGGCCGGAGCGATTCGGCGAGCCGGGCGAAGGCCTGCCCGGCCGGCTCCTCGGCGATCTCCTGGTCGCGTTCCGCCTCCGCCCGCAGCTCCACCAGCGCCGAGACCGCCAGATCCGTGGCGGTGGCGCGGGCCGCCGCATCGTCGAGGGTGCGGCTGCGCAGCACACCCAGCAGCCCGGTGAGCGCGGCCGAGTACGCCTCGCCCAGCTCCGCGATCACCTGCGCCCGTGTCCCGGCGGCGGTCCGCGAGCGGGCCAGCGCCCCGGGCACGGCCTCGGCCGCGAGCCGGTCGAAGTGGCTGGTCACCACGTCCCACAGAGCCTGTACGAGCGCGGCGGCACGCTCCTCGACCGCCGGCAGCGCGCCCTCGTTCCCGCCGCGGTCGCCTTCTCCGTCGCCGTCCGCATCCCGTACGAGCAGCAGGACGGCGCCCCGGGGTGTCGCATGGCTCGTCACGGCGAGCACGGGGCGCTCGGCGCCGGCGAGGGGGAGGGTGCCCTGCCACGGGCGGCCCGGGGTGCCCGTGGCGAGCAGCGGAGCCAGGTCGGCGGTGGAGAGCCGGCCGATGATGTCCGCATCGCCGTACGTCTTGAACGGTGAGTGCGCGCAGTGCGTGGAGAGTTCGGCCGCCGCGCGGTGCGGGACCAGTTCGGCCAGGAGTGTGGAGAGGCGCGGCAGGATCTCGCCCAGCGGCTGGCGGATCACCTCGTAGGCGGCGGTCAGGGCGGGTACGGATCCGGATCCGGTCATCTCCATGTACTCCAGCGTAGCCAGCCGCGCCGGGGCGAATGCTGGCCTTTCGGCCAGGCCGGACTGTTCTGATGGCCGGCGGCCGGACCCCACCCCGCCGACGAAGCTGAAGCCATCAACCGATCCAGCACATGCGGCATATACGGCATATACGGCGCATGACACACATACGACGTGTGTGCCGTGGCCCAGTGCATCCAGCGCATGAGTGCGTTTCGCGCATCAGTGCATCCAGCGGGGAGTTTCCACATGCAGGCGATCATCTACAACGAGTTCGGCGGCTCGGACGTGCTCACGTTCGGGCAGACCGACAAGCCGGAGCCCGGACCGGGTGAAGTACGGGTCAAGGTGGTGGCGATCGGCGTCAATCCGCTCGACTACAAGCGGCGTTACGGGTGGATGGAGCAGTACTACCCGACGACGTTCCCCGCCGTGCCCGGCCTGGAGTTCGCCGGGGTCGTCGACGCGATCGGCGCCGACGACGGGGGCACCACGGACCGCGGGGCGGCGGACGGGCCGGCCGTCGGCGACGAGGTCTTCGGCTGGACCAGGACCGGTGCGTACGCGGAGTACGCCATCGCGGGAGACATCGCACCCAAGCCGGCCGAGCTCTCCTTCGCGGCCGCGGCGACGCTGCCCGTCGCCGGTGAGACCGCGCAGCGCGTACTGGATCTGCTGGGCCTGACGGCGGGCGAGACGCTGCTGCTGCACGGCGCGGCGGGGGCGGTCGGCCAGGTCGCCATCCAGCTCGCGGTGGCCTTGGGTGCCACGGTGATCGGTACCGCGTCGCCGGTCAACCACGACTTCCTGCGCGCGCTGGGCGCCGTCCCGGTGGCGTACGGAGAGGGCCTGGCCGACCGGGTCCGGGCGGCCGCTCCGCAGGGCGTGGACGCGGTCTTCGACGCGGCCGGCCATGACGCGCTGCCGGTCTCCATCGCACTGCGCGGCGGGACCACGGATCGCATCGTCACCATCGCCGATCCGCAGGCCGCCGAGCACGGTGTGCCGTTCTCGGCTGGCGGTACGCCGTCGGAGCAGGTCGTGGCGGGCCTGGCCGCGCAGGCCCGCCTCGCGGTCGCGGGGCGGCTGACCGTGCCGGTCGCCGAGACCTTCCCGCTCGCCGACGCCGCGAAGGCCCAGGAGCTGAGCGAGGCGGGCCACGTGCGCGGCAAGCTCATCATCGAGGTCTGAGGCGTACCGGGACGGTGACGGGCGTAGAAACCGCCCGCCGCCGTCCCGAACTCATCCCTCCATCTGGACACTTGAGCCCCTTTCGTTGCCCACCTCCTTCCGCAGCCCTTACGTTGAGCGCGCTCGATCCGTCTCAACCCGCCTTCCCTACGGCGGGCTTCGGAAGGAAACCCCCCATGATCAGACGCATATCCGTCGGCATCTCCGTGCGCACCGCGGTCTCCGCCGGACTGGCCGTCGCGGCGCTGGCCGCCACGACGGCCGTCGCGGCCACTGCCCAGGGAGCCACCTCGGACCCGCATGCCCAACGCACCCAGAAGGTCGAGTACTTCACCGGTGCGCAATCCCACCCCCGTGAGGCCGTCGTCCCGGCCTCCAAGCCACTCTCCGCGTCCGACAAGGCCGCCATCGCGGCGGGCGACGGCGATGTCACGACGATCGTGCAGAACGGCCCGGTCGACAAGAAGCTCGACGTGGCCTTCGTCGGTGACGGCTACACGGCCGACCAGCAGGAGGACTTCCACGCCGACGTCCGCGCCAAGTGGGCCAAGATGACCGCCGTGGAGCCCTACGCCTCGTACACCGGCCTGTTCAACGTCTGGGCGGTCGACGCGGTCTCCAACGAGTCCGGCGTCTCCGGCGACCCCACGAAGGACGTGGTCCGCGACACCGCGCTCGACTCCGCGTTCTACTGCGACGGCATCGAGCGCCTGCTCTGCGTCGACACCGGCAAGGTCGAGTCGTACGCCTCCAAGGCTCCGGCCGCCGACCTCGTCGTCGTCCTCTCCAACTCCACCAAGTACGGCGGCGCGGGCTACAACGACGTCTCCTCACAGGTCGGCTACGACGGCATCGCCACCGCCTCCTCCGACAACGACCAGTCCGACCAGATCGCCGTGCACGAGACCGGCCACTCGCTCGGCAAGCTCGCCGACGAGTACGACTACGGCCAGTCCGGCACCTATACCGGCCCCGAGCCCGCCGAGGTCAACCTCAGCAAGCTGTCCGCCGACGACATGGGCTCCCAGCAGCAGAAGTGGTACCGCTGGCTCGGCCAGGAGTCGCCGGACGGCGGCCCGGTCGGGGCGTACGAGGGCGGCGGCTACTACCAGTACGGCCTCAACCGGCCCACGGAGAACTCGATCATGCGGACGCTCGGCCGCGAGTTCAACCTCCCCGGCCGTGAGGCGATGATCGCGGGCTTCTACCGCTACGCGAGCGCGCTCAGCAGCCCGGTGGCCACCGACCGCGCACTGCACCGCGGGGACCGCATCCGGGTCGCCGTGCCCTCCTCGGCACAGGTCAAGTGGTACGTCGACGGCCACGAGCGCAAGGCCGCGCGCGGCAAGACCTCGGTCGTGCCGCGGACGCTCGGCGTCCCCGCGGACGGTAAGCGGCACACGGTCACCGCCCGCGCCACCGACCGCACGAAGGCGGTCCGTGACCCGGCACTGCGCAAACTGCTGGCCGGGTCGCTGAGCTGGCGAGTAGCCCCCTAAGTGGGTCGTCCCGGCATGTCGGTGGGTGACAGGCGCCATGCCGGGAGCGCTCCTTGAGTGAACGAGGGCCTTCTGGTTCCGGTGTGGACCGCGGAGTCTGCACCGATACCCAGGAGGCCCTCGTGATCCATACTCTGTGTCGGCAGCTAGGGGGAGGCCATGATCATGCAACACAGTGGTGGGACCACACGGGCTATCAGGCGAGCAGCGACCGCTGTCGTTGTGGCTGTCCTGATGGGCAGTTGTTCGTCGGGGGATCCCGCGCAAGCCAGGGAGTGGCAACGGGATTACTGCACCAAGCTGGGGGCCTGGCAGGACGCCGAGCGAGCCATGGCGACCAGCGCGGCAGACGCCGATGCCGGTGACGAACGCAATGGCCGGTCGCCCGAGTTCGACAACACCGAATCAGCAGGACATGCGGTGATCGACTCGTCGAAAAGGCTTGACCAGGAAGGCCTTGAACGGGACGGCAGTCATATCCGCGACGACACCGCCAACGCGGTCGGCGGTGACACCGGGGCCGAGGAGCGTGCAGTTTCCTACTGCGACGGCTCAGGCTTCGAGACCTTGGTCGACTCCGCCGGCTAGTGCCTGCGGGGCCCGGGCCCGACCAGGGGCGGCGCCGGAGGCGCGATCGCACGGGAAGGCAGTGATGAGCGCACGCAGGATGCACGCCGACGAGGTGGACATCGACGACTCCCTCGTACGGCGGCTGGTCGGCACGCAGTTTCCGCGGTGGGCGGACCTCCCCGTCACGCCGGTCGACTCCGCCGGCACGTCCAATGCGATGTACCGGCTCGGCGGGGACCTGGTCGTACGGCTCCCCCGCATCGCGGGAGCCGCCGACGACGTGGCGAAGGAGCACCGGTGGCTGCCCCGGCTCGCCCCGCCGCTTCCGGTCGCCGTCCCCGAACCGCTGGGCATGGGAACGCCCGCCGAGGGCTACCCCTTCCCCTGGTCCGTCTACCGCTGGCTCGAGGGCGAGACCCCGGTCGTCGGCCGGATCGCCGATCCCGGCCGGCTGGCGAAGGACCTGGCGGAGTTCGTCGCCGCGCTGCACCGCATCGCCCCGGCGGACGGGCCTCCTTCGTACCGCGGCGAACCCTTGGCGGTGCGGGACGCCGCGACCCGCGCCGCGATCGAAGAGCTGCGCGGAACCATCGACGCCGATGCCGCGGGCGCGGTCTGGGACGGGGCCCTGGAGGCGCCCGCGTGGTCCGGCCCGCCCGTCTGGATCCACGCCGATCTGCAGCCCGGAAATCTGCTGGTGGCCCGTGAACGGCTCAGCGCCGTCATCGACTTCGGGTGCCTGGGCGTGGGGGATCCCGCGGTCGACCTGATCGCGGCGTGGTACGTGCTGCCCGCCGGCGCGCGCGGCGCCTTCCGGGCCGCGCTGGACGCCGACGAGGCGACCTGGGCGCGAGGGCGCGGCTGGGCACTGTCCGTCGCCGTCATGGAATGTGGCTACTACCAGGAGACGAACCCGGTGATGGCCGCGATCGCGCACCACGTCATCGATGAGGTCCTCGCCGAACGCCACCCAGGACCACGCATGTGACCCACATCACAGCACGTGCTGTCATACGTCGCAGCCCCCGTATCCGTGTACGGAGCGACGGGCCCGCAAACAAGCAACGTCACTACGGGGAAAGGACATCACGTGCGTAACAAGCGAACCCTGACCACCGCACTCGCTGCCGCCGCACTCACGGTCGTCAGCCTGGGCGGCGCCGCCCAGGCCCACGCCACCACCGGCACCGAGGCCGCCGCGCCGACCACCGCCTCCGCACCGCACCAGATCAAGCCGATGGACGGTCCTCCCGGAACGGTGTGGACCGGCAAGAAGTTCTGGACCCTCAGCGGATGCCAGGCGGCCGGCACGGACCTGGTCAGCAGCGGCAAGTGGGCCGACCCCTTCTGCGACGGCTCGGGCCTCCAGTGGGATCTGTGGGCACGGCCGCTGTAAAGCCTCGCGGCTTCGGGAGCTGCACCACTAGTCGCAGATAGCCGCACCCGGTAAGCCGGCTCGTCCCCGCGCATGTCCGCGGCAGCGTGGGGACGAGCCGCCGCCATTAGCCTCGTGACATGCTCACCGCCACCCTCGCCTTCGCCGGCGTCGCCGCGCTCATCAACGTCACCCCGGGACTGGACACTCTGCTCGTGGTCCGGACCTCCGTCGCACACGGCCGGACGGGCGGATACGCCGCCGCCCTGGGCATCATCACCGGCTGCCTCGCATGGGGCCTGGCGACCGCCGTCGGGCTCACCGCGCTGCTCACCGCCTCCCGCCTGGCCTATGACACCCTGCGCATCGCCGGCGCCCTGTACTTGGCGTGGCTGGGCGTCACGGCACTGTGGCGGTCCAGGCGGCAAGGGACGCATGACGGGGAGACGGACACGACGGGCGACACCGCCGTTGCCTCCCCCGCCGCCTCCCACGGACGGCTCGCCGCCTTCCGCGCCGGGCTCGCCACCAACCTGCTCAACCCCAAGGCGGGTGTGTTCTATATGAGCCTGATCCCGCAGTTCATCCCCCATGGGGCACCCGTCTTCAGCACCACTCTGCTGCTGACGGCGATCGACGTCGTGGAGCTGGCGATCTGGTTCGCGGTGCTCTCCCGGGCCGCTTCCGCCCTCGGCGAGCGGGCCAGGCGCCGGTCCTTCCGCCGCCGCATGGAACAGGTCAGCGGCATCACCTTCCTGGGCTTCGCGGCGAACCTCGTGCTGGCCGACCGCGCCTGACGACGCAGGGGCGCACCCCACCCGCGCGCGTCGATCGGACGCCGTGCCGGTACGTCCCTGCGGGAGGTCAGCAGCCGCACCCCGAGGAAGGCCGCCGCCGTGGTCAGCAGACAGGCCAGCTCCAAGGCCGCGGCGTGGTCCAGAGCGACGCTCGCCGACCAGCCCGCCGAACGCCGGCCCCCCCTCGAACACCACCCGGTTGACGCTGAGCAGGGCCAGGTGGGCGCCGATCGCCGCCCCCAGCGGCGCCCGCCCCGGGGCCGTCCGCGCGGCCACCAGCGTGAGGCCGAAGGCCGTGAGCAGCACCAGGTAGGCGAGAGGGTCCTGCCCGGCGGGCGCGAGTCCGACGGGTGGCGCGCTCACCCCCACCACGTGCGCCACCCCGGTCTGCACCACGGTGGACGCGGCCGGCACCAGCAGGAAGATCGCCGTCGTCCCGAGAGCCGAGACCGCCCCGCCGAACCGCTCGCGCAACGAGGCCCAGGCGTGACCGCGCAGCGTCAGCTCCTCCGGCAACGCCTCCAGCAGCACGGCCACCAGGGCATTGCCCACCATGAACGAGGCGAGGGCGGCAGGCTCCAGCCCGGACCACCGGACCCATCCGGCCGCGGTGCCGCCCGCGAGCACCAGGGCCGCACACCACCCCGTGACCACGATGCCGCGGATGAGGCCCGCCACCACCGCGGACGGCGGCCCCAGCCCCAGCGGCCGGCGCCGCGCCGGTCGCCCGGCCCGTAATCCCAGGACGGCGGGCACGGCCAGCGCGCTCACGACGACGGCGGGCAGCAACCGGCCCGCATACCCGCCGATGTCGAGCGCCCGGGCACCCGCCTCCCCCACCGCGTTCCCGATCCCCAGCGCACCCGCCATCACCGCTCCCCCGAGCAGCGCCCTCCACCAAGGCCGCCAGGCCGACCCCCGCTCCCCCGCGTGCTGCTGATACCCCGCCTTCACCGTCGCCGTCATGGGCTCCGACCTCCGCACGACCTCTCCACCAGGACTCCGAGCCCTACGTGTGCCCGTGTCATGGGGCCTGATGCCGCACTCCGGCGCGCAGGACACGAACGGCCCGGCAAACCCTCCTGCGGTACGAACTGCCGGGGGCCGGCACTACATCCGTCGGTCCAGCAGCCGTAAGCGGATGGTGCGAGGCCGCGGGGGCACGGTTCAGTGGTGGCGGGGGCGGCGGGACTCGCCCTCCGGTGTCACCCCAGCGCCCGGTCCAGGTTGAACGCCGCGCTGATGAGCCCAAGGTGGGTGAAGGCCTGCGGGAAATTGCCGATCTGTTCGCCGGTGCGGCCGATTTCTTCGGCGTAGAGCCCGACGTGGTTGGCGTACGTCAGCATCTTCTCGAAGGCGAGACGGGCCTCGTCCACGCGGCCGGCGCGGGAGAGCGCCTCGACGTACCAGAAGGAACAGATCGAGAAGGTGCCCTCTTCGCCGCGCAGTCCGTCCGGGCTGCTGCGGGGGTCGTAGCGGTAGACCAGGGAGTCGGAGACCAGGCCCTCTCCCAATACGTCCAGGGTCGACAGCCATTTCGGGTCGGTGGGCGAGATGAATTTGGCCAGCGGCATCATCAGCACGGCGGCGTCGAGAACATCGTCCCCTTCGTGCTGGACGAATGCCTTTCGCTCCGTGGACCAGCCGCGGTCCATGATCCGTCGGTAGATCGCGTCGCGGGCCCGGGACCAGCGGAGCATGTCCGCCGGCAGGCCACGGTGGGTGGCGATCCGTATCGCCCGCTCGATCGCGACCCAGCACATCAGCTGCGAGTAGAGGAAGTTCTGGATCTTGCCGCGGGTCTCCCAGATGCCCTCGTCCGGCTGGTCCCAGTTGTCGCAGACCCAGTCGACCAGCTTTCCGACGGTGTCCCAGTGGTCGCTGGACAGCGGCTCTCCCCATTTGTCATAGAGATATAGGGAATCGATCAGGGCCCCGTAGATATCCAGTTGGAGTTGGTTGACGGCGTCGTTTCCGATCCGGACCGGCGCCGAGCCCAAGTGGCCTTCCAGATGGGGGAGTTCCTCCTCGGGGAGTTCGCTGCGGCCGTCGATGCCGTACATGATCTGCAGCGGACCGTCGGAGCAGCCGGTGTTGAGGCAGATGTTCTGGGACAGGAAGTGCACGAAGGCCTTGGCCTCGTCCGTGAATCCCAGTCTGAGCAGTGCGTAGATGCAGAATGCGGCGTCCCGCACCCAGGCGTAGCGGTAGTCCCAGTTGCGCTCCCCGCCGATCTGCTCGGGCAGGCTGGCCGTGGGGGCGGCCACGATCGCACCGGTCGGCGCGTACGTCAGAAGCTTGAGGGTGAGCGCGGAGCGGTGCACCATCTCCCGCCAGCGTCCCCGGTAGCGCGACTGGGACAGCCAGCCGCGCCAGTACCGCACCGTGGCGCCGAACAGCTCCTCCGCCTCCAGCACCGCACAGGACCGCGGCTCCAGCCCGCCGCCGATCCGGTCGAGGGCGAAGACCGCGGCCTCACCTTCCTGGAGCGTGAAGGAGGACCAGACATCCGGGCCGTCGATCCGTACCGGGACGGTGGACGTCAGCGCCAGGGACAGGGCCGGGGAGGCGAAGACGGTCTGGCCCTGCCGCGTGCTCACGGTGTGCGTCTGCCGGCCGTAGTCGAAGCGGGGGGCCACCCGTACGGTGAACGGGAGCGCCCCGCGCACGCACAGCACCCGGCGGATCAGCCGGTGGCGGTCCGCCTCGCGTGAGTCGTCGACGATCGGCATGAAGTCCTGGACCTCGCCGACGCCGTTGTCCGCGAAGAACCGGGTGATCAGGATGTTGGTGTCGGGGAAGTAGAACTGCTTGGTCCGGGCGGGCACGTCCGGGGCGAGCTCGAAGGCCCCGCCGCGGTCGGCATCCAGGATCGCCGCGAAGACACTGGGGGCGTCGAAGCGGGTACAGCAGTACCAGTCGATGGTGCCGTTCGTGCCGACCAGCGCGGCGGTGCGCATATCGCCGATCAGGCCGTGCTCGGCGATGGGTGTGTAGCGGGGCGCGTCCGCCTTGCTGGGGCGCAGACTCTCGCAGACGGTCATGGGACCTCCCCTGCGCGGGGGAGCAGGAGCAATGGATTCAGGTTACCTCCGGGTGGTTGCGGACCGCGACCAACCGCATCGGGGGCGGCTGACCTGCACCGGAACCGGCGCGCCGGCCCTCGGCGGGCGCGCCGGGGCACCGTCGGCCGCCCCACGGGGCGCGGCACTCAGCGCGGGCCCCGTCCAGGAACCGCCCTCGGGAACGCCCGCCGGTACTCCCCCGGCGACACTCCCACCTGCTTGACGAAGTGATGCCGGAGATTGTTCGCCGTGCCCAGTCCGCTCAGCTCACCGATCTTGTCGACCGGCAGGTCGGTGGCCTCCAGAAGGCTCTGCGCACGACCCAGCCGCTGGTTGAGGAGCCACTGCAGGGGCGTCGTCCCGGTGGCCGCCTGGAGCCGGCGGTAGAACGTGCGCGGGCTCATCGCCGCCCGCCGCGCCAGGTCCTCGACGGACAGCGGTTGGTCCAGGTGCGCGCGGGCCCACTCCAGTACGGGCCCCAGGCCCTGGTCGTCGGTGACGGGTACGGACAGGTCGATGAACTGGGCCTGGCCGCCGGGGCGGTGGGCGGGGACGACCATCCGCCGCGCCAGCTGGTTGGCGACGTGTGCGCCCAGGTCGCGGCGTACGAGATGGAGGCAGAGGTCGAGTCCGGCGGTCAGCCCGGCGCTGGTGAGGACGTCGCCGTCGTCCACGTACAGCACCGAGTCGTCGACGTGCACCTTCGGGTAGCGCTCGGCCAGTTGGGCGGTGTGCATCCAGTGCGCGGTGGCACGGCGCCCGTCGAGCAGCCCCGCTTCGGCGAGCGCGAAGGCTCCGGTGCACAGGGAGACCATGCGGGCGCCCGCGTCGTAGGCGCGGCGCAGCGCGTCGATCAGGTCCGCCGGCAGCGGTGTGCCGTCCTCGACGCAGGGGTCGGGTACCGACGGCACGATGACGGTGTCGGCGCCGACGAGGTCGTCCAGCCCGTAGCGGGTCCGCAGCTCCAGGCCGGTGCTGCCGCCCGCGGCGGCCGGCTGGTCTCCCGCTCCGCACAGCCGCAGGTCGTACCAGGGGTCCGCCAGGTCGGGCTGCGGCTTGCCGAAGACGGTGCACGGGATGCTCAACTCGTAGAGGTCCCAGGAGGGGACCCCGATATCGGTGGGCACCACTACGGCCACGGAACCAGCGCTCATGCCTGAAGGGTATGGCAGGAATTTGGTGCCGGCCGTCACCGCTGTCACTTCTTCCGGCCGCCGCCGGCTGCGAGCGTGGTCCGTACGTGATCGACCACCGCCGCGGGAGTCAGCCGCAGGCGGCGAACAAGGAGTTGTGCCATGAACGCCCTGAATACGCCTCACCCGGCCGTCACCGTCATCGGTTTGGGCCAGATGGGCTCGGCGCTGGCCGGCGCGCTGCTGGCGGCCGGCCACCCGACCACGGTGTGGAACCGCTCGGCGCACAAGGCGGAACCGCTGGTCGCCCGGGGCGCCCGGTTGGCCGCGACGCCCGAGGAGGCCCTGGCGGCGGGCTCGCTCGTCATCGCCTGCGTGCTGGACTACGAGGCGCTGCACACCGTCCTCGATCCCCTCGCCGGCTCGCTCGCCGGCAAGGTACTGGTGAACCTCACCTCCGGCTCACCGGAGCAGGCCCACGAGGCGACGGCATGGGCCCGGTCGCACGGCGCCGACTACCTCGACGGTGCGATCATGACGACCCCGCCGGGTGTCGGAAGCCCGGAGATGATGTTCCTCTACAGCGGTCCCGACGCCGTCTTCGAAGCCCATCGGCCGACCCTCGCGGCCCTGGGAGACCCTCTGCACCTGGGCACCGACCCCGGTCTGGCCTCCCTCTACGACTCCGCCCTGCTGGGCCTGATGTGGTCCACCATGACCGGCTGGCTGCACGGCACCGCAGTCGTCGGCGCGGAGCAGACACCGGCCACCGCCTTCACGCCCCTGGCGGTCCGCTGGCTGACGGCCGTGGCCGGCTTCCTGACCACGTACGCGCCTCAGGTGGACGCCGGCAGCTACCCCGGCGACGACGCCACCGTCGACGTACAGATCGCGGCCATCGACCACCTCATCCACGCGGCCGCGGCCCGCGGTGTCGACAACGCCCTGCCGGATCTGCTGAAGGCGACGATGGAGCGTGCCAAGGCCGCGGGCCATGGCCAGGCCAGCTACGCGAGCGTGATCGAGGTGTTGCGGGGAGCCTGAGTCAGGGTGCCGAGGTAGGGGCCCGAGCGGCGGGCGGGGGAGCAGCGGCGGGGGGGCGGGCTCGTCCCGATAACGCGCGCAACCCTGGGTAACCGGTTGTTTGCGGGACGGTAGGCGATCCCAAGGCAGGCGCCCCCCTGGACAGCCTGCCGGTGCGGCCTGTCAGCCTGAGGGACAGGCAGACAGGACGCACCGGCCACCCCCAGCAGCCCCCTGCCAAAGCAGCTATTGCAATGCAAGAGGCCGAGGAGAATACTGAAATTCCTGGCTGGGAAGGCCCCGGAAACGCGCTGCGTGTGGACAAGGATGCCGCACGCAGCGTTTTCATTGTGTTGTGTCGACAACTCGGTAGGCCCCGGGGCCGCCATGACGCTCGGTGGCGTTCGACGGCCGCTTGCGAGAACCCCCGGTTCACGGAGTGAACGAGGGTTCTCATAGCGTCACTACCGATAGCGACTGCCGCAGTCTTACCGGGCATCGGCCCCGATGGCGCTAACCTTCGCCGTCGATGACCGTAAGTCAAGATGCCGCATCAGATCCCACACCGATAGGGGATTTGAGGAGCCGACTCGGCGTCACCGGAAAGCCTGCGTCTCGTGGCAACTTACGAGGCCAGCCCTTACAGCAGGGGACCAGCCTCGAAGTTATCTCGTTGGCTCGCTAGTGGCGGCCTCCGCGACCGAATCCGCGGCCTCCGCGACCGTAGCCGCGTCCTCCGCGACCGTAGCCGCGTCCACGACCGCGACCGAAGCGACGTCCGCGTCCGTAGCCACGTCCGTATCCGTCGCCCCAACCGCCGCAGTCATCCCTGTGCCTGAGAGGGAGTACGTTGCGGAAGCTCATGCTATGCCTCCTTGGATCGCTGGTAATGGTCCAGCCCTCTCCAGTTGGACCACCTCCCACGGTACGCCGGGACGCAAACCGAAATCAAACCGAAAACTGCTGAAATTTCACGTAAATTCAGCCCTCTTTATGTACGCAAAGTGGCCTCCGGTCGCTCTCTGAAATCCCGCCACTCGACCTGCCCGAGCCCATCGGATTCAGGCCCAAACCACCGACCCGTTGGCCTCGGGTCCAGCGCGATTGGCGCTTGCCATGGCCAGTGTTGTCCGCGTCATCCGCTGCGGCGTCAGATCCGATACGCCGTCAAAGCCGTTCATGGATTCGGGTGCCGCGTTCCGTGAGGACTTCCGCACCCCGGCCGGGGGGGTACCCCTACCTCGAGCTGGGTGGGTAGCACGATCGTCCTGCGCGGTCGCATCCAGAGATGCTGGGCCCACAAGTCGGCGGTTGCCCAATGAATCCAAAGGAGTTGGCTCGTGCGTGAGCAGACATGGCGGAAGTTACGTTCGTCCGGGCGGCGGAGTAGTCCGCGCAGAACGGTGTCGGCCGCGGCCGTAGTGGCCGTCGGCGTCATGACGACGGGCGCCCTGTTCCCACCCGCGGCGTCTGCCGTCGCCAAGCCGAACTCCGTCCAGCACGGCCTCGATGCGCTGGTGCACACCGACGGCGTGCCCGCCGCGCTGGCGAGCGTCGAAGACCGTGCGGGCCGCACCCGTACCTACACCGCAGGGGCCGGCGACCTGGCCACCGGCGCGCAAGTGCCCAGGGACGGTCAGGTGCGCATCGGCAGCAACACCAAGACGTTCACCGCAGTGGTCGTGCTGCAACTGGTCAGTGAAGGGAAGATCGGCCTGGACGCCCCGGTCGACACCTATCTGCCCGGCCTCGTACGCGGGGACGGAATCGACGGACGCCGCATCACCGTCCGCCAACTACTCCAGCACACCAGCGGACTTCCCAACTACAGCGAGTACCTCGACGACGGCATCCGCTACTACGACCCCCGCGAACTCCTCGACCTCGCCCTCCAGCACGAGGCCGACTTCGCCCCCGGCACGAAATGGGCCTACAGCAACACGAACTACGTGGTGACCGGCCTGATCGTGCAGAAGGTCGGCGGCCGCCCCCTCGCCGAGGAGATCGACCGGCGCGTCATCAAGCGCATCGGCCTGCGCCAGACCTACTTCCCCGCCCCCGGCGAGGTGGCGATACGGGAGCGCCATCCCAAGGGCTACTTCCAGGATTCGGCAGCCGCGCCTCTGGTCGACGCCACAGAATGGGACCCTTCCTGGGCCTGGGCCGCGGGCCAGATGGTGTCCACCACCTCCGACCTGAACCGGTTCTTCACCGCCCTGTTGGCCGGCCGCCTCCTCCCGAAGGCTCAGCTTGACCAGATGCGCAGCACCGTCCCCGCCGGCTATCCCTTTCCCACCGGTGCCCGTTACGGGCTGGGAATCGTGAGCACGCCTCTGTCGTGCGGCGGTGTGTACTGGGGCCACGGCGGCAGCATGACGGGGTACGAAACCCGGGGCGGCGCCACCGAGGACGGCCGCGCCGCCAACATCGCCGTGACCACGCAGCCGAGCCGCACGACCAAGGCGCACATGGACGGTGTCCTGGAAGCAGCTCTGTGCCGCTGATCCGCGCCGTCCACAGGCGTGTTCGGCAGGGCTCCCAGGGCTCCGACTCCCGTTCCACATGGTCGATATCGGAACGGCTGAGCCAGGCGTCTTCAGCGGAATGCGGCACCGTTCTCCAACGCCCACTGCTGGAACGATCTGGCCGGGGAGCCGGTGACCCGGGGAACGGTGTCGCGTACCGTCAGCAGCTCGTCATTGACGTCCCCACCCATCACATCGAGGATCGCGTCGGCGGTCTCGTCCCCCATGAAGGACGCCATCTGCCGGTGCGCCTCGTCCCGGGAGATCTCGACGAGGACCACCTCCCGCCCCAGAGCCGCGGCGATGGCCGCGACCTGCCGTCGGGGCGTGATGCGTTCCGGCCCCGTCAGCGCATACGTCCGCCCCCGGTGGCCGGGCTCGGTCAGCGCCGCGCAGGCCACCGCGGCTATGTCCGCAGGGTGGATGGCGGGGAGCCCGATGTCCGCATACGGCGCCCGGACCACGCCCTGCTCGCGAATCGACTGCGCCCACCACAGGGTGTTCGAGGCGAACTGCGTCGGCCGCAGGATCGTCCAGGCCATACCGCTGTCCTTGACCAACCGCTCCACAGCCAGGTTCGCGCCGGCCGCGGGCAGGGACGGATGGGTCTGTACCGTGATCGACGACACCAGCACCACATGCTCCACGTCTGCCTGCCGGGCAGCCGCGAGGACCTCCTCCTCCGCACCCATGCCCGGCAGCAGGAACAGCGAGCGCACCCCTTTCAGCGCGGCCTTCAGCGAGTCCGGCTGCGCGAGATCGCCCTCGACGGCTTCGATTCCCGCCGGGAACGCGGCCCGTCCCGCATCACGCGTCAGACCTCGCACAGGTACGGCACCCCGAAGGTGCAGGTACCTCAGCAGCGCACTGCCGATGTTCCCGGTCGCGCCGGTCACGAGGATCATCGTCTCTCCTGTCGTCAGCCGTTGATGGCGTCCACGGCACGCTAAAACCTCAACTCCTGTTGAGGTCAAGGAAGTAGCCGGCGGCTCCCGGTACGCCCGGTCGTCCGAGACGCGCCCCCGCGGCGAGAGGGGCCTCGAAGGGCACCGTCACACCGGCCCGGACTGTCGCCTGTCAGTGGTGTGTGCGAGGGTTCGGCACATGGTTACGACACCGGACGGACGCCGCATACCGCCACCGCAGGCGGATGAACGCACCACGCTGGAGGCCTGGTTGGACTTCCATCGCGCCACTCTCGCCCTCAAGTGCGCGGGGCTCGACGATCGGCAGGTGCGCCTCTCCCCGGTGGCGCCGTCCTCGATGACGCTGCTGGGGCTGGTCCAGCACATGGCGGAGGTGGAACGCAACTGGTTCCAGCGGGTGTTCGCCGGGCAGGACGTACCCCTGGTGTTCGAGGATGGCAAGGGAGACGGCTTTGCGCTCGTCCCTGACCGGGGGCTGGAGGAGGTGCTGGCCACCTGGCAGGAGGAAGTCTCGCGCGGCCGCGAGCTGACCGCCGACTCTTCACTGGACGACTCCGGCCGGCTCTCGGAGTACGAGGCCGGCCATGTCGGCAGCCAAGAGGTCTCACTGCGCTGGATCCTGGTCCACATGATCGAGGAGTATGCGCGCCATAACGGCCATGCGGATCTGCTCCGGGAGAGCATCGACGGTGTCACGGGGGCATGACGGTGTCACGGGGGCATAAGGCAGTCATGAGTCGACCCCTCGTCTTACGCAGCCGCCGCGCCGTCCTGCTCGTCGCCGCGCTCCTCGGCCTGTCGCTCGCCGTCCCGCCCGGGCCGCTGGCGCACGCCGTGGACCCGCCGGGCCGTTCGGCACAAGCGTCCTCCGCCGATGCCTACTGGACTCCGCAGCGGATGGCGGCCGCCGAACCGGCCGTCGCCGCGCGGAGCGCGCGGGCGCCGCATCGAGCCGAAGGCACCGCGCCACCGAGCCACCCGTTCGACGGCCTCCCTCAGGTGGGCACGTTCTTCTGGACGGACGCACACAACACCGGCCGGTTCTGCGGCGGAACGGTCGTCCGCAGCCCGCACCGCGACCTCGTGGTCACCGCCGGACACTGCCTGCGCTCCCCCGACCCCAAGCGCCGGCTGTCGTTCGTGCCGCAGTACCACGACGGGCTGAAGCCGCACGGCGTCTACCCCGTCGACCGCGTCTACCTGGACCAGCGGTACTACGACCTCGGCACCGACGGGGGTGCCCGTTGGGACTACGCCGTCGTCCGGCTCCTGCCGCGCGAGGACGGCGCCGAGGTGGAGGACGTGACCGGCGGCTTCGACCTCGTGCCGTACCCGGGATACAGCCATCGGCGCGTACGGCTCATCGGCTACCCCGGCAACAGCGACTCCACCCACCCCAAGCCGCTGGACTGCGCCTCGTCCACGCATCGGTACACCAGTGCCGACCCGGCCGCCCCCGGCGACTTCCTGGAGATCGCCTGCGCCGGCTATATCGGCGGCACGTCGGGCGGTCCGTTCCTGGTCCGGGACTTCACCGGTTACGCCCTGATCGGCGTCATCGGCGGCTACCACACCGGCGGCGACTTCCCCGACGTCTCCTACAGCTCGTATTTCACCCTCGACGTCTTGGCGCTCTACCTGCACGCGGTGCGGGGCGACGCACCCGCGGAGCCGCGCCGGTGAACTTCAGGCCAGGGCCAGGGCCAGGGCCCAAGGAATACGACTGCACGTGTTTGACACGTCATCATCCGCCGGCATTTCCGGGCATGACGATTTCCCCTGTTAATGTCGGCGTCGAGGGGAAGGCCGGTTGTCCACGAGGTCCGCAAGGGAAGGGCACGTCCGTTGGTGCCGTCGTTTCTCGCCGCCGTACTGAACCGCCTCTTCAGAAATGAGGCATGGCGCCGACTTCACGCCCAGGCGGCGTTCTGGGTCACCTTGCTCATGACCGGGGTGCTGCTCGGCGGTGCCGCTCTGGTCGTCGTCGCCGAATCCGGTGCCCCGCACGCCAATATCACGTCGTATCCACGGGCGGTGTGGTGGTCGGTGGAGACGGCGACCACCGTGGGCTACGGGGATTTCTACCCGGTGACGCTGTGGGGCCGCGTCCTGGCGACCCTGTTGATGCTGAGCGCCATTACGGCATTCGGCGTGATCACGGCCGCTCTCGCCACCTGGTTCGTCGGCCGCGCGGAACAGGACGTGGTCCGCTTCGGTAAGGCGGTCGGGAATCACGCCCGCGAGGAAGCGGAGGCGTTCCGTTCGGAGCTGCGCTCACTGCACGCGCGTTTCGACCACGTCGAGAATCTGATCCGGGACGGCGGTCCGCGCTCCCCCTCCTGAACGGCGGCTGTCGCACCTATGTGTTCGGGCGGTTCTTTGTACGCCTAAAGTGGAGCCATGCCCGATTCTGATGACGTCCGCCGCATCGCCCTCTCCCTGCCGGAAACGGTGGAGAAGGAGGCCTGGGAGATGCCCACGTTCCGGGTCGCCGGGAAAATGTTCATCACCGTCCCCGACGATGAGACGTCATTCGCCGTACGCTGCCCGATCCATGAGCGTCAGGAGCTGATCGCAGCGGAACCGAAGAAATTCTGGGTACCGCCGCACGAGGCCGGCTCCTCATGGGTGCGGGTTCGGCTGGCGGAGCTGGAGGACATGGACGAACTGCGGGACATCCTCGTGGACTCCTGGCGGCAGGCCGCTCCGCCCCGGCTGTTGGACGCTTTCCCCGCGTCTCCCCTGTCGGACTGACCCGCGCTCACCCGTGGTGGCGGCGCAGATCGCTCCAGTCCAGGGCCTGGGAGGCCTTCAGCTGGGAACGCTCCGCCGCCTCACGGGTCTCGGCGAGGACGTCGCCGTGCTCCTGGACGAGCTCCTCGTAGATGGGCGTGGCGTTGGACGCGTGCGTCGCGCTGTTCATGTCGATGTTCCCGTTCCCGTTGTGTCGATGGATGCGGCTCAGCAGGTTTCGCCGCCCCGGGATGAAGGGAGCACCTCAGTTGTCAGCTGAACTCTTGGTGCGCAAAGGGAGGTTGTCCCTACTCATGCGCCGCTCCCCCGTGCGGCGCGGGACATCCTGTCATGGGCGTGGCGAGCACGCAAAAGATCATCCCAATGCCTGAGACCGTTGATGGGTGTTGATGGATGTTGATAGCCGTTGATGAGTATTGATGACCGTTGTCGGCTGAGCGCACGGTTTGGATACCGCACTATGCGGCATTTCCCCCCTTGAGTCGCCAATGCATCGGCATGCCGCACGAAACACCATTCGAGCCTCATTTCGACGCACGACCGGTGAGGGCCGGCGGTCGCTCCACGCTCGGCTCGGCATAGAGGCCGTCCGACTCCTTCCAGTCGGGGTCCGTCGCGCAGGGGGCCGAGCTGCCGCCGTTGAGGCGCCGCCGGTCCGCTTCCCAGGTGAGGGCGATGGTGTAGCCGCCGTCTCGTTCCGCTTTCAGGGTCCGCTCGTGGCGTTGCTCTCCGTCCCCGAACTGCGTGATGCGCCAGCCGGTGCCGGTGAGGTGGTCGCGGAGCCTGCGCAGGGCGCCGGCCCCCTCGCGTGGGGCCACTCCTCCCACCGACCAACGGTGGTAGAGCCGGTATGCGCCCGCTTCGGGTTGGTCGGCGATGCTCTCCAGGCCGTCCGGATAGCAGAAGTCCGAGTCAAGGGTGTTCTCGTCGCCCTTGCGCAGGTCGTAGACGTTCGGTTCGAGAGTGCGGTCGAGGCCGAGGGCCGCGAAGGCGCCCTTGGAATAGTCCGTGACGCGGTGTGCCATGGTTTCCGGCTTGACGTCGGGGAAGTCCGCGGGGGTGGCGCGCTCGATGGAGAAGGTGAGGAACGCACCGCCGATCACCAGGACCGGCAGCAGCACGGCCACCGCGCAGCCGATCCCCCCTGCTTTGAGTGCCGCACCGGACCTCGTCTTGCTCTCGATCATGCACGGGACACTACGGGCGCGGAGCGGCCGCCCGAAATCCGCTCAGCTGCCCAGGCGTACTGAGTAGCCGAACGGAGTGCGGAGGCTCTGCGGTCGGCGTCAACAGCGGCCGCCACGCCCTCTCGGGTCTGGTGACAGCGCTGGACGTGTCACCGAACAGCCCGGCCCGTTCGGCGAGTTCAGCGGGGCGGCTGCCCGTTTCCGCCGCGTTCCTCGTCGCCCGGCCGGCCACGGAGGAACGCAAGGACCGAATCGGTCTGGCCGAGGATCGCGTGCCCCACCTCCGGCAGGACGTTCACGGTCGCGTGCGGGACGCACCGTCGCACACGCCGGGCGGTGCCCTCGGAGTCGAACATGGCATCGCGGCCGCCGACCATCACCAGTACGGGTATGGTCAGGCTCCGCAACGCATCGTCGGAGAACCGTGGCAGTCGCTCCGTACGCGGCTTGAAGTGCGTGAAGGTCAGCGCCACGGAGTCGAGGGCTTCCCGGTGCGCCGGCGACTCCAGGCCGGCCACGGACGCGACCGACCGGCGCACCCCCGAGCGTCCCCATGGGGGCAGCAGGGCCTTGACCAGCCAGCCCACCTTCTGCCGCCCCAGGCCACCGGGGCACAGCAGAGCCAGCCGCGTCACCCGCCCCGGCCGCCGGGTGGCGTAGTCCAACGCCACCCAGCCGCCGAGGGACGTCGCGACGACCGAGGCGCTCGCGATCCCCAGCCCCGCCAGCACATCGTCCAGCCACAGCGCGCAGGCGTCGGAGGCGAGCGACGGACGGGACGGGGCGCTGAGTCCCGGCTCGCCTATGAGGTCGATGGCGTACGTGCGGAAGTACCGTGCCCAGGAGGCGATGTCGTCCCGCCACATCATCGCGTTGGCCCCCGAGCCGTGGATCAGCAGCACGGGCGGCGCGCCCTCCGGGCCGGAGACGACGACGAAGGTCTCGCCCTCACGGGTCGGCACCCGCACCTGCTCGGCGGGGACCGGCCAGGTGCCCAGCCCCTCCTGATAGTGCCGCTGGATCTCCCGCTCGCCGGCCTCGGACTTGTAGATCGCGGTCATGACGCGAGTACCCCTTCCATGTAGGTGAACAGCCAGGCGGTGTCGGCCAGGCCGCCCAGGACGATGACCTTCATCCGTGCCCGCTGCTTGTCGTAGACCGTCTCGATCCGCACGGACGCGTCACCCGGGCGGCGGGTGGCGGCCGAGGCCGTCAGCAGGGTGGTCAGCCGGTCGGCTGTCGCGGCGTCGATCGCGTCGATCTCCACGATGCTCGACACCTCGGTATGCCGTGGCCGCTCGGCCGCGTCGTTCAGGGGCTCGGGCACCGGGCGGCCGGTGAACGCCTCCAGGTCCTCATGCGCGATCCGGTACTGCTTGCCGATGCGGACCGCGGCGAGGCGCCCGTCGCGCACGTAGTTGCGGACGGTGCGTACGTGCAGGCCCAGCCGTTCGGCGACTTGTTCCACGGAGTACAGACGATCACTCATGAAAATACTCTAACTTCCCCTCAGAGGGGAAACAATAGGGAAGTTTGCGGAAACTGACGGAGTGACAGGGAGTCGGCCCGACTGGCGGAGCGGAGCCCTGCCGGCGGGAAGGCCGGAGCTCCGGCGGCGGGCGGAGGGCATCGGCGAGGTACGGCATCCGCGTCGGTTCGCCGGGACCCGCTGCGCCGCTCGGGGGACCGCGCGGCTCGGCGCCACCGGGGGTGGGCACCGACTGCCGATACTGGCGGGATGCCGGGAATCGCTGGGGCAGGGGTGCTGGTGGTGGGGGCCGGATGAGCGCGCGGGAGGTGGCCGTCACAGGGTTGGGGCTGGTCACGCCCGCGGGCGTGGGGGTGGCGGCGACATGGCAGGGAGTGCTCGGCGGGTCGTCGACCGCGGTGCGCGATCCGGCGCTCGACGGCCTGCCGGTGGACTTCTGCTGCCGGGTGCCCGGCCTCGACGCGGACCGGCGCCTGGGACGGCGGCTGTCCTGGCGGCTGGACCGATGTGCCGCGATGGCGCTGGTGGCGGCCCGCGAGGCGGTGGCGGACGCCGGTCTCGGCGCGGGAAGCTGGGATCCGGTGCGGGTGGGTGTGGTGCTGGGCGTCGGCACGGCGAGCATGGAGCGCTACGAGGAGGAGTTCGCCAAGATCTCCGGCGGGCGGGCCACCGAGATCTCACCGTTGGCCATTCCGCGCAGTGTGCCGAACATGGTCGCCGGCGAGGTGGGGATGGATCTACGGGTGCGCGGACCGAATCTGACGGTCAGTACGGCGTGTGCCTCGGGGGCGACGGCTCTGGGTACCGCCCGGCAACTGCTGCTCGCCGATGCCTGCGATGTCGTGGTGGCGGGCGGCAGTGAATCGTTGTGCAGCCGCATTCCGGCGGCGTGCTTCCATCAGATGGGTGCGCTCTCGCGCCGCGGCGACGATCCCGCGGCCGCCTCCCGCCCCTTCGACGCCGACCGGGACGGGTTCGTCCTGGGCGAGGGTGCCGGGGTGCTGGTCCTGGAGCGGCTGGAGCACGCACGGGCCCGGGGGGCCCGCATCCGGTCCTATCTGGCGGGTTACGGGGCGTCCTGCGACGCGTATCACTTCACCTCGCCGCATCCGGAGGGGCGGGGGGCGGCAGAGGCGCTGGCGGTCGCGCTGGACGATGCCGGGATGGAGCCGGGGGACATCGCGCACGTCAACGCCCATGGCACGGCCACGGTGTTGAACGACCGCGCCGAGGCATCGGCGCTGCGCCAGGTGTTCCGCCGCCCGCCACCGGTCACCGCGGTGAAGGGGACGCTGGGGCATTCGGCCGGCGGCGCGGGAGCGATCGAGGCGGCCTGCACGGTGCTGTCCCTGGAGGATCAGGTGGTTCCCCCGACGGCGAATCTGCACCACCTGGATCCGCAGATCGAGCTGGATGTGGTCGGCAAGGCGCCGCGGCCGGTACGGATGACGGCCGCGGTGAGCAATGCGTTCGGCTTCGGGGGACAGAACGCGGTACTGGTGCTGCGCTCGGCACCCTGACGTGGGGCAGGCGGCGGCCGGAGGCGTCGGCCGCGCCCCGCCACGGTGAGTTCACGCGAATGCGCGCCTTTTCGCCCGTGTGCCGGTGCGCCCGCCTTCCGACGCTCCGACATACTGCAATGTACGGCGCATAAATAGGAAAATCATCCGTTGCGCGAGTGTGGTGGTGTGTGGCTCGACGGAGCTGCCGGGCCGCGGCCGGCACACGGTCGAAGGAGTGATTCGTTGATCACGGTCACCGGTGCCACCGGTTTCCTCGGAGCGCATCTGCTCGCCGGGCTGCTCCGCAGGGACGACCGCCCCGTCAGCGCCCTCGTACGCGATGATCCGGGCGCGGCCCGGGAGCGGTTGCTGCGGGCGGTGCGCAGTACGGGTGCCCGGTGGGAGGCCGCCGAGTTCCACCGGCGCGTCACCCCCGTACGGATCGACCTGGCCGCGCCCCGGCTCGGCCTGTCCGCCGAGGACCACCGCGCGCTGGCCCGGCGGACGCAGGAGCTGTGGCACTGCGCCGCGGACACCAGCCCGATGGGCCCGGCCGCGGCGCTGCACCGGACCAACGTGGCGGGCACGGAGCACGTACTGCGGTTGCTGGACGCCGGTGAGCGCAGCGCGCGGCTGTTCCACGTCAGTACCGCGTTCGTCGCCGGCGAGCGGCGCGAGGGGACCGTGTTCGAGGGAACCCTGGAAGAGGGGCGGTACGGGTTCGCCACCCCGTACGAGGAGTCCAAGTTCCGCGCCGAGGCGCTGGTGCGTGGCTGGGCGCGGGACCGGGGCCGGCCGGTGGTGGTGATGCGGCCGGGTGTGCTGGTGACGGACCGGCCCGCCGAGCCGGGTGCACCTCGCCATTGGTTGGCGGTCCAGGCCGCGCGGGCCGGTGTCCTCGGGCGGCAGGACCCCTCGCACGTGCTGCGGGCGGCCGGGCTGTCTCCCGAGGACATCGGCCTCCCCTATACGGCGCGGATGCCGGGCCGGCCCGATGCCGTGGTCAATCTGCTGCAGGTGGACTGGGCGGCGGCCGCGATGCTGCGGTGCGCCGACGCCCGCCTCCCGGGGCGGTCGCGGCCGGCGAGCGGGCCATACGGCCAAGGGGGCCTGGTCGCGACGTACCACCTGACGCACCCTCACGACTATCCGGTCCAGGAGCTGCTGCGCATCGCCCTGGAGCCGTGCGACTGGCTCAACTTCGCGCTGGATCCGGATCTCGCGCCGGAGGAGGTCCGGCCGCTGGAGCGGTTCCTCATGCGACTCGCCGCCGGGCTGACGCCGTACTGGTGGGCCCGGCGCCGCTACGACCGCACTCGTCTGGACGCGGCCACGACCGGTCTGGAGCCGCCGGCGGAACTGTCGGCGCAGTATCTGCGGTCGGGCATGGCGGCGCCCGCGCCACTGTCCTGTTCACCTGCCGGCGCTGTACCCGCCGGCGCGGCAAGGAAGGGAGCCGTGACGGCTCATGTCCGAACTCGTGTCTGACCCCGTATCCGATGTCGCGTCTGATCCCGTATCCGATCGCGTATCCGACCCCACGTCCGCCCTCGGTGCCGGTGCCGGTGCCGAGACGGGCTCCGATTCCGGCGCCTATACCGAGATCTGTACGGTCCTGACGGAGACGTTCGGCGTCGAGCCGGATGCGCTTCGGCCGGGCGCGACGTTCGAGGAGCTCGACCTCGACTCGCTCGCACTCATGGAGTTCGCCCTGGTGATGGGCGAGCGACTCGGCGTGAGCGGTGCGGACGCCGATCTGCGTCCGGCCATGACGCTCCGGGAGGCGAGCGCCTTCGTCGAGTCGCTCCGGCCGCAGGCCTGCCACGGCCCACATCACCCGAGGTGACGGGCGGCGGTCCGGTCCGTAGCCGTGGGCTCTGTCGTTGACGGCTGCTCGCCGACGGTGCCCTCCGGGGCGGCGGTCCGTCCCGGGCGTGGGCGGGTACGGGCGGGTGCCCACCAGTTGGCGCGCCCGGCGAGGCACATCACGGACGGTACGAGCACACCGCGTACCGCCGTGGCATCGACGACCACGGCCAGCGCGAGGCCGAACCCCAGCTCCTTCAGAAGCAGCACCCCTGAGGAGGCGAGCGCGCCCATGGCCACCGCCACGGCGAGCGCGGCCGCGGTGAACAGCCGGCCGGTCCGGGCGATGCCGTGCACGACCGAGGCGGTGGTGTCCCCGGTGGCCCGCCAGTGCTCCTGGATTCGGGAGAGCAGGAACAGCTCGTAGTCCACGGAGAGGGCGAACGCCACACTGAACAGCAGCAGCGGAATGGTCATGTCCAGCGTGCCGGTGCTGGCGAAGTCGCCCAGCAGCCACCGCAGATGACCGTCCTGGAAGACGAAGACGATGCCGCCGAGGGCCGCGGTGAGACTCAGGGCCGCCACCGCGACCACCTTCAGCGGGATGACGACACTGCGGGTGAAGAGGAACACCACCGCCATGGTTCCCGCGGCGATCAGCGCCACGGCGAGCGGGAGCCTGCTCAGCAGGGCGCTGCGGGCATCGACGACCTGCGCGGCCCAGCCGGCCAGGTGCGCAGGGCCGGGTGACGGCAGCGCGCGGACCGCGCGCACCACGTCGGCCGCGCGCTCCGACTGGGGGTCCGGCGTCATCGTCAGCGTCACCACGGTCCCGGGCACCCCGCTGCCGGGCGAGGCCGCAGGGAGCGGGGTTCGGACTGCCGGTGCCGCTGTCCCTGCCGCCCCGGCCGGGCGTGCCCAGGCGGCCCTCTCGCCGTCCGCGTAGCGTCCCGTCACCGTCGCCGCGCCGCGCACACCGGGCAGCGCGGACAGCCTCCTGCCGTAGGCGTCCAGCTCCGCCCGGCCGGCGACCGGATCGGCCCGCGGAAGCACCACGGCCAGGGAACGCTCGCCGGAAGTCCGCCACTCCCGGTGGATGAGCTCCCCCGTCGTGCGGGCCTCGGCGCCGCCGGGCAGGATCCGCTCGTCGGCAAGCCCCAGACGGCCGTGCCCGAACGGCAGCACCAGCACCGCCAGCAGCACCAGGCAGCCCGCCCCCCACCACAGCGGGCGGCGGGTGACCGCCGTGGCCACCGCACGCCACAGCGGGCTGGCCGCGCCGATCGTCGGCGCCGGTACCCACCGCAGCCGCCCGAACGGATCCAGCGACGCGACCCGCGGCCCCCAGCACGCCAGTACGGCCGGCAGCACGACCACCGCGGTCAGCGCCGCCAGCAAGGCCACCGCCATCCCCGCGTACGCCATCGAGCGCAGGAAGGCGAAGGGGAACACCAGCAGCGCGGCCAGGGCAGCGGTCACCGTGCCGGCCGACACCGCGACGGTACGGCCGGCCGTTGCCACGGTGGCCCGCGCGGCCTCCGGCGGTGCCAGGCCCCGCGCCCGCTCCTCGCGGAACCGCGCGACGATGAACAGCGCGTAGTCCACGGCGAGCCCGAAGCCCAGCGCCCCGATGAGGTTGACGGCGAACACCGAGACGTCCGTGACGGCGGTCAGCACCCTCAGCACCGCCAGCGCGCCGACCGCCGACAGCCCGCCCACCACGACCGGCAGCAGCGCCGCCACCAGTGACCGGAACGCCACGGTCAGGATCGCGAAGGTCAGCGGGGCCGCGATCAGCTCCGCCCGCACCAGGTCGGTACGCGCCTGCTCGGTGGACTGCGCCAGGCTCCAGGCGGGCCCACCGGCCCGGATCTCGAAGGGGCCGCCCCGTTGGGTGTAGCGCGGCACCAACCGCTGCGCCGTGCGGGCCGTGGTCGTCTCGCTGCCGTCCAGATCGATATGCACGAGGGCCGAGCGGCCATCGGCTGAAGGCGGCGCCTCGGCCGCCGCGGTCCAGTACGAGCGCGCCCGGGACACTCCCCGCTCGGCGGCCAGCCGCTCCGTGATACGGCGTCCCGCTTCCTGTGCCGCCGGGCTGTCGAGCGAGAGCCGGGCGGATTTCAGGTGGAGTACCAGGAGCAGTTCCGGCCGGTCGGCCCCGTAGCGAGCGGCCCAGGTCTCGGCGCGCGCGGAGGGCGTGCCCGACGCGGCGAACCCCCCGACGGAGAGCCGCTCGCCCAGTCCCCACGCCACCCAGCCGAACAGCACGCACAGCATCCCGGCCGTGATCAGCACCCGCCGCGGATACCGCACACCCCAGTCGCCGAACGAGCGCTCCGGCCGCCGACCGCTGTCGCCTCCGCCGCATTCCCTCCGCATCTGAACCATGTTCCGGGCACACCCCGGACGGGCGGACATGACGCGCCGTCAGGTGACCGGAACGTACGGCAGGGGGCAGCCGGCCGGACCGCACCCTCAGCCGCTGCCGTACGCCTGGCCTTGACGCCATGCCGCAGGGCGGCGCCGAGCACGACGACGCGCCGCGGTCCGCGCCCTGGCAGACTCCCCTCCCAGAGTCGACAAGTTGACCCGCTCGCCAGGTCGCCAGACATCGCCAGTTCGCCAAGCCGCCAAGTCGCCACATCGCCGGTTCACCAATGCACTGGTCCACCGGCCCAAGAGGAGGAACCTTCGTGGGAGAGACGCTTTACGTGCGGTTTCAGGGGACCACGCGCAGTCCGCACGGACACTTCCCCGGCATCTTCGCCCTCGCCAACGGCCTCGCCCGCGAAGGCCGGCTCACCGACGCGCAGTACCGGTTCTGGCGCGCGGGCAACGACTGGTACGACACCCATTTCACCAACCCCTCCGACGTCGATCCCACCGTCTACGACCGCGCTCTCCACCCAGGGGCGGTGGCCTGGTTCAAGGCCACCGCCGTGCACCTCGTCGAGCGGGCGGAGGGCTACCTCGACCTGCTCGCCCAGCATGAAGTGCCGTGTGAGCGAGTCGAGTCCACCGACCCGGGGCGGATCATCTACGAGGACGACGACCAGGTCGTGGTGGTGCCCGTCACCCCGCTCCCCGGTCACCCCGCAGCAGCGCCTCGCCCAGCGACCTGAGGGTGTGGTGCACGCTCCCGCCCGCGCGGTTCGAGGCGATCAGCCCGGCCTCGCGGAGTATCGCGGTGTGGTGGGTCGCCGTGGCCGGTGAGACGTTCAGCCGACGGGCCAGTTCGGAGGTGGTGCAGCCGGCGGCGACGACCTCCAGCGCCGCCGCCCGGGTGTGCCCCAGCAGGGCGGCGCACGGGCTCTTGGTACCGGTCCGCGCGCGGTCGTCGGCGGTGGCGTGCGCCCAGTCGGGGCTGCGCTCGACGGGATACACCAGGACCGGCGGCAGCTGCGGATCTCTGAGCATGATGGGACTGCGCCAGCAGAAGAAGGACGGGATCAGCCGCAGCCCCCGCCCATGCAGCCGGACCTCACGGTCCACGCTCGCGGTCCGCAGTTCCAGTACGGGCGGCCGCCAGCACAGCTGCGGGTGCAGGGTGCTCAGCAGCCGCTGCACTCCGCCGCACTGCAGGTCCCGGCTGCGCTTCGACCGGTCCGACTCGATGTCGCCACGCAGCCGGGTCTCGTACGGGTGGATGGCGGCGGTGTAGTAGTCACGCACGGTGTCCGCGATGTGCGGCAGTTGCCTGGAGCCCAACTCACGTACCCACAGCGGCACTTGCCGGGAGCGGGAGAGCCGCGCGAGGTCGGCGCGGAGCCGGCTGCGCGGGGTGGCCGCCAGGGCCTGGAGGCCCTCCTCCAGGCCGCGGGCCGAGGAGTCGGGCGTGAGGAAGTCGGGGCTGTAGCCGCGTGGTGGCGCGAGGGCGAGCAGACCGCGGGCCCGGTCGTCGAGTCGCGGCAGGGTCCGCTGCCGCCAGCGGGCGAAGGCCGGCGCGCCGCGACGGGTCTGCAGGAGGTGCAGGCTGAGCAGGACCTCCCACAGCGGGTCGGTCCGTTCGGCGATATGCGTCCTGGCGAGATCGTCCAGGCTGAAGTGAATGCGCACGGTCATCCGTGCTCCCCTGTTCCCCCGGTCACAGGTCACCGCCGGTCGGTGCGGTGGCCCGTCGTTTTTCAGCCTACGACCTGACCCTTCACGGTCAAGGAACCGATGCCGGGGGTGTCGGTGGCCGGGCGCGGGCGGGGGGCGGTCGTACGGGAGCCGGGTGCGGCGGGGCCCTCCGACCCGGTTTCCCGGGCCCGAGGGGCGGGTGGCTTCAGTGCGCGATGCCGTCGATCAGCTCGCGCGCGCCCTGCCGCAGCAGGGTGACCGCCACGGACGTGCCGAGCGTCTCCGGGGTGAGCGGTCCGGCCCATTCGTGCGCGTTGAGCACCGTCTTGCCGTCGGGGGTGAAGACGCAGGCCCGCAGGGAGAGTTCACCGCGCCGGTCGGTGGTGGCGTAGCCGGCGATCGGGCTGTTGCAGTGGCCTTGCAGGACGTGCAGCAGCATGCGCTCGGCGGTCGTCTCCTGGTGTGTCCGGGGGTGGCCCAGACCGCTCACGGCGTCGATGGTCTCGGTGTCGCCCTCGCGGCACTGGAGTGCCAGTACGCCCGCGCCGACGGGCGGGCACATCTCGTCCACGGACAGGATCTGGGTGATCACGTCCGTACGGCCGATGCGCTCCAGCCCCGAGACCGCCAGCAGCAGCGCATCCGCGTCGCCGGCCGCGAGCTTCTCCATGCGGCGGTTGGCGTTGCCGCGCATCGGCACACACTGCAGATGCGGGTGGGAACCGGCGAGCTGGGCGATCCGGCGGACCGACGAGGTGCCGATCCGGGTGCCCGCGGGGAGCTCGTCGAGGGTGCACCCACCCGGGTGGATCAGCGCGTCACGGACGTCGTCGCGCTTCAGGAAGGCGGCGAAGGTCGTGCCGGCCGGCAGCGGGCGGTCGCCCGGGATGTCCTTGACGCAGTGCACCGCGAGATCCGCCTCACCGGCCAGGAGGGCGGCGTCGACCTCTTTGGTGAACGCCCCCTTGCCCTCGACCTGGGAGAGCGCGCCCATCCAGCGGTCGCCGGTCGTCTTGACCGGGATGACCTCGGTGGCGATGCCGGGGTGGAGCGCGCCGAGTTCGGCGCGGACGCGCTCCACCTGGGCCAGGGCCATCGGCGAGTCGCGGGAGACGATGCGAATCAGTTCAGGGGCGGACATGCGCCCACGATAGACCGTCAGGTCCACGCCACGGTCACCAGCAGGCCCCCCGCGCCTGACCAGTTGGCGACTGGACCCGCAGGCACGCCGATCGGGCCCGTGCGCCCCTGGTCCACCGGTCCGGATCTGGTTCCGGGTCCTTGCGCCGACTGGGTGAGCGGGCGTCAGGCCGGGGCCACCGAACGGGGCGGGCGGCGTGCCGGCCAGCGGGGCGGCCGGTCGTCCTCAGTGCCTCGCCCACGGGTGCCGCAGCCGGATCCAGACGTCCCTGGCCCGCCGCCCCGCCTCGGCACGGCTCCTGGCGACCAGTTGGTATGCCTGCTCCTCGGTCTCCACCATCGGCCCGGAGCCACGCAGCGGTCTGCCCGCCGTCTCGTGGAGGAAGAAGGTCGCGATCAGCCCGATGACCCCGGCGGCCATCAGGTAGTAGGCGGGGACCATGTCGCTGCCGGTGGCCTGCACCAGCGCGGACACGAACAACGGCGTCGTACCGCCGAAGAGCGAAACCGAGATGTTGAAGGAGATGGACAGCGCTCCGTAGCGCAGCCGGGTCGGGAACAGTGCCGGCAGCGTCGAGGCGGACGTGCCGGCGAAGCACACCAGCAAGAGCCCGAGGATCAGGCATCCGAAGGCCGGCGCCAGGATGCCGCCGACGCGGATGAGGAGCACCGCGGGCACCGCGAGGGCGATCAGCGCGGCACTGCCCGCCAAGAAGACGGGACGTCGGCCCCATCGGTCGGAGGTGCGGCCCACGGTGGTGATGGTGAGCGCCACGACGATCATGGTGCCGAGTACGAGCAGCTGGGCGGTGAGGGCGTCCTCGCCGAGGGTCTCGGTCATGAACGTCGGCAGGTACGACGTCACCATGTAGTTGGTGACGTTGTAGAGCAGCACCAGGCCCATACAGATCAGCACCGCCTGCCAGTGCCGGGTGAAGATCTCCTTCAGCCGGCCCCGGCCGGACTGCCGGGCCTCCTCCACCGGGTCCGCGCCGCCCGCGGCGCGGACCTCCTCCGCATCGTGGTGGGCCTGCTCCGCCTCGCGCTGGAAGGCCGGGGTCTCCTCCAGTCGCAGTCGCATGTACAGGCCGATCAGCCCCAGCGGCCCCGCGACCAGGAACGGCAGCCGCCAGCCCCAGTCCACCAGGCCGTCGTCGCCGAGCACGGCCGTGAGGACGGTCACCAGTCCGGAGCCGAGCGAGTAGCCGACGAAGGTGCCGAAGTCGAGCCAGCTGCCGAGGAAACCGCGCCGGGTGTCCGGGGCGTATTCGGCGATGTATGTGGTCGCTCCGGCGTATTCGCCACCGGTGGAGAAGCCCTGCACCAGGCGGCAGATCAGCAGCAGAATCGGCGCGGCGAAGCCGATGGTGTCGTAAGACGGAAGGAATCCGACGGCGAAGGTGCTGACCGCCATCATGATCATGGTGGCGGCGAGTACGCGCTGGCGTCCGATACGGTCGCCGAGCGGCCCGAATACCAGGCCGCCGAGCGGCCGGACGAGAAACGCCGCCGCAAATGTGGCGAACGTCGACACTACCTGGGCACCGGGGGAGCTCGACGGAAAGAACACCTTGCCCAAGGTGCCCGCCAAATAGGCGTAGACACCGAAGTCGAACCACTCCATGGTGTTGCCCAGCGCGGCCGCCGACACCGCTCTGCGCACCGCGGGTCGGTCGGTGACCGTCACGTCCTCGGCGCTCAGCGGCTGCTTGCGGCGGCGCAGCAGGATGCGGAGCATGCGATCGGTGGCGGCGGTACCCCCACGGGCGGGATTCCGGCCCTTTCGCGGATTCGACGGTCTCCGGCCTCCGGCGCTCATTTCATCCCGTCAGCAGAGCGGATGCGGTACCTCATGAAATGCGGTGTCAGCGATGGCTCATTATTCCCCGCGTATTCCGTATCGGAGGAAGCAACGGGGTGCCGCGTGTCGTCGTCTTGGTCCGTCTCTCTTCAGTCCGTCCCTTCCGTCCGTCTCTCCTCAGGTCGAATCCCTTCAGGTCGAATCCCTTCGGGTCGTCTCCCTTCCAGAGGTATGGCGATGCCCAGACCGACGGGGCGCCGGCCTGGGCATGTCCGGTCGCACCCGTGCGGAACGGAGGGGTGGCCTCCGGGTGCGAACCGGACGTGTGTCAGACGTGTCTGTACGAGGAGAGGTGGGCGAAGACCACCACGTTGTCGACGTAGTCCCTGACCTTCCTGTCGTATGCGCCACCGCAGGTGATCACCCTGAGCTGGGCGCTCGAAGAGTCGGCGTAGACCCGGTCATTGGGGAACCGCGCCTTGTTGAAGGTCTCGACGGAGTCGACCTTGAAGGTCGCGATCATCCCGTCCTCGCGGGTGATGTTGATCGCGCTGCCGGGCTTGAGCGATTCCAGTTGCATGAACACCGCCGGTCCGGTCTTGGTGTCCACGTGTCCGGCGATGATCGACGAGCCGCGCTCACCCGGCGTGGCACCGTCCTTGAACCAGCCCACGAGGTTCCGGTTTCCCGCGGGCGGTGCGTCGAGCTGGCCGGTCGGACCGATGCTCAGCTGCGTGAAGGGCGCGTCGACGGCGATCGCCGGAATCGTCACCCGCTTCGGCAGGGAACGGGGCAGAGCCAGGCCGGCTGACTGGTGGGCGGGGTTGGCCGCCCTGGGCGAGGCGGAGGCGGCGACGGCGGAGGAGGACTGCGGCTTGGGATCCGCCGAGGTGTCCACGGAGTTGTAGACGAGGAGGGAGCCCAGCAGGAACGCCGCCGCGGACCACAGCAAGCCCCGGCCGACGGGGCGGGTCGCGGAGACGGCGGTGCGGGGCGGGTTGGTGTTCGGCTGGGGCGGCGACTGCTGGGCGGTCATGTGAGGGTGCCTTTCGTGAACGGGGCGGCGGCGGGGCGTGAAGGGGAAGCGGAACGCAATCGCCGCGGCCACCGTCCACGAGGAACGGTGGCCGCGACGGCGCAGCGGCCTCCGTACGGGGCAGCCTTGTCAGGCCGCCGCGGAGCCCGAGGCGTTACGACGGCGCAGCATGTAGGCACCGGCACCAAGACCACCGAGCATCAGCACCGAGCCGGCTGCCAGGCCACTGTTGGTCGCCAGGCCACCGCCACCGGTGTGGATGCCACCGCGCGGCTTGCGGTGGTCGCCGTAGCCGCCTCGACCGTGGTCGCCGTAGCCACCCCGGTCGTGGTCGCGCCCGTAGCCACCCCGGTCGTGGTCGCGCCCGTAGCCGCCCCGGTCGTGGTCGCCGTAGCCGCCGTGGTCACGGCCGCCGTCGCGCCCGTGGTCCCGGCCACCGCCACGGCCGTGGTCGTCGTCATCCCAGTCGTTGCCCACGGTCTTGGCCAGGAAGCCACCACCGGTGTGCACCCCACCGCTCGGACGGTGCCGGTGGCAGCGACGGCCGTAGTCACGGTCGTGGTCGCGCCCGTAGCCGCGGCCGTAGTCACGATCGCCGTCCCGGCCACCGTCACGGCCCTTGTCACGGCCGTTGTCGTGGCCGCCGTCACGGCCCTTGTCACGGCCGTTGTCGTGGCCGCCGTCACGGCCCTTGTCGCGACCGTTATCCCGGCCGTTGTCACGGCCCTTGTCACGACCGTTGTCCCGGCCATTGTCACGGCCACCATCGCGGCCGTGGTCACGACCGTAGTCGCGGCAGTGCCTGTCGCGGTCGTAGCCGCGGTCACGGTCACGGTCGCGGTCACGGTCGTGGTCGCTGGAGGAGGAACCACCCGCGGCGTTGTCCTCCATGATCATGGCATTTGCGGCTGGAGCAGAGATTGCAAGGACCGCCGTGATGGCGGCCGAAGCGAACAGTGTGCGAGCAGTGCGCATGAGGACATGTTCCTTTCGGCACGACTGCGAAGGCTGACTCTTTGTCGGCACATCGGAATCGCAGTAGCGACGTGATCACCGTCAGCCGAATCGGGGCCTCGCACCACCGGAGAACGTCGCATTCGGGGGAGCCCCTGGGCTCTTCGGGTGGCGGAAGGCAGCGGATTCACCCGTTGGATGGCGCGCGTCGTCGGCGTGTCGCGCTACGAGTGGGCTAAAGGGGCTCCAGCCCCCTTCCGAGACGGCGCGATGCGCGCTGAACGACCGCTCCGAACGGCTCCCCTCCGCGACACGCCCGGGCCGTTGCCCCCGGGCCCCACCACCTTCGGCGCGGTCCCGCGGACGCCGACGGCACGCGACGGGGAGCCACTCCCGTACGGCGTGTGGGGCGGCAGGGGGCGGCATGGGGAGGGCGGCATGGGGAGGTCGACCACGGTCGACCTGGGACGGCGGCCGCGGGTCGCCTGGGGCCGACGTGAATTCGGCATCGGGTCGGCCTCGTGTCGGCATGGGTACCCGTCGACCTCGGCCAGCCGAGAGGACCGGTCCGAGGCCCGTCGAGCGTCGCGCGTCCGGATCCCGAACTCCCGTGAACCCATGCCTTTTAACCGAGCATCAGCCGACACAAAACACTCAACTGATACGCAATCACCTTCCTTTCGCGAAGGGGACCATCAGCCTTGGAACTCCCAAAATGCCTTTACCGAAGCGCAATTGGGAAGACATGGCGACGACCTCTTCCGCCCTCCCCCGCCCCACCCCCCACACCTCCTCAGAGGACAGAAACTCGTCACCCGAATTGCGGAATTCCTACGACTGACCGGACGCATCCGCATGCGGCGGCCCTCGATGCTTCACGAGAAACACCGAGGGCCGCCGTTTCGCCCCGCCACTCAGGTGGCGCTGTCCCGCAGCGCCTTCTCGACGATCGCCTCCAGCCGGGAGTGATGAGCGCCGCGCCAGTAGACACGGCCGCACGCGGTGCACTGCGCGAAGACGTCGTACGTACGCTGGGTGCCGTGCTCGAGGTGCTCGCGGACCGAGTTCTTGTCGGCATCCGCCAGTCGGCCGTTGCAGGCGGTGCAGCGCGTCCATGGCGCGAGGGTGGGCGCGAATCGCTCCAGTACGTCCCGGAGTTGGTCATCGGGCCGGTCGCTGTAGACGAACGCGCCCGCCCAGATCTCCCGCCGGCGCAGCAGCCCCCGGTCCCGGGAGAGCAGCACCCGCCGTTCCTGCGCGGAGAGCGCGGCCAGCGCCGCATCGCCGGGATCCTCGTTCGTGTACGTCGCGTCCACGCCGAGCAGCCGCAGCCTGCGCGCGAGTGTGCCGAGGTGGACATCGAGCAGGAACCGAAGCGGCGCGCCGGGGACCCGCTGCGGACGCTCGACGCCGTACACCTCGATGCTCTCGCCCGCACCGGGGATGTGGGAGGCGGACGCCTCGGCCCCGTCCACGACGAACCGCCCGACCTCGGTGAGGGGGGCACCCAGCGACTCCACGACATGGCCGAGTGTCGATGACCCGTCGGTCACCACGGGTGTACGGGCGGTGCTGTGCTCTGCCGCAACGAAAAGGTGCAGCTCAGGGGCGAAGCTGAGGTGGATTACGGGTCCGTTCACGACGGCAGCATGTCATCGCCCGGCCCGGGGCGGCCAGTGGATTCCCGCCCGTCACAGGCGGCGGGGCAGTCCCTCGGGCGGCCCGGGGACCGGGGATCGGGACCCAGGGATCGGGACCCGGGGACCGGGCCCCGGGGACCGCTGCCGGTCGAAGATCCGTCGCATCGGATCTGGCTACATACGGACCGTAGCGGTCCGCGCCCCGGATTGTGCACGGTGGAGCAGGCCCCACTCCCCCATCGCCCCTAGCCTCGCTGCCACCACATCACCACCATCACCATCACCATCACCATCACCACGAGGGGCGGTACCGGTGAACTGGCTCATCCACGACTACCGCGAGAAGGATCTCGCCGAAGTGGTCCACCTGATCGACTCCACCGCCGAGCTCGGCCAGGAGTCCGTCTTCTCGCTCGCCGAGTGCATCAGCGCCCTGACCTCGCGGCAGCCCGCCGTGGTGGCCGTCCACCAGGGTGCCCCCATCGGGGCCGCGCTCGCGTGTGTGGCGGGTGAGCGGGGCTGGGTGATGCGGATCGCGATCTCGTCGGCATGGCGTGGCCGGGGGCTGGCGAGCGCGCTGCTGGTCGAGCTGGAGCGGCGGCTGATCGCCGCCCGGGTCAGCCGCATCGCCTACGTGCTGCCGGAGGAGGACCTGCTCGGAGAGGGCCTGCTCAACGCGGGCTATACGCGTCAGCCGGCGGTGGCCTACTTCGAGAAGGTCGAACCGCACCACGGGCCCGCGGCGAGCCTCCTGGAGGACCTCGGCGGACGTTTCCTGCCCGCCGATCTGTGGGCCAAGGTGGCCGGCATGGAAGCCGAGAAGGACCTGATCGAACGGCGGGTCGTGCTGCCGCTGGCGGAGCCGGAGCGGGCCGCCCGGCACGGGGTCCGGCCGCCGCGCGCGATCGCCCTGTTCGGCCCCCCGGGGACCGGGAAGACCACCTTCGCGCGGGGCATCGCGGCCAAGCTCGGCTGGCCGTTCGTCGAGCTGCTCCCGTCCCGGCTGGCCGATGAGGGCAATCTCGCGGCGGCGCTGCGCAGCGCGTTCGCCCGCATCGCGGAGCTGGAGCGGGTGCTCGTCTTCATCGACGAGGTCGAGGAGATCGCGCCGGTCCGCCACGAGCCCGCGCAGCCGGGCGGACTGCACGGTGTGACCAACGAGCTGCTCAAGCTGATACCCGGCTTCCGGGAGCGGGACGAGCGGCTGCTGGTGTGCGCGACCAACTCGATCCGCTCGCTGGACCCGGCGTTCCTGCGCCCCGGCCGGTTCGACTACCTGATCCCGATCGGTACGCCGGACACGGCGGCCCGCTCCGCGATCTGGTCCCGGTACACGGACGGCCGGGCCGATGTGGATGTGGCGGCGCTGGTGGCGGCCAGCGAGCTGTTCACCCCGGCCGACATCGAGCACGCCGCCCGGGTGGCGGCCCAGGCCTCGTTCGAGCGGGACCTGGAGGCGGTCGGCGTCGGCTCGGCCGTACACGGGCGGCTCGGCGCGAGCACCGAGGACTATCTCGCCGCCATCGCCCAGTGCCGGCCGACCGTCACCCCCGCGATGATCGACGAGTTCAGCGCGGACATCACCGCCCACGCCCGCTGCTGAACGAGCCACGCCCCGCCGCTCCCGACACGACGGGCTCGGACCGGCCGTCTTCCTGTCGCCGTTCCTCCGGACGGCACCACGACCCCATACGGCAAGACGGCCACATCCGGTACGACGACCGCGCCCGGTACGGCGACCGCGTCGGTACGGCGACCGCATCCGACGCGACGACAGGACGACGGCCGCGCACTGTGTGCGGAGGACATGGCCCGATGCGGCTCCTCCGCCGGGCGGATGCTGATGCCACCTGATGTACGTACGGTGCTGAAGAGAGCCGGGTGACGGACTTCGCCGGAATTCGAGAGAGCGGGCAGGCAAGGCATGCGGGACATCGTCGATCTGGGCGCCTTCGGTGCGGACTTCACCGCGGACCCATATAAGTACTACGCCAAGCTGCGCGCCCAGGGGCCGGTGCACCGTGTGCGGATCCCCGATGGGCCGGAGGCGTGGCTGGTCGTCGGACACGAGGCGGTCAGGACCGCGCTGACCGACCCCCGCATCAGCAAGAACTGGCGCCGGTCCGGCCTGCTGGGCGAGGCGGGCGAGGAATCGGCACTGTTCACGAACATGCTGGACGCGGACCCGCCGCATCACACCCGGCTGCGGAAGCTGGTGGCCAAGGAGTTCACGCCCCGCCGAGTGGAGGCGCTCCGGCCGCGGGTGCAGCAGATCACCGACGAGCTGCTCGATGCGATGCTCGCCGCGCCGGACGGCCGTGCCGATCTCGTGGCGGCGCTCGCCTTCCCGTTGCCGATGACCGTCATCTGCGAGCTCATCGGCGTGCCCACCATCGACCGGGAGGCGTTTCGCCGCTGGTCGAACGAGCTGGTCGCGCCGACGAGCGAGCAGGCGGTGCAGGCGGCGAGTCTCGCGATGTCCGAGTACCTCGTCGATCTCATCGAAGCCACGCGCCACAGCCCCGGCGACGGCCTGCTCAGTGCGTTGATCCGCACCAGCGACGAGGACGGCGACCAGCTCTCCCGCGAGGAGGTGGTCGGCACGGCGTTCCTGCTGCTGGTCGCCGGCCATGAGACGACCGTGAGCCTGCTGTCCAACGGCGTGCGCGCCCTGCTGCAGCACCCCGCCCAACTGGCCGCCCTCCGGGCCGACTACTCGCTCCTGGACAACGCTGTGGAGGAGATGCTCCGCTACGACGGCCCGGTGGCCACGGCCACGTGGCGCTTCACCGCGGAGCCGGTCGACATCGCCGGTACCCGGATCCCCGCCGGCGAGAACGTGCTGGTCGCCCTGGCCTCCGCCTCCCGGGACCGCGAACGCTTCGCGGCCGCCGACGACTTCGACATCACCCGCGACGCCCGCGGCCACGCCGCCTTCGGCCACGGCATCCACTTCTGCCTCGGAGCCCCGCTGGCCCGTCTGGAGGCACGCATCGCCATCGGGTCCCTCCTGGAGCGTTGCCCCGACCTCGCGCTGGACACCGACCCCGACGCCCTGACCTGGCGCTCCGGGATGCTCATCCGGGGAACGGAGCAGCTGCCGGTGCGCTGGAAGGCGTAGGCAGCTGGCCGCCGCCCTCACTGGCGGCGGCCACGCCCCTCCTCACTCCCCTCCCCCTCCCTTTTCCCTTCACTCTTCTAGAGACTCTAGTCAACTTTGACTAGAGTCTGAGATGTGACAGATGCGAGCGACATCAGCGAACAGACCATTCCGATCCTGCCGTGCCGCACCATCCAGCCCGTGCTCGACTTCTACGGCGTCCTCGGCTTTGAGGTGACGTTCCAGCAGAAGAGCCCCAACCCCTACGCCGTCGTCGAACGCGGCGGCATCCAGCTCCAGTTCTTCGGGATGAAGCACTACGACCCGGCCGGTTCCTACAGCACCTGCTACGTCCGGACCCATGACGTCGACGGCCTGTACGAGACCTTCAAGACCGCCCTCAAGGCGGCGTACGGGCGACTCCCGACCCGCGGCCTACCGCGCATCGGGCCGCTGAAGGACACCTCGTACGGCACCCGGCAGTTCCTCATGTCCGACCCGGGCGGAAACTGCCTCCGCATCGGCCAGCAGACGAGCGAGGACCCGCACCACCGCCCCGCGCCCAAGGAAACCTTCGCACGGGCCCTTCACCATGCGTCGCTCCTCGCGGACTCGAAAGAGGACCTGACGGGAGCCGCAAAGATCATCGACCGGGCACTGGCCCTTGAGGACGAGCACCCCACGCCAGTGCAACGACTGCGCCTTCTGATCCTGCGCGCGGACACCGCCCGGCGCCTCGGCGACGAAGACGGCGCGGCGTCCGCACTGCGCGAGGCCACCGCCATCCGCCTCACCACCGAGGAACGCCGCTCGGTCCACGACGACCTCATGCGCCTTGAGGAACTGCGAGCCGCCTAGGAGCATGGGTCAGTAACAGGCAGCTGGCCGAGTGGCCGTGAGCGGTGGGATCAGTCGCGGTCGCCCGGTCGCCGTCTGTGAGCCCCGGGATGGGGGTTCTGCCCGTCAGGTGTGCCGCCTGGTCGGACCGTGACGGGGCCGGCCCCGCTGATCAGCCGACCATGGCGGCGAGTCCGGCGGTTCCTGTGTGTCGGAAGATCTTGCGGAGATTGTGGCAGGCGGCCAGCAGGCGCCACTCGCCGCGGGCGCCGTCTTCGCCGCGCAGGAGGAGCTGGCGGCCGTTCTGGCAGGTCATGATCTGGCCGAAGACGGGTTCGACGATGGCCTTGCGGCGACTGTAAGCGGCCTTGCCGGGCTTGGTCCGCAGCTTGCGGGCCATCCGCTCCTTCAGCGTGGCGTTCGCTGGTATCCGTCCACGCGGTGCGGGCGGGACCTGCTCGTCGTGTGCCAGGCGTCCGGTGGCCATGAACGTGTCAGTGCCGCAGACCAGTTGACGGTCCCTCGCGGCGTTGAGATTGGCCTCGGAGCAGTAGCCGGCGTCAACCAGCGCCTGCTTGGGGTGGCGGCCGGTGTTCCAGGCCGACTGGTCGAGCATGGTGGTGTAGTTCAGCGCGTCGGAGGGGTTGGTCGTCACGTCGGCAGCGGTGATGACCTGGTGCTTCTCGTCCACGACGGCCTGGGCGTTGTATGCCTGGATGTAGGCGCCGTCGCTGTTCTTCATGATCCGCGAGTCGGGGTCGGTGAAGTTGGCCTGCGCCTTGGGCTTCGGACGCGCCTTCGCGGCGGCCTGCTGTGCGGCGTCGGTGACGGCCTGCTCGTCGCTGGTGCCGGCCCGCTCCTGGCGGCGGCGTTCCTTCTCCTCGGCGTGACGGCGTGCCTTGTCGGCGGCTTCGGCCTCGATCTGGGCGCGGGCGGGCTGCATTCTGGCCAGGCGCTTCTCGCGGCGGTCGAGTTCGGCGGGCAGGTCCACGTCCTTGCCGTCAGGGCCGAAGGTCTGGTCCTCGGCGGTGTCGGTGGCCTCGGCGTCGGCCAGCAGCGCGTGGGCCTTGGCCTCCAGCGCGGCGATCTCGGCCTCGACGCGCTCCTCCTTGTCGACCAGGCGGCCGTAGCTCATCGCCTTGTGCTTGGAGGCGTTGGCCGCCAGTTTCGTGCCGTCCACGGCGACGCGGCCCATCTTGACCATGTCGAGCTTCTGCGCGAGGTACAGGGACTGGGTGAACAGGTCGGCGAGGGCATCCAGGTGGCGGCGGCGGAACCGGGCGATCGAGCGGTAGTCCGGGGCGTGGTCGGCGGCCAGGAACCGGAATGCGACGTCGTCGGTGCACTTGCGCTCGATCGCCCGCGAGGAGCGGACGCCGGTGGTGTAGCCGTAGATCAGCAGCCGCAGCATCAGCCGGGGATCGTAGGGCGGGTAGCCGCGCTGCTCGGTGTAGTCCGCCCGCACCGGCGAGAGGTCGAGCACCTCGTCGACCAGGTCGGCGACGAACCGGGCGAGGTGGTCCTCGGGCAGCCAGTCGTCCAGCGACGGGGGCAGCAGCAGGACCTGGTGCGGATCGGAGGCCCGAAACGTCTTGTCCACCACCGCCGGACCGCCCCGAGACCGTTTGTTCTCAAACGGCTCGGCCTCGAACAGTCCATCCCCACCACGCATATCGAGATCATCTCGCATGAAAGATCGCGAAGCGCCAGTGGGTCGCCGCGGGCCCTCGTGCGTGGTCGTTGTCAGCTTTGCTGAGATCGTTATGGATTACTTGTCTCGAATGAGGTCACTCGCTCATGATTCCGTCCGGGTACTGCGCAGGTGTGCCGGTACCGCCCACCACTGGTCCGGGCGGTCCACGACCGGGGCGTCGGGGCCGATCTCGCCGTACCGGGCGAGGCGCAGCAGGTAGGCCGCGATGCCTGCCGCGCCCTGCATCCACGTCGTCCGGGGCGGCAGCAGCGGCGGGTCCTCGCGGTGTTCCAGAAAGCGCCAACGGGCGCCCGCGCCGTCCCTGACGACCCGGTCGACCAGCGCATCGCCCATGCGGTGCGCGGCCCGCAGCAGGGTCTGCCTCCTCTCCGGCGCCCGGCAGTCCTGGGCGGCGTCCAGCAGGACGTCTCCGACGCCTGCCGTTCCGCAGCAGCGGCCGTCGTTGTCCCAGAAACCGGGACGGAGGCGTTCCGGCAGACCCGAGGTGAGGATCGAGGTCAGACAGCGCTGCCGCAGTTCGTCGACGTGGTGGCCCGCCACCTCGGTGACCCCTGCGTGCGCCAGCGCGGTGAACAGGTGCGAGGTACCCGCCGGGCCGTGGCACCACGTGTACGTCACCGGTTCCACCTCCCGGCGCGACGGCGGGATCGTGTGCGGGACGACGAAGCCCGCGTCCTTCAACGACCCCACCGAGAGGACGTGCCGGGCGCCTTCCACCGCGGCCTCGACGAAGTCCTCGCGGTCCAGGGCGGCGCCCGCGACCGCCAGTGCGGCCGCGACCCCGGACGTTCCGTGCGAGTAGTTCGGCGCCCTCGACGGTCTCCCCGGCGTCATGCCCCAGTCGAGGCCCGCGTCCGTACGGTCCGCCGCCCGCAGCAGGGCCTCGCCTCCCGTCGTCGCGATCACCTCGGTGAACTCGCTCTTCGCCCAGACCGCCGTCATCACCACGCCCGCGGTCCCCATGATGACGTCGGTCAGGGGCGCGTCGGAGCCCGGCTCGAAATCGAGCGTGGTCTTCCATCCGTCGCCGGTGGCCAGGACGGCCAGCCGCCGCAGCGCCACGGCTTCCTCGCCCGGAGCGAGCAGTCTGAGCGCCGTCGCGTCGCCTGCGAGGCCGTCGTACAGCGAGGGCTCCGTCCGCCGCCCGGCCTGTGCCGACAGCCTGGTCACGATGCCGGTCGCCAGTGCCGCTTCCGTCGCGCTCAGTTCCCGGTACTGCGCGATCTCGGCCAGCACCGGGGCCAGGCCGGCGATTCCCGCGTACAGCGAGTCGCGGTCCTTTGCCGGTGACGGGGCTTCCGGAGCGCCCTCCACCACCGTCTCCACGAGCCATGGACCCTCGTCCTCGCGCACGTGGTCCAGCACCCACGACCACGCGGCCTCGGCCACGTCCCGATATCCGTCGCTCCTCATCCGGCCACGCTACAACCGCCGGATGAGCCGGTCTGCCCGGTGAGGTGCTGTCGGCCCGTCAGTTCCAGCCGTCGTGGGTACCGGCCTGCGCGGCCGTCCTCAGGTCACGCAGCCAGGCTACGAGGCCGTCGCGCGGGATCTTGGTAGCGGTGGGAGCGTCCGCGTCGACCTGCGCGCCGGTGTGAGTGAGAAGTGCATCATCCCGTCAGCGCGAGGCAAGGGATACGCCTCCGAAGCCCTCCGCGGACTGCTGCTGTTCGCGCGGTCACGCGGTGTCACCTGTGTGAAGGGCGACGCCCACCACGACAACATCGCGTCCCAGCACGTCATGATGGCAGTCGGCATGCAGCCGGCCGGACAAGATGAACGCGTCAGGTACTTCGAGATCACCTGGACCCACACGACGGCGAATACTGACCCACGCTCCTAGGGACCAGCCGACCGGCCTGGACCCATCCGACGAGCCTGGGGCCCAGCCGACCCTGATCCACCGGACGGGCTCCAGGACGGGCCCCAGGCGTGTCGCCCGATCCCATGGGCGACGCGGCCGCCCGGGGGGGGGGGGGCGAAGGGGGGGGGAGAAAGACAACGGAGGCGGGCGCGCCAAGCAGGGGGGGGCGGGGGGGGGGCGCCACGACGCGCGCCAGAACGGTGAGGGAGTGGAGGTGGGGGTTCC